>JAFWEL010000120.1 GCA_017512905.1 Clostridia bacterium
CGCCCTAAAGGACTAACTTCGTGTCGCGGCAACCTGCCGCCACCGTTCCCAGCCGATAAGAATGCCGTGGCGGCAGATTGCCGCCGCTACAGGGCTTTCAGGGATTCTATACTTCATTTTCGTCGCGGGAACGTTCCCTTTGTTCTGGCTGCAACATTCCGTGCGTGGCTTTTCCTGTTCCCTGTTGACTGTTCCCTGTTCCCTTTGTACTACCCTCTGCTTTTCCACCAACAGATCGACAAATCAGTATTTCCTCCATCGAACAGACACGAACAAAGAACGCTTCAAACAGAACGAGGTAAGTATCATTGAACATCAACGAAATCATCATCAAGGGTGCCCGGGAGCACAACCTGAAGAACGTGAACCTGGTCATCCCCCGCAACAAGCTGATCGTGATGACCGGCCTTTCCGGCAGCGGCAAGAGCTCACTGGCCTTCGACACCATCTATGCCGAGGGACAGCGGCGCTATGTGGAATCGCTGTCTTCCTATGCCCGGCAGTTTCTGGGGCAGATGGAGAAGCCGGACGTGGACTACATCGAGGGCCTGTCCCCCGCCATCTCCATCGACCAGAAGACCACCAGCCGCAACCCCCGCTCCACCGTGGGCACGGTGACGGAGATCCACGACTACCTGCGCCTGATGTACGCCCGCATCGGCGTGCCCCACTGCCCCAAGTGCGGCAAGCCCATCCAGCAGCAGACCGTGGACCAGATCGTTGACCAGATCCTGGCCCTGCCCGAGCGCACGAAGCTGATGATTCTGGCCCCGGTGGTGCGGGGGCGCAAGGGCGAGTTCGTCAAGCTGCTGGAGGACATGACCAAGCAGGGCTACGTCCGCGCCCGCATCGACGGGGAGCTTTGCGAGCTGTCCGACCCTCCGAAGCTGGTCAAGAACAAGAAGCACACGGTGGAGATCGTGATCGACCGCCTGGTCGTGCGCCCGGACATCCAGCAGCGGCTGACCGACTCGCTGGAAACCGCCATGAAGCTGGCGGAGGGGCTGGTGGTCGCCAGCGTCATCGACGGAGAGGACACGCTGTTTTCGCAGAACTACGCCTGCCCGGACTGCGGCATCTCCATCGGCGAGCTTGCGCCCCGCATGTTTTCCTTCAACAACCCCTACGGCGCATGCCCCACCTGCTCCGGGTTGGGGATGCTGATGAAAATAGACCCGGCCATCGTCATACCCGACCGGAGCCTGTCCCTGAACCAGGGAGCCATACAGGTCTCCGGCTGGAACAGCGGCGAATTTGACTCCATGGCCCACACCTACCTCACCGCCCTGTCCGAACAGTACGGCTTCTCCCTGGACACCCCGGTGAAGGACCTGCCCGAGAGCGCCCTCAGCATCCTCCTCTACGGCACCAACGGCGAGAAGGTCAAAATCCACTACACCCGGGGCGACGGCGGCGGCACCTTCTCCGCCCCCTTCGAGGGCATCGTCGCCAACCTGGAGCGCCGCTACCGGGAGACCAACTCCGATGCCATGAAGTCGCTCTACGAGGGCTACATGAGCCAGATCCCCTGCCCCGACTGCGGCGGCAAGCGGTTGAAGAAGGAATCGCTGGCCGTGACCATCAAGGACCGCAACATCGCCGAGATCTCGGACCTGTCCGTGCAGGACTGCCGCGCCTTCTTCGACGGCATCACCCTGACCGAGCGGGAGCGGATCATCGCCCATCAGATCTTAAAGGAGATCCAGTCCCGGCTGGGCTTTTTGACCGACGTCGGCCTGGGCTACCTGACGCTGTCCCGCAGCGCGGGCACCCTGTCCGGCGGCGAGGCCCAGCGCATCCGGCTGGCCACCCAGATCGGCAGCGGCCTCGTGGGCGTGCTGTACATCCTGGACGAGCCCTCCATCGGCCTGCACCAGCGGGACAACCGCCGGCTGCTGAACTCGCTGAAGGGCCTGCGGGACCTGGGCAACACGCTGATCGTGGTGGAGCACGACGAGGAGACCATGCTGGACGCCGACTGGATCGTGGACGTGGGCCCCGGCGCGGGCATCCACGGCGGCGAGATCGTGGCCGAGGGCACCCCCGATGAAATCATGGCAAACCCGGCCTCCCTCACCGGGCAATACCTGTCCGGGAAGAAATTCGTGCCCGTTCCCACATCCCGGCGCGAGCCCTCCGGCTGGCTCACCATCCGCGGGGCGCGCACCAACAACCTGAAAAACATCGACGTGAAGCTGCCCCTGGGCGTCATCACCTGCGTAACCGGCGTGTCCGGCAGCGGCAAGTCGTCGCTGGTGAATGAAATCCTGTACAAGTCCCTGTCCAGGACGCTGAACCGCAGCCGCCAACGGGCGGGGGCCCACGACGGCATCGACGGCGTGGAGCAGCTGAACAAGATCATCGCCATCGACCAGAGCCCCATCGGGCGCACACCCCGGTCCAACCCCGCCACCTATACCGGCCTTTTCGACATGATCCGGGACGTATTCGCCGCCACGCCGGACGCCAAGGCCCGGGGCTACAAGCCCAACCGGTTCAGCTTTAACGTGAAGGGCGGGCGCTGCGAGGCCTGCAGCGGCGACGGCATCATCAAGATCGAGATGCACTTCCTCTCAGACGTCTACGTGCCCTGCGAGGTGTGCAAGGGCCGGCGCTACAACCGGGAGACCCTGGAGGTGCGCTACAAGGGCAAGAACATCTACGAGGTGCTGGAGATGACCGTGGACGAGGCCCTGGAATTCTTCCGCCCCATACAAAAAATCGCCCGCAAGCTGGAAACCATGCGGGACGTGGGGCTGGGGTATGTGAAGCTGGGCCAGCCCGCCACCACCCTTTCCGGCGGCGAGGCCCAACGGGTCAAGCTGGCCACGGAGCTGTCGCGGCAGGCCACGGGCCGCACGATCTACGTGCTGGACGAGCCCACCACCGGCCTGCACGTGGCGGACGTGGAGCGGCTGATCCAGGTGCTGGACCGGCTGGCCGAATCGGGCAACACCGTAGTGGTGATCGAGCACAACCTGGACGTCATCAAGACCGCCGACTACATCATCGACCTGGGCCCCGAGGGTGGTGACGGCGGCGGCACCGTGGTCACCACCGGCACCCCCGAGGCGGTCGCCCAGTGTGAAGCGAGCTTCACCGGGCAATATCTGAAGCGGGCGCTGGACAATTGGGGGCGGTGAAGCCCCCGTCGCGTCGGAAGGCTGTATCACTCTTCATAGAGCAGATACGGCCTTCGCTGTTCCTTGAAGGCGTCGATATCCGCCTGCCAGCTCGCCTTGATGGCCTCGGCGGATTCGCCGGCCACGATCATCTTCCGCACGGCGTCGGTGCCGCACAGCTTGTCCAGCCAGTAGCGGCCCTCCTTGTCGGGAGTGCCGAAGAAGTCCACCCCGGGGGCGTCCTCCAGGACGGCGTGGTAGGCGTCCACCAGGTAATCGAGGTTGATGCCCGCGTTCCAGATGTCCTCCAGCGGCGTATCCATCATCTGCCTGCCCTGGCACACCCTGCCCTCGAAGGGCGGCTCGTTGGCCCCCGGCATGCTCACGGGCGTAAAGCTGTAGTCAAAGGCGTCGTCCCCGGCGAGATACGGGCTGCCGTAGATCTCGAAGGGATGGTCGGTGCCCCGGCCCACCGACATCGCGGTGTTCTCGAAGAAGCAGGTGGAGGCGTACAGGTACACCGCCCGCATGTCCTTCAAATTCGGCGAAGGGGCGCGCACCAGGGGCACCCGGTCCCGGTGGGTGTAGTTCTGGCAGGGAATCACGGTCAGGTCGCAGGCGTCCTTCCCGGCCTCCAGCCAGCCCTCGCCGTTGATCATCCGGGCCAGCTCGCCCAGGGTCAGGCCGTGGACGACGGTGATGGGCAGCCGGCCCACGCCGGACATGAACTCCTCCTGTAAAATCGGCCCGTCCACATAGAAGCCGTTGGGATTGGGCCGGTCCAGCAGCACCACCGGCTTGCCCGCGCCGGCGCAGGCGTCCATCATGTAGTACATCGAGATATAGTAGGTGTAGTAGCGCAGGCCCACGTCCTGCAAATCGATCACCAGCACGTCGAAGGCGTCCATGCTTTCGGCGCTGGGATAGTGGCTGTTCTCGGCGTACAGCGACAGGATCGGCACACCGGTGGCCGGGTCCACGGAATCGCTGACCGCCTCCCCCGCGCCGGCCGTGCCCCGGAAGCCGTGCTCCGGGCTGAATATGGCGGTGACGTTCACGCCCCGGGCCAGCATCGCGTCCAGCACGTGTTCGCCGTAGGCGATGTCGTTGCCGTCCACATCCCTGCCGAAGGGAATGAGGCTCGCATCGGTTGCGGAGGTATCGCCCTGTCCGCTGGTCCTGTCGCCCACGATGCCGCTGTGGTTGGAGAACAGCGCCACCCGCTTTCCCGCCAGCAGCGACAGGTAGGCGTCAAACTGCTCGTCGCCCAGCACCACGTCCGTGGGGCCCTTGAGGTCGGTTTCAGCTTCAGCCAGCGCGGCAAAGGCAGGGACCAGCGCCAGCATCAGCGCGAGGCAGAGGGAAAGCAACTGTTTCATAGCGTTCACTCCTTTGAAAACATGAATTAATCCTACAATACGGTCAACAATAGGATATGGGGCTGCAGCGCAGGCCCGGACCGACTTGACTTCCAATGGGACGGAGGGCTGACCATGGCCGCATTCATCGACCGCACCGCGCTCGGGTTGCTCGGCGCGACCGGGTACTACCTGTTCTTCCTGAATGCCTGGGGCAGCATACCGTTGGCCTGCGGGATGGCCTTTGCCTGCACAGCGCTGAGCCTGTGGCTGATCCGGGGGCTTCCGACCGTGCGCCACGCCAGCAGGGCCCAGATCCGCTGGGAGCTGCTGCGCATCGCCGCGTTGGACGACGTCGCCGCCGAAGCCGCGCTGACGGCGCTGATCCGCCGCCGATGGCCCGATGAAGCCTTCCGGCTCGTCCCGGTACTGAAACACCCGGAGGCCACGATGTCCTCCGGGGATGTGCTCAGCGCCTGGAAATCCAACCGGGACGCCGGGCGGCTGGTGATCGCCGCCACCTGTCCCTGCGAGCCCCGGGCGGCCCTCTATGCCGGGGATTTGCGGGAGCCCGCCGTGGCCGTGATGGACAGCCGAAGGCTGACCCGGCTGTTGCGTTCGCTCCCCGCCGATGCGCTGGCCCCTCCCCCGCGCCGCAGGCCGGATCATGGCCTCAGGATGCTCCGGGCAGGGCTGGAATCGGCCCGGTTCTCGCCGCGAAGCGCGCTGCTGGCCCTGGGGATGCTGGCCTGCTACCTTTTGACGGGCAACGGCTGGTATCTGTTCCCCGGGCTCGCCGTCGTCGCCCACGCCGGCGTGGCGCTGATCCGCCACGGGCGGGACCGGCAGCTGTTCGAGGGGGATTGACAGCGGTGAAAAGGTCCTTCGACTCCGCTTGGAATGACACTGCGCTGTCAATCCGCAGTGGCGGCCCTACAGCTCCTCCAGCTTGATCTTTGAATTCTCCCGCGCCTGGCGGTAGATGCAGAACCGGCTGCCGATGGTCTGCACCGGCTCGGCATGGACCCGCTCGCACAGCGCGTCGCAGGCCTCCCGGGTGGAATCAAAGGGCGCGTTCTTCTGCACGGTCACCTTGATCAGCTCCCGCGCCTCCAGGGCATCCCAGCACTGCTTGACCAGGTTGTCGTTGATGCCCTCCTTGCCGATGTGCAAGACCGGCTCCATCGTATTGCACATGGACCGCAGGGCGGCCCGCTGTTTGGTGGTCATGGTTCGTTCCTCCGTATATCCATATTATTCTACAAAGTCAAATTCCATATCGCCGATGACGACGCTGTCGCCCTCCTTCGCGCCCCTTTCCCGAAGGGCATCGATCACGCCCAGGCGGCGCAGGGAGCGGTGGAACCAGTTCAGCGATTCCTCGTTTTCAAAGTTCACCGAATCCATCAGGCGGTCCATCTCCCGCCCGGAGACGAAGTAGACGCCGCCGTCCACCTCGACGGTGAAGGGCTCGCCCTGACCAAGGGCGTCGGCATCGCCCAGCGCCTCCTCCAGGAAGGGCTCGGCGGGGGGACAGGTGTCCAGCAGCCGCACGGTGGCGTAGAGCAGCGCGTCGAAGTTCTGCCTCGTGGCCGCGGACACCGGGTAGATGTCGATGCCCGTATCCGCCAGCTTGTCCCGCAGACGCCTCAGGTTTTCCTCGGCTCCCGGCAGGTCCATCTTGTTGGCCACCACGATCATGGGCCGGTTCTTCAGGTCGCCGTAGGCCTCCAGCTCCTTCATGATGGCATCGAAGTCCTCCAGCGGGTCCCGGCCCTCGCTGCCGGCGATGTCCAGCACGTGCAGCAGCATCCGCGTTCGCTCCACGTGGCGCAGGAAGGCATGTCCGAGGCCCACGCCCTGGGCCGCCCCCTCCACCAGGCCGGGAATGTCCGCCAGCACAAAGCTGGCCTCGCCGTGCTTGACGATGCCCAGGTTGGGCTGGAGGGTGGTGAAGTGGTAGTTGGCGATCTTGGGTCGCGCCGCCGTCACCACGGACAGTATCGTGGATTTGCCCACGTTGGGAAAGCCCACCAGGCCCACGTCGGCGATGGACTTCAATTCCAGCGTCAGCTCGATGGTCTCCCGCTTTTCACCCGGCTTGGCGAACTGGGGGGCCTGGCGGGTGGGCGTGGCGAAGTGCTGGTTGCCGAAGCCGCCGTTGCCGCCCCGCACCAGCGTCTTGCGCTTGCCGGGGGTGTACAGGTCCAGCAGCAGCTTGCCGGTGGCCTTCTCCCGCACCACCGTTCCCGGGGGCACCTGGATCACCACCGGCTCGCCGGACTTGCCTGAGCGCTGGTTGGCCATGCCGTCGCCACCGTTGCCGGCGGTGAACTTGCGCTTGTAGCGGAAGTCCATCAGCGTGTGCATCCGTTCGGAGGCCTCGAAGATCACGTCGCCACCCCGGCCGCCGTCGCCGCCGTCCGGCCCGCCGGCCTGCACGTATTTCTCCCGGTGGAAGGACACGCAGCCGTTGCCGCCGTCCCCCGCCTTTACAGTGATCGTAACTACATCAACAAACAATGCCATCGTTCAATTCTCCATGTGCTTTTCGCAGAGTCCTTCATTCAGGGGGCAGTGCTCGCATTCCGGCTTGCGGGCGTGGCAACAGCGCCGCCCGTGCCAGATGATCAGGTGATGGCCCAGGGACCAGATGTCCCTCTTCAGCAGGTCGCGAAGCTGGGCCTCCACCTTTTCCGGGGTGTTGCCGTCGGCCAGTCCGATGCGCCGGGATACCCGGAACACATGGGTGTCCACGGGAATCTGGTCATCTCCGAAGGCGGCCAGCAGCACCACCCCGGCGGTCTTCTGCCCCACGCCGGGCAGCGCCATCAGCTCCTTGCGGGTGGAGGGCACCTTCCCGTCGTACCGCTCCACCAGCGCCCGGCTGGCGGCGATGATGTTTTTCGCCTTATTGTGATACAGCCCGCACTCCCGGATCAGCGGCTCCAGCGCCTCCGGCTCCAGCTTCGCCATGGCGAAGGCGTCCGGGTATTGGGGGAACAGCCGCGCCGTGACCAGATTCACCCGCTTGTCGGTGCACTGGGCGGAGAGGATCGTGGCGATCAGCGTCTCGTAGGGATTGGCGAAGTGCAGCTCCGGCTTCGCCTCGGGGTACAGCTTGCGCAATTCCTCCATCACCTGCGCCGCCTGTCGGGCGTCCATGGCCATCCCTCCATCCGGGCAAACGCCCGCTTTCGTATTGCTACAATTATACATGGTCCCCCGCACCCCGGTCAAGCACGTTTCGGTTTATTCCACGGTGAGTATGATAGGGGAAGATGATTCTCCACTAGCCTCCCGCATCCAGCCTCCCTTTCACACCGGGCTCACCCGCAGCCTTACTCCGTCGTACTCAGCCCGGTACAGGCCGATCAGGTTGCCGGGGTTGTTGGCCAGCAGCGCACGGCGCACATCGTTCAGGCGCTCCATGGGAAAGCGCACGGACAGGCCGCAGCCCATTGAAATATCCCTCGGCGTCGTGACGACCTGGGTGGGTACGCCCCGCTGCCGCAGCGCCGCCTCGAAGCGCAGCACCTGCTGGCGTGAGCGAAACGCCGCCACACCGTATAGATCCCGCATAGCGTCTCCTCCGTTTCCATTGATTCACGCGCCGGCTCATAAAACGACCCCGGCGCATGTATCCTATACTACGCGAACGATCCTTCGTGTGTGAAGGAGGCCATCAGAGATGCCGATCTATTTTGACAACGCGGCCACCAGCCATCCGAAGCCGCCGGGCGTCGTCGAAGCGGTGACCCGGGCGCTGACCGAGACCAACGCCAATCCGGGCCGGTCGGGGCATCGCGCCGCCATCGAGGCGGCGCGGACGGTGCTGGACTGCCGGGAACGGCTGGCGGCGCTGCTGGGGGCGGCAGACCCCATGAGCGTCGTGCACTGCTTCAACTGCACCGACGCGCTGAACCTGGCCATCAAGGGCAGCCTGCGCGTGGGCGACCACGTCATCGCCACCCGGCTGGAGCACAACTCGGTGCTGCGGCCGCTGTACGCGCTGGAGCGGCGAGGCCGCATCGCGCTGACGCTGGTATCCCCCCGGCCCGACGGCTTCGTGGACCCGGACGACATCCGCGACGCCCTCACCCCACAGACCGCGCTGATCGTCTGCACCCACGCCAGCAACGTCACCGGAGCCATACAGCCCGTGGCCGCCATCGGCCAGGTGGCCCGGGCCGCGGGGGTGCGCTACCTGATCGACGGGGCCCAGGCCCTGGGCGGCCTTCCGGTGGACGTGAACGCGCTGGGATGCGACCTGTACGCCTTCCCCGGCCACAAATCCCTGCTGGGTCCCCAGGGCACCGGCGGGCTCTATATCGCCCCGGGGCTGCGCCTCAACCCCCTGCGGGAGGGTGGCACCGGCACCGATTCCCATAGCCTGGATCAGCCGGACACGCTGCCCGAGCGCTACGAATCCGGCACGGTGAACCTGCCCGGCATCGCGGGGCTGGCGGCGGGCTGCGACTACGTCGCTTCCCGGCTGTCCCAGATCATGATGCACGAGCGGGAGCTGACCCAGGCGCTCTGGGAGGGCCTCGCCGCCATGGACGGGGTTACGCTGTACACCCCCGCCCAGGAGGCGGGACGGGCGGGCATCGTGTGCTTCAATGTGGGCGACATGCCCTCGGCCCAGGTGGCCGACGCCCTCGCCCGCCGGGACATCGCCGTGCGCGGCGGGCTGCACTGCGCCCCCGGCGCCCATCGCTTCCTGGGGACGCTGGAACGCGGCGCGGTGCGCGCCAGCCTGGGCCACGCCAACACCTTCGACGAGGTTGAACAGTTCCTGAAGGCGGTGTGCGCGCTGCTCTGAACGCATATTTCCTCCCGCACCCGGGCATACTGACCGTCGGAGGTGGTTTGCCATGCCGATGAGCGAATGCCGGAGCTGTCACAGGACGATGGATTCCCGGGCCTTTCGGTCCTGCGCCGACTGCGGCGCGCCGCTGTGCGACGACTGCGCCAACGAGTATTCGGGCCTCTGCCCGGACTGCGATAACATCGAACCGGGATGGGTGTTCCACAATCTGTACTGACAAGGTTGCATAGTGCGCCGATGAGGGATATAATGGGGTTGAAGGTTTGTTGGGTCGCGGGGATTCTGATTTGTCGCTACGCGGCAAATCAGAATCCCTGCGACAATACAGATACGACAAAAGTATTCACTCGGAGGCGCGTTAACATGACTGGATTACATACATTCAACCCAAATGGCGCGGACCGGCCCACCCCCGCGTCCATCGGCGTACTGGGGGCGGGCACCTGGGGCATGGCCCTGGCCCGGATGCTGACCAACCTCGGCCATGAGGTCATGGTCTGGTCGGCGCTGCCGGAGGAGATCGAGCGGCTCAGCGCCACGCGGCGACAGCCCAACCTGCCGGACATGGTCATCCCCGACGCCACCGGCTTCACCACCGCTATCGAAACCGCCTGTCGCGGCCGGGACGTGGTGCTGTTCGCCGTGCCCTCGGTCTACGTGCGCGCCACGGCCCGTGCCGCCGCGCCCTGCATCCGCGACGGGCAGATCATCGTGGACGTGGCCAAGGGCATGGAGCCGGACACGCTGCTGACGATGACCCAGGTCATCCGAAGCGAACTGGACGCCCACGGGGCGCATCACAATCCCCTGGTGGCCCTGTCCGGACCCACCCACGCCGAGGAGGTGGCCCGGGACCTGCCCACCACCATCGTGTCCGCGTGTCCCGATGTGGAGGCGGCGCGGCGGGTCCAGGATATCTTCATGAACTCCTGCCTGCGGGTGTACACCAACACCGATATCGAGGGCGTGGAGCTTTGCGGCGCGGTGAAGAACATCATCGCCCTGGCAGCGGGCATTTCCACGGGACTGGGCTACGGCGACAACGCCCGGGCCGCGCTGATCACCCGCGGCATGGCGGAGATCACCCGCCTGGGCACGGCCATGGGCTGCAGCGAGCGCACCTTTCCGGGGCTGGCGGGGATGGGCGACCTGATCGTCACCGCTACCAGCCGGCACAGCCGCAACAACCGCTGCGGCCAGCTGATCGGCGAGGGCGTTCCCCCGAGGGAGGCCATCGCCCGGATCGGCATGGTGGTGGAGGGCATCAACGCCCTGGACGCCACGATGCAGCTGGCCCGGCGCTATAATGTCGAGATGCCCATCACCGAGGCCGTGGACCAGATCGTTAACCACGGCATGCGGCCCCGGGACGTGGTTTACGCGCTGATGACCCGGGAGAAGTCATCGGAAAACCCGGCGGGCCAATGAGGGGTGGCCGAAATTTTAAAAACAATAACAGGGATTTTCTGTGGACAGCGGCTCTTTTCTATGGTATCATAATAGAGTGATTGTGTCTGTTCAGTCGGGTAAATTATGATTTGTCGCGTTGCGACAAATCATAATTTGCAAACGACTGAACACTTATGAGTGACCTTGCCTTATCCGCCCTTGAATCATCTCATGGAGGGGTTCCATATGCCGCTGTACGCCTGCCCCCGCTGCCATAACATCTTTCCCTCGCCCGACAAGCCCTCCGCCTGCCCTGAGTGCAGCCACAAGTATCCCCTGGTTGCCAGCGACGTGGAGTTCAACACCTTCTACACGTCAAAGCTCACACGCCTGCGGGAGGGCCACGCCCCGGCCATGACCATGGACGAGCGCAACTGGACGCTGATCCTGCTCTTCCTGAACAAGCCGAAGATGTCCTTCTACACCTCCCACCTGCTGCGCAATTACGTGCTTGAGGCGACCCCCGAGCTGTGCCTGGACACCTACAAGGGCTTCCGCTGGGAATTCACGCGAAGGGTGAAGCAGGACCGCATCGCCCTGCAGCTGGAGGGCTACAAGGAATCCCGCCTGCTGATGCGCAGGGAGGACGGCACACCGCTGGTGAAGGGCTGGGACAGCTACGGCCCCGCCCTGCGCCTGCTGTACAGCTTTGAAGCGACGGACCCCCACAAGGCCCCGAACCTGGGCAACATCAACCGCATCGACCTGGCGCAGATCGCCGGCGCGCCCACCGAGGCCTACCGCCAGTTCCTGTCGGACTGGCTGGAAGCGGTTAAGGACGTGCCCTCGCCGATGGGGCGCATACTGCCCGAAGCCAAGCCGCTGCTGAAGCTGATGAAAAGCGACGATACCTGAATGAACGAACTGCCCGCTTTGGCGGGCAGTTCGTTCATTCAAGCTGTTTTCTGATCAGCCAGTCCCGGAAGGTATCCAGTGGGGCCGTGGGGCGTTCGTCGCGCCTGGCCATCATAATCGCGTCCTGCACGATCGAAATCAATATGCTCACATCCCGGCGCGTGGTCACGTCCAGGCGGCCCAGCAGCGCCGCATAGGCCCCGGCATCCGATTCGTGGGGAAGGAACGCCTCGTTTTTAAAGCGCATGCCGATTTCGCGCTTTCTTTGATTCCAATCGGTGACCTGATGCACGGCGAACCCTCCTTCCGGTAGCGTTGACTGGTCAGGGATCGGCCGTTCAGCGCCGGACGCGCCTTGCCTGTACCCCTGCCACCAGCCTCTGGACCTCGCCCTCCTGGAAGCGGGCGATCCGGAGGCTGACGGGGCGGGACTCGCCGTGGATCACGAGCCGGTATTGCAGCTTGAACACGCCGTTTTCCCGGACTTCGCGCAACACGTTTTCCCGGTTGAAGTGCTCGAGGTAGCGGGGCAGGTCCTCCGGATGGACGGTCCGCCGGCCGTCGATGATGCCCTGGCGGAAGAAATCCTCCCCCTCCTTGCCAAAGCCCAGGCTGGCGTAGTCCTCGGACGCACTGTATTCGATATAGTGTCCCGTCTCCCAGTCGATCGTATAGAGGCTCAGGTAGTCCTCCGACAGCGCCATCACCCGGGCGAGGGTATCCCGCTCCTTCTGCATCTGCCGGAGGTGCTCGCTCTGGCGCATCTGGGCGTCGATGATGCTGATGCCCATGATGATCCGGTTCCCGCCGGGCTGCATCCGGGTGATCTTCATGTTGACGTACATCGGCGCGCCGGTGTCGATCAGGCGATAGGTGGCCGTATACACGCCCTGCTCGTCCAGCTCGTGGATCAGCTTCTCCTTCGTGAAGCCCGACAGGAAGGGCTCCCGGTCCTCCTCGTAGATGCGGGTCATGGTGTCGCGCTTGACCGCGGCGAAGAAGTTTTCGCCGTGGCGCTCCATGGCCAGCTCCTCCCCGCCCACCGGCGAGGTGTATTCAATGAAGCGCTCCGTGTCCAGGTCGACGACGTAGATGTTGTAGTAGTCCGCGGCCAGCGCCCTTGCGATGTCCGCGTAGGTCGCGCCCTCGTTGGGCTCGGAGATGGAGAGCACCGCGATGGCCGCCGCGGAGGTTCCGGTCACCGGGTTGCGGTCGATGCGCCTGGCGAAGGCGTGGACCACCGAACCATCGGGCATCTGTTCGTCAAAGAACGCGCGCCCGCCATTCCGGCTGCAATCCTGCACCAGCTTCATGAATGACGAACCGGGGCCAAAGGGCGTCGCGGGGAAGTCCTCCGTCTTTCCCTGAAGCTCCAGGTCAAAGAAGCGCTTCACAAAATCCCGGTAGGACTGGTTCGTGCGCACGAAGCGCACCCGGTCGCCGTTGATCTCGATGATGCCCATGGGCAGCGTGTTGAAAAAATTCTGGAAGGCGTTTTCATCCTCGTTGGTGATCACCGCCAGGTCGTACAGGTTGACGCGGCCGATGGACTCATAATAGGCCGATTCCGCCGGGTTTTCATAGCCGAACTTGAACCCCTTTTCATAGCGCTCGAGAATGCGCGCCACGGGCAGCGGCTTCTCAAAGAAGTAGCCCTGCAGCTTGGAGCAGCCGATCTCCTGGAGGAACGCCACCTGCTCCGGGGTCTCCACGCCCTCGCACACGGTGTCCACCCCGAGGGACGTGGCCATCTTCATCAGCTCGGTGAGTATGATCTTGCCGCTGTCGCCCTCGTCCAGCTTCTGCATGAAGCTCATGTCGAACTTGATCAGGTCGAAGGGGATGCTTTGCAGCACGTCCAGCGACGAATAGCCGCTGCCGAAGTCGTCCATCCACACCGGGAAGCCCAGCTGCTGGAAGCGGGCGATCTGCCCGGTCATGAAGCCAAAATCCTTGCCGATGACGCTCTCGGTGATCTCGATGGTGATCCTGTCGTGGGCTATCCCGGCGGCGTCCACCCGTTTGCGGATCTCCTCGACGATGTCGCAGGCGTCGAAATCGGAGCGGGACAGGTTGATGGAATGGGGCACGATTTCCCCGCTGATCCCATGCTGGATCTTCATCTTCTCCAGCACCTGCTCCAGCACGTAAAGGTCCAGCTTATAGATCAGGTTGGCGTCCTCCAGGCAGGGGATGAAGTCCGCGGGGGACAGGAAGCCCCGGACCGGGTCGATCCAGCGGGCCAGCGCCTCCTCGTCGCACACCTTCCGGGTCACCGCCCGAACGATGGGCTGGTAATACACCTGGATCCAGCCCTCCTCGATGGCGCGGTCCAGGTTGTTGAGGATGTACTGCTGCTTTTCCAGGTCCTCCCGCATATCGGTGCTGTACCAGTTAAAGCCGGAGACATAGCGCCTGCCCAGGGCGTCGCAGGCCACCTTGGCCCGGTCACAGGCCGTGCTGACCAGCACATCCTCGACGCTGGCAGGATAGATACCCACCCGCACGGGCAGCGAATCGCCCCCATTGAGCAGGCGGCATTCCTCGAACAGCCGGTTCAGCGTGTCCTCCAGACCTTCCGCCCTGGCGAAGGCCATGAAGTGATCCGCGTTGATGTGGCAGCAGCAGGCATTGCCAAAGGTATGGCTCAGCAATCGGGCGAAGGCCTGGAGCAGCCGGTTGCCGGCGGCGAAGCTGTTCTTCTGGTTGAAATACTTCATGCCGGAGAAATCCATGTACATCAGCACCGCGTCGCCGCCCTCCCGCAGGATGGCCTCCTTGCCCGCCTGGGCCAGCTCGAAAAAGTAGGTCATCGTGGGCAGGCCGGTGAGGGCGTCGTAATCGCTGGCCTTCAGGATGCTCTCCTGATGCAGCGCCTTGCTCAGGGACTGGTTCAGCGCCTTCCCCTGCATTGCGCCCTCCACGGCGTATTCACCCTCGTTGGTATACCAGATCTGGGCCAGTCTTTCGCCCGTGGGCGTGAAGATATGGCGGCCGAGGGCGTGCAGCACGATGTAGCCCGACCCCTCCCGCGCCTGCAGGCGATAGATGATGTCCAGCTCGCCGCCGTCCCGGACAAAGCGGTACACGGCCTCCCCCACCCGGGCCGCGTCGTCCGGATGCACGTTGTGAAAGGTGTCCCGGTCCATGGCGGCACAGGCGCTGTCCCGGTCGTCCTCTCCCAGCAGCTCGCAGAAGCCATCGGACAGCACAAGGGTCACGATGCGGTTGTCCACCAGCTGGAACACAGCGAACGGAATCGGCATGCGCTCCATGAGCGCCCGCTGCTCGCTTGTAAAGCTATATTTCTTCATGGACGACACCTCCGGCCGGAAATCGCTGAAGGGCACGCTTTAACAAAGATATTATACCATGGAAACACAGGCTTTGTCCACACCGAAGGGCCAAAAAATAGACGGCTAAGGCATTTTTAATACCATGACCGGTTGATCTTTCGGACTGGAAGCTGCTATAATAGCATTATCAACCCCGAAAGCGAAAGGAGAAACCCAACCATGAAGCGCGTCGCACTGATCATCGCCCTCGTCCTGGCGCTGTCCACAGCCGCCATGGCGGAGGCCACCCCCGCTCCCACCTCCTCGACCGACGAATTCCTGTCCAACCTGTCAAAGACCTGGGATTCCTTCCTGAAAATGACCAACGAGGCCGGTCAGAACATCTCCGATTGGGCCGACAAATCCGGCGTCAGCGCGTGGGCCCAGGGCGCAATCAACGACGTTACCGCCTGGCTCAACGGCTCCGGCCTTGTGGAGTGGTCCCAGTACACCCTGACCCAGCTCAACACCTGGATGGAGCAGTCCGGCATCAACGCCTGGACCGAGGAGCTCGCCTCCCAGTTCCAGACCTTTATCGACCAGAACGGCCCCGCCATCGAGGCATGGCTCCAGCAGGCCGGCAAGGACATCAGCGACGCCTGGAACATGCTGGCCAACCCCGAAGGACATACCGCCGAGGAGCTCCAGCAGGCCTACCAGACGGTGACGGACGCCCTCACCGAAGCCGGCAAGCCCACTGAAAAGCCCCAGCAGTAATTGTAGGCGTGTTGCTTGCAGGCGCATGTAAATTCTGATTTGTCGCTTCGCGACAAATCAGAATTTCCCCACCTGAACATCTGAACAGGCGCCCAAAAACCATCGCCGCGCCGGGATGAACGAACCGCTGTTCATCCCGGCGCGGCCATTATTGGTTTATGACTTATTACGCCGCCCGGTTTCGCGCCTGTAGGAAGCGGACGAAATCGTCCGGGGGCAGGGGCTTGGAGTAGTAGTAGCCCTGAATGAAGTCGCAGGACATGGCCGCCAGCGCCTCCATCTCGTCCCGGGTTTCCACGCCCTCGACCACCAGCTCCTTGTGGATGTCCTGCATCATGCGCACGGTATTGCGGATGATGACCTGCCCGTCCTCGGTGAACATCTCGTCCACCAGGCTCTTGTCGATCTTGATGATCTCCAGGGGCAGCTTGCTCAGCCGGTGGATGTTGGAATAGCCGATGCCGTAATCGTCCAGCGAGAAGGAATAGCCCATCCTGACCAGCTCCCGCAGGTTCCTGTCCATCACCTCGCTCAGGTTGTCAAACATGGTCTCGGTGATCTCAAAGTTGACCTGGCTGGGCTTTATGCCGTATCGCGCCTGCAGGCGGGCGACGGTGGCCGGCAGGTCCTGCTGCAGACACTGGGCCACGGAGAGGTTGATCTCCACATAGCTCAGGCCGAGCGCCTCCATGTCCGCCTTGGAGATGAACCTGTAGACGGACTCCAGTATGAGGTTGCCCAGCGGAATGATCAGGCCGGTCTTCTCGGCCTCGGGTATGAACAGGGCCGGCGATACCATGCCATATTGGGGATCCCGGATCCGCGCCAGCGCCTCCGCCGAGCGGAAGCGGCCCGCATGGATGTCGTAGATGGGCTGGTAGAACATCTCCAGGGTCTTCCCTGTGATGGCGCTGTTCAGGATCTCCTGCATGTGGTTGATCACGTCGTAATCCCGCAGGTGCACCAGCTCGGCGGCGTCGTAGACGGTCTGGTTGGGGTCGCCCAGGCGGGTAAACAGGTGGCCGACGTTGAGGATCTCCTGGTATTCCTTCAGGTCCTCCGGGCAGCGGATGATGCAGAACTTCGGCTCGAAGTGGACGCCCTGCTCGGCGAAGCGCCTGACGCGGCGCGTGGTGCGCTCCACAAAGCTGGGCACGAGGCTCTTCACGTCCAGCTTCGCGTCCTCGATGATCAGGTAAAACGATCCCGGCCGCTCGAAGTACAGGTCGATGTGGGTATGCAGCTCGTAGTACAGCTTGTCGATCTCCGCCGCCACCTCCATGACGTAGTCGTGGAAGGCCTTGTCGCCGATGTAGCTACGGATCTCCTCGGCGTTCATCATCTTCACGACGACGATCTGCACATGCTGGTTGCCCTTCAGGATGTAGTCCAGCATCCGCTGGTACGCCTTCCAGCCCTGCACCACCACGGTGCCGTCGATCGTCTCCTCCGGGCGCATGATCAGCAGCAGCACCATCAGCACGCCGATGGCCGAGGCGAACAGCTCCACCATCAGTTGCTGGTTGAGCATCTGCATCAACACGCTGACCAGGGTCAGGGCATACACGGAGATCAGGGCGATCCACTTGCTGGCGATCAGGTAGCGCTTGCAGTACAGGCAATAGGCGATGCCCACGACCACATACAGGAACGCGATGGCGTAGACCAGCCACAGCAACGGCCCCCGGGCATAGCCCCCCTCGGCGGTGATGACATAGACGTTGTGGGTAAAGAAGTTCTGCAGCAGCAGGACCACCAGCACCCCGTCGGGCAGCCAGAGGAACAGTCGGTTCTTCAGCGGCTGGAGCCGGTATTCCGTCCGGGTCGCGGTGAAGATGTAGATAAAATAGATGACGATGGATGCGTTGCGCAGAAATTTGTAGGCAAAGGATATCGCCGTGCCCAGCGCCACGGCGCCCCGGGACAGGGGCAGCGGATTGACCGTGAACTCCATCCAGATGTCCAGTATCGCGCAGGCGAGGGACATGCCGTTCACCATCAAAAAGAGCCGGTTGGCCCGTCCCCGGGTCATCCCGCGAATGCGGCAGGTAAAGAGGATCAGTATGTAGAGCGGTATGGCGCACAGATCGAAACAGATGTTTTTCATGCCGGCTGTATTCCCTTCGGGTGTTTGCAGTACCCATATTTTTACAAATCTATTATAACACAGCGGGCATGATCTGTCCACACGATTATGAAAACCGGGGACATCCGCAGGATGTCCCCGATTCCATTTTCAGCCAACCAGGGCTTCCCCGTTTACAAACAGGGTGTAGCCGTTGGCGTTGATGTTTTCAACATCGCCTTCAAAGGCGGTGATGCTCGTGTCCGCCGTCAGCGTCCATGTGCTGGTGGCGTCCAGCGTGACGGTGACCTCGCCCACCTCGGTGGAGACGGTGTCGCCCTTGGCGTTTTCGATCGCGCCGCTGATCGCGCCTTCAAAGGACGCGCCCTCGGTCAGGTTCAGCGTCAGGGAGGAGTCGTCCCCCACCAGGATCGTGCCGGACAGGACCTGGCCCACGGCGTTCAGCTCGGCGATGTTGCCCGCGCCGCTCCAGCCGTCGTCGCACACGCTCAGCAGCACGTTCCCATCGTCCTCATTCACCAGCTCGACGCCGCTCAGCGTGATCACCGCGTGTGTGTTGGTGACGTGGAACATGTGGCCGTTCAGGCTGGTCAGGCTGCCGCCGGTCATCGTGAAGGCGGAGGTGCCGCTGTCGGCGTCGCCGGACATGGACTGGTAGATCATGATGGTATCCAGGAAGGTGGCGTTGCCGTTCATCTGGGTGTTGTTGGCCGTCATGTCGCAGTTTTCCAGGGTGATGGAATTCATACCCTCGATGCATACGCCCTCGGAGAGATTGCTGGTCAGCGTGGCATTGGACACGGTGATATCCGCGGTGGAGTAGATCGCCGGGGAGCCCAGGCCGTTGCTGGTGTAGCTGCCGCCGTCCACCACCACGGTCCCGCCGCCGCGGTCGGTGCGGATGGCCGCGGAGGAGCGCCCGGAGGTCTCCACCGTCAGGTCGTTGGCGTAGGTCACGCCGCCGCCGGTGGTCATGATGCCGCCGGAGCCGTCGCCGGTGGTTGTGATGTTGGAATCGGAGATGACCACCGTGGTGCCGTCGCCCGCCGCGCCGTTCCGGCCGCCGTTGCCGCCGTAGCTGAACACGCCGTTCGCGCCGTCGGCGTCGGAGGTGATGGTCGCGCCGGTGATGGTGGTGGTCGTGCCGCCCATCGCCAGCAGCGCCGCGTTCAGGCCGTAGAAGTTGCAGTTGTCGCCGCCGTTGGAATCCCCCGTCTTGGAGACGGTGATGCCGGTCAGGGTGACGTCGGCGTCGGTATTCACGATCAGCGCGCTCTCATCCGCGGTTTCGGAGGCATAGGCTTCGCCGGACACCTCGGACGCCTCGGTGATCTGCGTCGCGGCGGTGTATTCAAAGTCCGAGGACCCTCCGCCGGGAGGGGTGCTGCCGCCGAAGCCGCCCGGGCCGCCCATGCCCTCCGGAGGTTCACCGGGCATGCCCTCGCCGGGTGCGCCGCCCTCGCCGGGTGCGCCACCCTCGGGAGGCGTTCCCATGCCCTCGGGGGGCTCCCCGGGCATTCCGTCCCCGGCGGACATCTCGGTCGCCTCGGTCACATCGGTCGTCTCCGCAACAACAGTCAACGGATAGGTCGCCAGCAGCGCCAGCGCCGTGAGTATCGCAAGTGTTTTTTTCATTTTCATGCACCTCTTTCCCTTTCGTTGGCCCTATTGTACGGCAAAAAGCTTAAACGAAGCTTGAGGATTTCCCGGTTGTCCCGAGCGTCAATTGCCATAGTTTGTTAACACATTTATTTATTCAATGCATTTTTCCCTTGTGCCTATTGCAATTCGTGCTCAAATCAGGCATAATATATGTATAATAAAGGAATCCATCCCTTTAGGAAAGCAGGTGCGTCGATGAAGCATATCCTGGAGCTGCTTCGCAAGAAGGTTCCCAGGTCCGGCAAGGCCATGCCCGCCTATTACAGGAGCGCGCTGGCCACCACGCAAATCGTGCTGGTCATCTATTTCCTGCTGGTCACGGTCATGCTCTCCCGGCTCAACCATCGCCTGGAGTGGGTGCCGGCGCTGATGGGCGTGGGCATGCTCGGCTGCCACTACTCCATCGGCCGGGTCAACTGCAGGCTGAACGTGTACGCCTTCGACCTGCTCATACTGATCTGGTGCGCGTGGCACACCTACTTCGTCGGGTGGAACTACGGAGCACAGCATCTGCTGATCCCGATGCTGATGCTCTGCTTCTTCAACATCTACGAGCCGCCCGCGCTGAAGCTGGTCACCTTCCTGCTGGTGGTGTTCTACCGGATGGCGCTGTTTTCCTACTCGCTGACACACGACGGCGTCTATACCATCGACGGCAAAACCATGATCGTGCTGCTCCAGCTGCTCAACAGCCTGACGCTCTTTGACATACTGGCCGTCGATTTCATCACCTTCAGCAGCAGCATCCAGGAGAACGAGCGGGAGCTGATCCTCCACAACCAGGCGCTACACAAGGAGGCCGGGACCGACCCGTTGACCCAGCTGCCCAACCGGCGCGCCCTTCTGGACGTGGTACACGCCTTTGTGGCCGCGCACCCGGACGAGCCCTACAGCGTCGCCATCGCCGATATCGACTTCTTCAAGAAGGTAAACGACACCTACGGCCACCACTGCGGCGATTATACGCTGAAGGAGCTCTCCGTCCTGTTCATGGCCCACGCCGAGAAGTATACCGCCTGCCGATGGGGCGGCGAGGAGTTTTGCTTCTTCATGCCCGGCCTGAACCTGGACGAGGCGGGCATCATCATGAACGACCTGTGCAACGCGGTGCGCAAAATGCGGCTGCGCTTTGGCGAAGCGGATTATTCCATCACGATCACCATCGGCGTCGAGGAAAGCGACTTCCAGTCCCCGCCGGACGCGATTCTGGACAAGGCCGACCGTAAACTGTACATGGGCAAGGTCCACGGGCGGGACCAGGTTGTCATATAATCGGAAATCATCATCAAAGGGGAATCCTTCATGGAAAAGCTTGAACAGTTCATCGCCGCCAATTTTGAGGACGCCCTGGCGCGCGGCCATATACAGCCCTATTACCAGCCCGTCATTCGCACGATCTCGCGGCAGCTTTGCAGCTTCGAGGCCCTGGCGCGATGGGTGGACCCCCAGCGCGGCGTCATTCCCCCCGACCGGTTCATCCCCGTGCTGGAGCGCAACCAGGTCATCCACAAGTTGGACGCCTGCATCATACGCCAGGTCTGCGCCACGATCCGGGAGCGCATGGAGGCCGGGGACGTGCCCATACCCGTGTCCGTGAACCTGTCCCGGCTGGACTTCACCCTGTGCGACATCTACAGCGTGGTCGACGACATTGTCACCCAGTATCAGATTCCCCACGATTTCTTATACATTGAGGTCACTGAGAGCGTCATGGCCGAGCAGGAGGCCCGGATGCACGACATCGTAGATCGGTTCCACGCCGCGGGCTACCAGGTCTGGATGGACGACTTCGGCAGCGCCTTTTCCTCGCTGAACGTGCTGAAGGACTATGAATTCGACGAGATCAAGCTGGACATGCGCTTCCTGAGCTCCTTCAACCAGCGCTCCCGCAGGATATTGACCGCCGTGATCCAGATGGCCAAGGAGATCGACATCCACACGCTGGCCGAGGGCGTGGAGACCCAGGAGCAGCTGCGCTACCTGCGCAACATCGGCTGTGAAAAGGTGCAGGGCTTCTACTTCGGCAAGCCCATGCCCTGGAGCGACGCCCTGGCCCACCTGAAGGACATCGGCATCGCCATCGAGAGCCCCAACGACCGGAAGTACTACGACGACATCGGCAAGGTCAACTTCCTCAGCGCCGTGCCCTTCATGACCCGGGAGGAGCGGGACGCGCTGAAGACCGCCCGCCAGCTGAACAGCATTCCCCTGGCCATCGCCGAGGGGCGAAAGGACGCCTTCAGCATTCTGTTCTACAACACCGCCTTCGAGCAGACCGCCGAGAGCACGGGCATGGTCTCCCACATCTTCACCCAGGAGATGCTGCGGGTCCCCCAGCCCTATTCCCTGCTGCCCCGTCGGCTGCTGGACCTGATGGAATACACCCGCACCGGCGAGGAGGGCCGCATGACCTTCATCTCCCACGGGGAATACTACGAGATCCAGGCCAAGTGCATCGCCCAGACGCGGGACGCCTACAGCGTGCTTTTCCGCATGAGCAACCTTTCGAAGGCCTCGATGGCCATCCAGCGGGACCAGCTGGACGACAGCATCCGTCAGATCTTCACGCTGTTCGAGCGCATCACGCTGGTGGACGTGGCCGCCGACACCATCACGCCGCTGTACGTGGCCACCCGGAAAAACCTGCTCTCCGGCAGCACCGGTCTGAAGCAGCTGGCCGGGGAATACGCTGAGCGACTGATCTTTCCCGAGGACCGGGAGGCCTACCGCCAGCTGATGGACTTCGACGTCATCGAGGAAAAGCTCCATGCCGCCGGACGCACCAACATCTCCCGTTACCTGCGCACCCGCATCCGCCACGGGCAGTACGCCTGGAAGCAGTACATCGTGCTGCGAATGCAGGCCGGCGTCTATGTCGAGCTGATCCGCAACGTCCACGCCGACCTGCTGCGATTTGTGAAGAACCACCACCTCACCCACCAGTCGACCGAGGCCGAGGCCGTCGACGCGCCGGAGGTGCTGTGGCGCAACCTGATCCACTCCGACATCGCCCGCCTGTTCTGGAAGGACCGGGACCGCCGCTTCCTCGGGGCCAGCCAGGGCTTCCTGGACTACTACGGCTTTGCCTCCAGCGAGGAGATCGTCGGAAAGACGGATGAGGACCTGGGCTGGCACGTCCACCCGGACAGCTACATGAATGACGAGCTGCGGGTGATCCACGAGGGCATCACCACCCACAACATCCCGGGCCACTGCATCAGCAACGGCGAAAACCGGGACATCCTCGCCAGCAAGACGCCCCTCTTCGATCGCAACGGGGAGGTCCAGGGCCTGATTGGCTGCTTCCTGGACCGGGACCTGCTGAACGTCAATGACAGCCGCGGCAAGGAGACGAAGCGCCGGGACATGCTCACCGGCCTGCTCAACAGCCGGGGTATCACCGAGGAGGCCCACACCTTCAGGGATGAATATGACCTGCGCAACGTGGATTTCGTGCGCATGCACGTCGCCATCGACGATTTCACGTCCATCAACCGCCGGTACGGCTTCGACTTTGGCGACAAGGCCATCGCCGCGCTGGGCCGGGCGCTGAAGGACGCCTTCGGGCTGACCTGCGCCGTCGGGCGCTATTCGGGGCATCAGTTCGTGGTGCTGCACCAGATTCACAGCCGGGAGGAGGTCGGCCAGCTGCGCGCCAGGATCAAGAAGATCGCCTCCCGGATCCAGCAGATCGACGGCATCGCGCTGACGCTGTACCTGTCCGTGGGCTATTGCGTCTATTCCGAATGCGAGGACCTGGACGAGCAGACCCAGAAATCGGAGGTCCGGCTGCTGGCCGACCACGACGACCACTCCACCGTGGAAAACCGCCAGAGTCGCGCCGCCGAAATCTTCCGCCTGTACGACGACCTGCCCATCCCCTACTGCGTCTGCCGGATCGTGGCCGACGAGGATCGCCGGGTGCACGACGGGATACTGTTCTACGTCAACCACGCCTTTGAACGCCAGCGGAACATGGAGGCCGCGCAGATGTTGGGCCGCAGGGTCAGCGCCCTCTTCAGGCAGCCCGATGAAAAATGGCGGGACATCGCCCGCCGCGCCGCCCTGGAGGGCGAGAGCATTGTGGAACGGGTGCCCGCCCCGGACACCGACGCACAATACCTCGTGAGCGCCAGCCCCGTCATCCACCCGGGTTACTGCTGCTTTACGGTGCAGCGGATCGAGGGGGTATAGCGGCTCCTTCAAAAGGCCCTTCGCCGAATGCGGCGAAGGGCCTTTTGAAGGGGGCAGAGCCCGCCTTATATTATGGTCAATTATATCTGTTCAGGCACATACAAATTCTGATTTGTCGCAACGCGACAAATCAGAATATACCCGTCCGACCATCCACTCTGCAATCACCCTAACACCGGCCCGATGGTGCCGCCCTCCACCAGCTCTACCGGGAAAACATTGGCTTTGCGGGAGGCGGTTTCGGGGGATTCGATCAGGTCGATCAGTCGCTTGGCCGCCATCTGGCCGATGTCCTCGCTGCTCTGGCGGATGGTGGTCAGCCTGGGCGTCATGGCCTGGGTGAGGGGGATGCCGTCATAGCCGCCGAAGGAGATGTCCGCGGGGATGCGCAGGCCCAGCTCCCTGGCCGCCTCCTGGGCGCCCAGATAGCCCACGTCGTCGGGCAGCATGATGCAGGTGGGCCGCTGGGGCAGCTGGAGCAGCTCCAGCACAATCCGGCGGGTCAGGCCGATGTTGTCGTACAGGCCCTCCCGCACGTATTCCGGCGGCACGGGCAGTTCGTGATAGGCCATCGTGTTGTGGAACTGGCTGATGCGCGTCCGGGTGACGATGGAGTTATCGTGGCCGTAGATGAAGGCGATGCGGCGATGACCCTTTTTGATCGCGAACTCCACCAGTCGCTGGACGCCGGTCTCGTTGTCCGACAGCACGGCGGGCGTGTGCCTGTAGATGTGGTCGATGGTGACGCAGGGAATGCCGCTCTCCACCAGCGCCTTGAACCTGGGGGCGCGGAAATCCACGCAGACCATGCACACGCCGTCGATGTTGCCCCGGCGACAGTGCTCGGCATAATCCTCGTCCTCGGCCGGGTGCATGAACGTGATGTCATACCCCCGGCGCGCGGCCTCCACCTTGATGGCGTTCAATATCAGCACAAAGAAGGGATGCGTGATTCCCCGTCCGCTCTCGTCCGCGTAAAGTATGCCAAGATTCGGCGTATGCCCGGTCATAGTTGCCACCTCCGCTACATGATCAGGGTATTGGTTGCCGCGGCGCTTGAGCGCGCGGAGTGTATCAGCTTGTCAAGGGTCTCGTACAGGCGCTCCGGCTCCACAGGCTTGGACAGGTGCGCCGTCATGCCCGCCTGGAGGGAACGCTGCACGTCCTCGTCAAAGGCGTTGGCCGTCATGGCGATGATGGGCACGGTTTTGGCGTCCTCGCGGTCCAGCTCTCGTATGGCGCGGGTGGCCTCGAGACCGTCCATCACCGGCATGCGCACATCCATCAGTACCGCGTCGTAGTGGTGCAGCGGCTGCGCGGCGAACATCTCCACCGCCAGCTGGCCGTTCTCGGCATGGTCGGATTCGATGTCCTCCATCTCCAGCAGGTCCATCAGGATGTCCGCGTTGATCTCCATATCCTCGGCGATCAGCACGCGGCAGCCCTCCAGGTCATATTTCCCATCCCCGGTGGCTTCCTCCACCACCGGTCCCTGGGCATCCGGGGCGCCGGAGCCGCGCCGGTCGATGATGCCCAGCAGCTCGCGCATCAGGCTGTCGGTAAACAGCGGCTTGGACATGATGCCGTCCACGCCCGCCGCCCTGGCCTCGGCCTGCATGTCGTCCCAGCTGTAGCCGGTCAGGACGATGATGGCCGTCTCGCCAGCGTCGATGGCGCGTATGGCGCGGGTCAGGTCCAGGCCATCCATATCCGGCATCTTGTAATCAGTCAGCACAAAGCCATAGGGATTGCCCTGGTTTCTCAGGACCTGGACCCGGTCCAGCGCCTCCCGGGCGCTGGTCACGGTATCCGCCTCGACGCCGATGGCGTTGGCCACCAGTCGGGCATGCTCGCAGGCCACGGTGTCGTCGTCCACCACCAGGATCCGAAGCCCCTGGGGCAGCGCCCAGCCCTGCTCGGAATTGACGCTGCGGCTGGAGGCCTTCAGCGTGACGGTGACGGTAAACGTGGTGCCGACGCCCTTTTCACTGTCCACGGCGATTTCGCCGTTCATCATATCGACGATGTTCTTGGTGATAGCCATGCCCAGGCCGGTACTGCCGTACTTGTTGGCCGCGCGGGAATCCTCCTGGGAAAAGGCCTCGAAGATCTTGGGGATGTACTCCTTGCTCATGCCGATGCCGGTGTCCTTCATGATAAAGCGCAGGGTGCAATGGCCCTCGAATTCGGCCACCTGCTCCACCGTGAAGGTGACGGAGCCGGGCACAGGCGTGAACTTTACGGCGTTGCCCAGGATGTTAATCAGCACCTGCTTGAGCTTCATGTCGTCGCCGATGTAATAATCGTTCACCTGGCCGATGATCTGGCAGTCAAAGTCCAGCCCCTTGTCCATGCACTGGCCGTTGACCATGACGTTGATCTGGTCGATGAAATCCCGGAAGCTGAATTCCTCGCTCTTGAGCACCATGCGCCCGGATTCGATGCGGCTCATGTCCAGGATGTCGTTGATCAGGCCCAGCAGGTGCTTGGCGCTGGCGCCGATCTTTTCCAGCTGCTCCCGGGTATGGGGGGTCAGGTCCGGGTCCTTCAAGGCGATGTTATCCAGGCCGATGATGGCGTTCATCGGTGTGCGGATCTCGTGGCTCATGTTGGACAGGAAGCTGGTTTTGGCGCGGCTGCTCTCCTCCGCCAGCACCTTTTCAACCTCTATCTGCTTTTCCCGCTTCTGCATCAGGAAAAAGATGTAGAACAGTATGCCCAGCGCGAACACGATCAGCAGGGTTTGTATCATGCTGTTGCGAATCAGTGCGTTGCCCACATTGTCCAGCACCTCCCGCAGATAGCTGTCCGCGGAGCGGGTGGAGGTCGAGACGATGTCCACCCCCGCCTCCTCGAGCTTCTGGGTGTAGAAGGCCTGTATCGGCGTGACGGCGTTTTCGGTGGCGTTCTCAGTGGCCTGGCGCATCCAGATGGTGGTGGTCAGTATGATCAGCGCCAGCAGCACCACCCAAACCACCGGCGATCGCCCCAGGCGGCGGGCGGTATCCCGGCGGAACAGATAGAGAAAGAACACGAAGCCCAGTATGCCCCAGGCGGCGAGGATCAGGTAGGACTCGGTGGAGAGGGTCTTGACCGCCATCAGGTTGGGGATCAGGAAATAGAGCATCAACAGCAGCGAGATGACCACGCCCGCCAGTCCCGTCACCCGCGCCCACCGTTCGCCGTTGATCCGGGCGGACCGGGCCGCGGCGGCGGAGGTATAGGCATAGGCGATGGTGGCGCCTACCGTGGTCACGTCCACGATCCAGCTGATGGCCGTGCGGCCCAGCAGGGGCAGCACCGCGGACACGCAGAGTATGAACAGGATGGCATTCCGGGGCACACCGCCTTCGTCCAGCCTGCCCATCCAGGCCGGCATCATGTCATCCTGAGCCATCGCGTACAACAGGCGGCTGGAGGCGATGGTGTTGCCCACCAGGCCGGTGACGATGGCGCCCAGCGTGGTCAGCCCCAGCACCACGGGACCCAGCGAACCCATCAGCGCCTCCGCCGCGTAGAACGTGGGCAGGCCCTGAACGCCAGAGTAGCTGCCGAGGTTGGAGATGTAATCCGTCCAGCCTGCGCAGCCCTCCGGCAGCGCGCACACCGCCAGCACCGAAAGCCAGGCATAGGCGATCGCGGCCGTGATGACGGCGATGGCCATGATCCTGAAGCTCTTCCTGACGGGAAATTTGAATTCCGTCGCGGAATGGGAGATGGACTCAAAGCCCACATAGGCCCAGGGCGCGAGGGCGATGATCGTAAGCACGCCCGCAATCGGGCTGCCTTCGGGGGCGAAGGAGGGCGCGATGCTGCCCAGCCTGCTGGCCGGATTTGTGATGGCAGAGAGGATGCTCACCAGGATGCCGCCGCCCAGCAGCAGCGCCATGATGATCTGCACCGTGCCGGCGACCCTGCCCCGCAGGCAGAACAGCGCCGCGATGCCCAGCGCCGCGATGGCCAGCAGCACCTCGCCCATGTAGATGTCAAAGCCGGCGATTCGGTAGTGGAAGCCGAACTGGAACAGAGCGCCGAACAGGTTGCGGGCGATCAGCGGCAGCGCGGTGGCGTTGGCCCAGATGATGGCCACGTAGGTCAGCAGCAGGAACCAGCCGTTCAGGAAGCCGTGGTCATAGCCGAAATTGTGCTTGGCGTAGGCGTAGGTGCCGCCGGCGTCGGGCTCCCGGTTCATCAGGTAGTGGTAATTAGCCCCGATGACCAGCATGATCAGCCCGCCGATGACGATGCCCAGCACCGTCCCCAGGGGCCCCGCCACCGGCAGGAAGGTGGTTCCCGGCATGACAAAGGCGCCCCAGCCCACGCTGCAGCCAAAGGCCAGCGCCCATGCGCCCAGGCCGGACAGATAGCGCAGGAGGCCCTTCCCCCGCGCTTTATTGGATGGATTCAACCCAATCACTTACCCTTTCACGAGCGTTTGGTATTGTCAATTGCTTTCCTCGTACTCCGTGATGCACTGAACGGTCTGCCGGTAGCGCCGGAGGAGGGCCGCCAGCTTTTCCTTCACCGCGTCGTCGGAAAGGGTGCGGGGATTCCCGGCGCGATATTCCTCGGTGATCTCGTCGGCGGCGTTCGCCAGCCCCTCCAGGCCCAGGTTGGAGCAGACGCCCTTCATCGCGTGGGCGCTTTCAAACAGCTTCACCGCGTCCATCGTCTCACCGGCCTCGGCCAGCATATCGCCCACATTGCTGTTCTTCAGCTTGCGGACGTACTTGTCGATCAGCTTGTCCTTCTTCATCACACGGACGGCCTGGTCGTAATTGCCGCCGATTTTTGTATACAGCTCCTGGATTGTCATGCCTGTTTCTCCCTCTCGATCTGTTTCTCCCTGACGATCAGCGGTTCAAATTCCTCCGGGGGCACCGGGCGCGAGAAGTAATAGCCCTGGATCAGGTCGCATCCGGCCTCCTTGAGCATGTTCAGTTGCTCCTCTGTTTCCACGCCCTCCGCCACCACCGGTACCTTCAGGTACCGGGCGATGTCCAGCACCACGCCGACCAGCCGGAAATCCTTTTCGCTCTGGACGATGTTGCGCACGAACTTCATGTCCATCTTCAGCACGTCGATGGGCATGGAGGACAGCATGTTCAATGATGAATAGCCGGAGCCGAAGTCATCCATCTCGATTTCAAAGCCCCGACCCCGCAGGCGGTTGATCAGCTCGATCATCTGCTCGGCATTTTCGGTATAGGCGGACTCGGTGACCTCCAGCTTCAGAGCCTTGTGATCCAGGCCGTAGCGCTCCACCAGCGACTCCAGGCGCTCCTCCAGGGACGGGTCGAACACGTCCACCCGGGACAGGTTCACCGATACCGGCAGGGTCACGCCGAATTTCTCCCGCCATTCGGCGATCTGGCGGGCGGCCTCGTTCCACACGTAATGGTCCACGGTACTGATCTGGCCGTTGCTCTCGAACAGCGGTATAAACGTGCCCGGGGAGACCAGGCCCAGCTCCGGGTGGTTCCAGCGGATCAGCGCCTCGGCGCTGGACAGCCTGGGCGGGTCGCACTGCACGTTGTACTTGGGCTGGTAAAAGACCTTCAGCTCCCGCTCCTCCACGGCCCTGACCAGGTCGTTCACCAGGCGCTGGTTCAGCAGCTCCCGCCGGTACATCTCCTCGTCGTAAATCATCAGGTGGGACTTGTAATTGCCCCGGACCATGCCGCAGGCGGCCCTCGCGCGGTCGAACAGCGTCACCGGGTCCACCCCTTCCCGCCAGGGGGCCACGCCCATACGCAGGCGGATGCCCGCGATGTGGGACGCCTCGTTGACCCGGGTCTGGATCTTGTCCAGCAGCGCCTGGTAATCGGTCTGGGGCTCGCAGAGGATGGCGAAGCGATCCCCCTCAAAGCGGCTGGCGATGCCGTTGCTGTCGGCCAGGAAGGCGCGGATGCCGTCGCCGATGATCCCCAGCACACGGTCGCCAAATTCGCGCCCGTTCAGCGCGTTGACAGAATGGAAGTGGTCGATGTTCAGCACGACCGCGTCCATGTGCCAGCCCTGCTGGTACCGGTAGATCCGGTTGGCGTATTCGAAGAAGAAGTTGCGGGTATAGAGCCCGGTCAGCGGGTCGTGCTCCGCCGCCTGGATCAGCTGGCGGCCTTCACTGAGCTCGATGATGCGCTCCACGCGGGCCAGTATGATCTCGTGCATGTCGAAGGGCTTGGTGATAAAGTCCGCCGCGCCCATCTCCAGCGCCCGCAGCTCGGCGTTGCGCTCGGCGGTCAGCACGATGATCGGGATGCTCTTCAGGAGCTCGTCGTTGCGCACACAGTCGAGCACCTTGAAGCCGTCCATTTCGGGCATGATCAGATCCAACAATACCACGGACAGCTTGTCCCGGTATTCCTCGATCATTTGAAGCGCTTCCCTGCCGTTGGAAGCGTATATGATGTCATAATAGTCCTCCAGGATCATCCCCAGCACATCGCGGTTGATCTCCTGGTCGTCTACAATCAAAACCAGTTGGGGCTTTTTTAATTGTTTGGATTTGATCATAAACCGTTCCTCCAATAACCATCCTTTGCCATAAATGCGGCGGCGCTACGCCACCAGTTCCCTCAGCGTTTCATACAGAAGGTCGGTATCCACCGGCTTGGGCAGATGGGCGTTCACGCCCGCCTCCATCGACTGGCGCACGTCCTCGTCGAAGGCGTTGGCGGTCAGCGCGATGATGGGCACGGTCCCGGCGTCGGGGCGGGGCAGCGCCCGGATGGCCCGGGTGGCCTCCAGCCCGTCCATCACCGGCATGCGCAGGTCCATCAGGATCGCGTCAAAGCGTCCCGGCGGGGACTGGGCGAAGGTGTCGACGGCCACGCGGCCGTTCTCCGCCCGCTCGCTGGTGACGTCCTCCAACTCCAGCAGGTCGGCCAGCAGGTCGGCGTTCAGGTCTACATCCTCGACGATCAGCATGTGCTTTCCCGCCAGCGAAGACGTCTCATCCTTTCCCGAATCCAGGGCCGCCGCGTCGCAATCGTCGACGAACCCCAGCCTGACCGTGACGATGAAGGTGCTGCCCTCGCCCTTGCGGCTGTGGACGGCAATATCGCCGTCCATCATTTCCACCAGTTTTTTGGTGATCGCCAGCCCCAGGCCGCTGCCGCCGTAGCGGTTGGTGGCGGTGGCGTCCTCCTGAGAGAAGGAATCGTAAAGCCGGGGCATGAATTCCTCGTCGATGCCAATGCCCGTATCGCTGATGGTGAAGCGCATCCCACAGTATTCCCCCTCCCTGGGCAGCTGCTCGGCCACAAAGGTCACCGAACCGCCTTGGGGCGTGAACTTCACCGCGTTTGACAGTATGCTCAGCAGCACCTGCCGCAGGCGCAACGAATCGCCGATACAGGTATCTCTCAGCTCACCGACCACCTCATGCCGGTAGTTGAGCCCCTTTTCCTCGCAGAGCATGCGGGCCAGCACGTTCACCAGGTTCAGCAGGTCGGCAGGCGAGAAGGGCTCCGCAATCACCGACATTTCCCCCGATTCGATGTGGTTCATGTCCAGCACATCGTTGATCATGTCCAGCAGGTGATGGGCACTGATATCGATCTGCTCCAGCCGCTCCCGGGTCTGGGGCCGCAGGGTTTCATCCTGCAACACGAGGCTGTTCAGGCCGATGACCGCGTTCAGCGGGGTGCGCATCTCGTGGCTCATGGTAGCCAGGAAATTGCTCTTGGCGCGGTTGCTCTCCTCCGCCGCCAGCAGCTGGGCCTCCAGGTGCTCATTTTCGACGATGCGCTGGGTAATGCCCCTGAGCAGCTTGTACATGACAAAGACGAACACGCTGCCGCCGAAGAGTATGCCGGCCACGATGATATCCGGCTTGCCGAATATGCCCACCGCCAGATAGCCCATCAGGAAGCAGACAAGCAGCACGATGGGCAGGTACAGTATTCGATTGTTGGCATGCCAGGAATCCAGCTTTTTCACATAGCGGGCAAACCGCACAAAGCCGCAGATATTGTAGACCATGAGCAGGCTGCCCAGATAGACCATGGCGAGCGTCAACCCTCGCATCATGCGATTCACCCCCTGTTATGCGCTTTCAACGGTCCGCACAGGACGCCGGCCGCAGCGTGCGCAGGTACGAAAATCAAGAGCGCTCGCTTTGGGTTAATTCTATCACAAAACGACCGCTCTTGCAACAACTAAACACTGATAATATACTATTGCGCAACCTGACAGCCATGTCCCCCGGCAGCCTTGACCGCGTACATGGCGGCGTCGGCGCGCTTGAAGATCGCCTCGGTATCCTGGCTCGCGTCGCCATAGGCCACGCCGCAGCTGAGGCTGATCGGCGGCAGCCCGTCCTCGCAGTCGGCGAGGATATCGTTGATGCGGGACGCCTTCTGCTTCACCAGCTCCGTGTGAGCGCTGTCGGTATGCACCATGATGACCGCGAACTCGTCGCCGCCGATGCGGCAAACGTGGTCCTGGTTGCGGAAGCTGTTTCGTATGACCTGCGCCACCTTCACCAGCGCCTTGTCCCCCAGCTCGTGGCCGTTGCCGTCGTTGATCTGCTTGAACTTGTCGACGTCAAACAGCAGCAGCGCCGAGCTCCGCCAGTCGGTGTTCTTCAGAAAGAACACATAGCCGCTGCGGTTGTGGATGCCCGTCAGCTGGTCGTGGGTCGCGTCATAGGTCAGGCGCTCGGTCTTTTCCTTGTTTGCCTCGTACATCAGGTTGTAGGTCTTGGCCAGGAACTGGAATTCGTTGGAGCCCTTGATGGGGATCGGCTGGTCCGCGCGGATGTACACTACGGCCCGCAGCAGCGGGCTGACCACCAGCAGCGTGGTCAGCAGCATGGTGAACAGCGTGGCGAGGATTGCGATGAGTATCAGCGTGCGCTCCTTGAACAGCATGTCGTCCAGGGCTTCGATGGACGCCTTCTGGTGGTTCTCCACCTCATTGGTCAGGGTATCCAGGCATTCCTGCACATGGGCGGAGATGGACTCCTTCTTTATGTGATAAACGTCATCAAACACCATCTTCCGGGCGCGGACCTCCTGCTTGGCCCGGGGCAGCAGCGCGTCCTCCTCCGACAGCTCCACCGCCCGGATAGCCTGCGGAAATTCCTTCACATCGTAGCCGTTGGCCGCCACAGCCAGACGCATCGCGTAATACTCCCGGTCCATCAGCGCCACGGATTCCTCCATCGCCGCCTCCAGGGCGGTGTACGCATCGTGGTCGTCGGTAATGGCCCGGATGCTGTCCAGGGCCTTGTCCCGCCGCCGGGTGACCTCCGCCTCTTCAAAGTAGTTGTCCAGGTATTCCCGCTTGCCCGTCTCCACGAAGCAGCGAACCTGCTCGGTCAGGTAGTCCGAGGCCATTTGCAGCTTGTCAGCGTCCCGCTCCCACTGGATGTAATTGCCGGTGTATTCCCGCATCCGGGAATAGCCCACCTTGGTCCTGAAGGTAGTGAATAGCAGCAGCACCGATATGACCAGCATCAGAAGTGCCATCAGCATCTGGATACTCCGGATGGAGACGCCCTTCACCTTGTCGCGCAGCATGATAACCGACCTCTTCTGTAGATTTATTGCCATTGTTTGTAAAAAAACGAAATTATCAGGTTAATTATACTCTATCTTTTCTGAAATGTCCACCCGTTCACGCTTTATTTAATCCGCCAAACAAACAAAATCGCCGGTTATCCCGCCGTTTCGGGTTAAATTTTATGTTAAGAACTCAACATTTGTGGCGAAACGGCTCCGGCTGTGATATAATGCAGGTGACTTGAGTTCAGGGGAGTGATGGATGTATGACCCTCAACGGCTATTATTTTTCGGCCACCGGCATATCGGAATACGCCTTCTTTCACGGCGAGAGGAACATATTCCGCATGACCCACGACGCGCTGCCGGATGAACCGGTCCACATCCACGTCGCCTCAGGGACGTCCTATACCTTGGGCCGGCCCCCGGAATGGGGCGGCTTCCTCTCCAACGTGGCGATGCCCGCCCCCGGCGCGTCCTTCCCCTTTGAAAGCGCGGATGGCGAAGAGGCCGGCCGGCTGTATCTGCTGGGGGCGGACCACTACGCCGTGGCCATGCCCGGCGCGGCCCTCACCGGCAGGGTCATCCACGAGCGGCCGCACCGCAGCATCTGCCTGACGGGCCTGGACGATGATCTGGTCGCCCGGGTGGAATACGGCTTTGAACGCATACTGTCCCGTGAACGGTTCGGCGAGTGGGTTCCCCGGCGATACGTGGCCGACGTCTACAGGCAAACCGACGACACCCTGCTGGCCCTGGCGCTGTGCGCGCCGTTCCTGGGCTTCGATGGCCTCGAGGTGCGGTAGATGAAGCCCGACAGCCTACAAACACCGGCGCCCGCGCCGCCATGGCATTCCCATCGTCCGGGAATGCGGTGGCTGCGCGGGCGCCGCTGTGTTTTGTACCGCTCCGGTCGCGGTTCGGGTGCCTTGTCCTGCCGTGCGGCGGAGAGCCTTGCGCGTGTAGTCCCGCTCCCGCATGACCTGGGCGTCCACATTGCTGACGCCGATAATGCAGGAAGCTTCATGCTCACGCAGGTGGGCATTCCTTCGATCATCGGGCGGCAGGTCAGCGCAAACGCGGTTGTCCAGCCGGCCGGATGTGGCTATGTCAGGAGATCCTGAACCTTGCCGTCACCTTCGCAGGCAATTGGTAATTCGGATTGGACAGCTTGTAGGCCGTGGCGATGTACGCGCCCCTTTTCTTTTTGGCGCCGCTGACCCGCACGATGCATTTATCCCCCTCGATCAACCCGACGGCGGCGGCTGTGGGCTTCTGGTAATTCCCGTTGTATTTCAGCCGGGTACCGGTCCACTTCAGGCGGATCGTCTTCTTCCGGATCGTGCAGGTCTTTGTCCGCGCCTTCGGCAGCGCGTAATTGCCGTTGGAGAGCCCGGTGGCCTTTGCCGTGTAGCTGCCCGCGTTCTTTCGGGACCCCTTCACCGTCACCACGCACCGGTCGCCATCGACCAGGCCGGTGGCCGTCGCGGTGGGCTTCTGGGCCTTGCCGTTGTAGACCAGACTTGTCCGGGACCACTTCAGGCCCACTGTTCTGGGTTTGATGACGAACGCCTGGCTCACATTCTGAGGCAGCGCATAGTTGCCGTTGGACAGGCCCGTCGCCGTGGCAGTATAGGATCCCGCGTCCCTCTGCGCGCCGGTCACCGCGACTGCGCAGCTGTCCCCGGAAACCAGGCCCGTCGCCGCGGCGGTTGGCATATGAGCGTTGCCATCATAGGTGAAGCGGGTGTCCGACCAGATCAGCTTCACCGCCCTCGGGACGATAGTGAACGCCCGGGTGACGTTCCCCTCCAGGGCATAGTTGCCGTTGGACAGGCCCGTCGCCGTGGCGGTGTAGCCGCCCGCGTCCCGCCGACCGCCGGTCACCGTGACTGCGCAGCTGTCCCCGGAAACCAGGCCCGTCGCAGTGGCGGTTGGCATATGAGCGTTGCCATCATAGGTGAAGTCGGTATCCGACCAGCTCACCTCCACCGGCTTCGGCGCGATGGTAAACGCCCGGGTCACATCCCCCGCCAAGGCATAGTTGCCGTTGGACAGGCCCGTCGCCGTGGCGGTGTAGCTACCTGCGTCCCGCCGGCCGCCGGTCAAAGTGACCGCGCAGCTGTCCCCGGAAACCAGACCCGTCACAGTGGCGGCGGGCAGGTGGACGCTGCCGTCATAGGTGAAGCTGTCCTCCGACCAGCTCAGCGCCACCGCCTTTGGAGCAATGGTGAACGCTCGGGTGGCGGTCCCCGCCAGCACATAGTTGCCGTTGGACAGGCCCGTCGCCGTGGCGGTATAGCTGCCTGCGTCCCGCCGGCCGCCAGTCACCGTGACCGAACAGCTGTCCCCGGGAACCAGGTTATCCACCGTCGCCGCGGGGGCTTGGGCCTCGCCGTTGTAGGTCAGGTCCGTGTTCGTCCAGGCCAGCGTCGCCGCCCTCGGGGCGATGTTCACCGTCGCCGCTCCCGTCAGTACGCCTTCCGATTCGACGCGATAATAGACCGTGTAGGTGCCCGCGTCTTTCCACGTCGGACTCTGGCCGAGGTCATACGTGCCGCTGGCCGTACCGTAGGACACGCTGCCGGAGGCCGTTGTGACGGTGATGCCGTGGGGCTGGCCGTCATATTCCCCCTCGTAACCCTGGACAGCATAGGTGCAGGTCGGGCGCGCGGTGGCGGTCACGTTCCCCCAGGGCATCGCAAAGCGCCACTGGCCACCGCCCAGCGGCTGCACATCCAGTCTGCCGCCCCCGAAGCTCACCCCGACCCCATCCGCCGCGTAGCCCGGGTCGGGCTTCAGCGTCAGCGTGACAGCCTGGCCGGCATCCGCCACCTGGGGATCGGCGGCCAGGGTGCCGTGCTCCGCCGATACGGTCACGGCGTAGCCCTTGCCATAATCCTCAGCGGACAGGCTTCGCCATGCGGCGGAGAAGGTGGCCAACGTGTTGGCGTTATAGGTGTATTTGAGTGAGCCGCAGGTGAAGCCGCTGTCCGACCGGTCGCTGCTGCCCTTCAGGAATACCCGCTCATTGCAGGCGTCGCCGCCGTCGCTGTTGGTCAGGTCCACCGGATAGCAGCGCCCGTCGGGCATGCGCACCGCGTTCCACATGTGGGTGCCGGCGGGAATTTCGCCGCCCATCAGCTCGCAGTAGACTTCACCGCTGAAGTCGGACAGGTCACACAGGTACTTGAAGGCCTTGGAATAGCCCTCGCACACCACCCTCGTGCCGTCGTCGCCGTCGAAGACGTACACCAACTGCCAGGGATCGCCATAGGGGGTGTTCGGGTTGCCCGCCGCGTCGTTGTTGTAGGCCGTCAGGCCGCAGATGGCATTGGCATAGGCGCGCAGCTTGTCCAGGTCGCCCTTGCCCCTGTTGTCCGCGACGATGGCGTTGATTGTCGTCACGGCGTCGTTGACCCGGGCGGGCAGATCGTTCACCTCGTAGGCGCCCGCCGCGCCGGTCCGGGAATAGGCCGCGACGACGGCGATATTCGCAGTCATGCCCGTCAGGCGGGCGCGGCCGTCCTTGATGACCTTGCTAAAGCTCCAGCCCATGCCGCCAGTCACCTTGTCGAACCAGTACAGGTCATAGGGACAGTCGGCCAGGAGGGCCTGCATGATCTTTTTCTGGTCAAAGCCTTCCGCATTCAGCAGCTTGCTGCCCAGGCTGCTGTCGTCCAGGCTGGCCAGGCCCAGCTGCTCCGCGGTCCACCAGCTATCGGCCAGGCCGGCGGCGGCGTCGTCAACCTTCATCCGGGTGGCGGTGCGCCTGCCCTCGGCAACCTCCCGGATCATGGGCACCAGGGCGTCGTAGAGCCTTTGGTTGATGCCATCCAGGCTTGCCCGGCCGGAACGCGCCGAGGCGTTGGCGCGCAGGCCCCCGCCCGGCAGCCGCTGGCGCATCCAGGCCTCGAGGAGCGCGTCGCCGTCCAGCCCTTTGGCGCTCGTCAGTCGCTTCGTGGTGTCCGCGGCAGACGCCGTGAGCCCGTCGCTCTCCCGCCCGGGGGCTTCCGTGCCCTGAATGAGGTCATCCTCCGTGAGCCGGAGCTCCAGCGGGCCGTCCAGGAGCAGGTCCCGGTCCAGTCCCTCGTCGGGAATCAGCAGCCCGCCCTCCAGGTCCAGGCCGTCGCCGTCCAGGAGCAGGTCCTCGCCATCCCAGTCCTGCAGCAGCCCGATGCCCTCCAGCTCCACCTCTGTCACCGGCGTGTCGGCCATCGCAAACAGGGATGTGGACAGCAGCATAGCCAGCGCCAGTATCAGCGCAAACCGCCGACGCTTCATCCGACACACCTCCTGTCAATGAAATACATATAACTACCCATTGTGAGCATCTATTCGGTCAGATAAATTCTGATTTATCGGGGTGTTGGTGGAATCGCAAAGTGTAGTGCAAAGGGAACAGGGAACAGTCAACAGGGAACAGGAATGGCTGCTGCCGCGAAGACATCGAAATCGTTCGTGTTGTAGCGGCGGCTCCTGGGCC
>JAFWEL010000121.1 GCA_017512905.1 Clostridia bacterium
CGAAACGGGAAGCTGCCAGCCAATGTACTCATGGAGTTTCTGATTGGACAGGGCTCCCGTAGTACTCGCAACGAATTAATCGATGCTTTCTCTTACGACAAAGGCCATCCCTCTGCATCTGCTCTTGTTCAGAAAAGAGCCTCTATTTTTTGTGATTCTGTCCCAAGGGTGCCAGCTTAATTGTATATATAATTATGCAGGGGCTATTCTGCAAAGTCTTCTGTCTTTTCCACCTGTCATCTTACCGTTTCCTGAAAACGTATTTCCCTTTTCCCTTGCCCGTCACTGCTTCCGTCAGGCCCAGTTGAAGCATCTTCCTCAGCAGCTCCGACGCGGGAGAGGCGGTCAGCCCCAGGGTCCGCATAACGTCTGTCCGGCCAAATATCGCACCATGTCCAAACGCCGCAAACAGTTTCGCAATGTGCGCTTTCGTCTTCGGCTTTACGCCATCAGGCATTCCAAAATCCTGTTTTTGAGTTTGAATGTCCTGTTTTTCGGGCTCAATGTCCTGTTTCTCCAGTACGCCGCTGATGTGCATATCCCGGTTGCGCAGCTCATTCCGCTCGCCCAGAAGCAGATTCCTCAGAAAGCGTTCAAGGTATTCCGTGGTCTCCCGGATACCGCTGATGTAGTTGTTATAGTTGGCCCGGACCAGCGCGTTCCTGAAATACCACGCGTTTTCGGCGAAGATATCGTTGGTCACATCAAAGCCCAGCGTTCTCAGGTACTTGATGAAGAAGACCGCTGTGGTGCGGGTATTGCCTTCGCCAAAGGCGTGAATCTGCCACAACCGGGCAACAAAATGAGCCAGGTGAGCGATGACGGCATCCATGTCGCCCAGCGGATACCGATGCTCGCGCTCCATTTGCAGGTCATATTCCAGCGTTGCCATGATTTCCGGCGCGCTGCCGTACTGCACGGATTCCCCGTTCAGCACCCATTCCCGCTTGGAAATGTTATAGTCCCTGACTTCCCCGGCGTGGGGATAGATGCCCGCGAAAAGCCGGCGATGGATCCCCAGATACTGCACTACCGAAAAGCTGAACGCATTTTCAGCCAGCAGCATCGCAATGCGGGCTGACACCTGGTCGGCCTCCTGGGTACGGTCCTCCCCCTGCTTTTCGGATTCACGATAGTAGCTTTCGATCAGACGAGCGGCCTCGGGCAGCGTGATTTTTCCTTCGATATTATCCTGCGCCGTCTGGCGGAGGTACTTCGAGGTCTTAAGCCCATCCACGGCCTGCAGACCGATCGCCGTATACCAGGCATAGCCCAGCTCCCTCATGCCGGGCTCGACGTGCTGAATATACTCCGAAAACGGGTCTTTTCGTATATCGCTCATAAAGCCAACCTCTGATCTCTGCCGGTCAACGCCGGCTGCCACTTTGATATTACCATGAACAGGCCGTGAAAGCAACGTCATTTTTCATGGCTCCGCCTGAAGTCCTGTTTTCTCAACACTCTGCCGATGATTCTTACAATCGTTCGATCATCCTGAGCAGCTTCAGATAGAAGCCCCGAATGTCGTGCCTGCGCATGAGGCCGCCCTGGGGCCACATATGGTCGCCTTCCACCGTGGGGAAGACGTTCCTTAGTCCGTGTCAGCCATATTGTTTGTTTCCTCTACTCCCTTGACAGGCATTTCCTCCGGATCGCGGTATTGGTACAACTTTGAGCAATTCTTTTCAATCTTCATGTGTTCCATTGCAAGTTCAGTAAAACCGTGTACATGTGTGATGGTTCTGTGACAATCCGTGTGTTATCATATGCCTGTAAGAACGAAACAACGAACCGACTTCCACGGAAGTATCGAATAGGAGGTAACGATCATGAAGAAGAACATCATCAAGTCCCTGCTGAATGGCATTCTCACCTTTGTTGTGGTAGCGCTGGTCCAGTATCTGGTAAAGGGCGTGGCCCTCACGCAGGCCATCGCCGAGCCATACACCATCTTCCTTGCGATCTCCGCGATCGTTGGCAGCTTCGTCGGGTTCAGCATCAAGGCGGCTAAAGAATAACTACTCGAATCGTGTTCAGATTGGAAGGGGCTTTCGCCCCTTCCCTTTTTGTCATTCGCCTAGCATAGACCCATGCAGAAATCAAACGAAATCCGATGATCGGCAGTATTTCTCTCCGATGTTTGGCGCGTTTCCACTCCGATCTTTGGCACATGATCCGTTTTAGCAGCTTCTGTTTCAAACAGCTTTTGCTTGAGTTTCACATGCGGCTACCTAGTACTCATTCCCAAAGTCCAACAGTTTCTTCATTATTGTCGAAATTATCGAACCCGCCTTTCATGCTCACCCACAGATCCTGGTCCGTCGGTCAGTCCGCCAGTCCCAGCTCCTCACACAGCTTCGCATATCGCGCGACCTCGTGCGCCTTGACCTCCTTCGTCGGGTCGGAGAGGCTGTGGTCGATCACGTCGGCGTCCTTGAGGATCTCGTCCATGGGGGCGTCCACCTCGGCCTTGCTGTCGTGATGCCATATGGCGGCGCAGACGACGTCCGTCTCCTCCGGCGTCGTGATCGCCAGCTTTTCCAGCAGCTTCCGCGCGTAATCCGCGCCGAGTTTGGCGTGGTCGTCGTAGCTGCCGCTCTTGTAGGCGTATAGGTCATGGAGCAGACCCGCCATCGTCGCGAGCTCCGCATTTTCGCCGCGTTTCTTCGCGAGCACTGCCGCCGCCAGCGCGACGCCGTGCAGATGGGAAATGGCCTTCAAACGTTTGTCCCCATCCTCCATCTTCTCCAGGACCCTGTGCACCTGCTTCTGCAGATCCTTGATCCGGCTCATGTGCTTCCCTCCGTTTCAGCTTTCAAATCGGCGGATGTCAATCCCCCACAACCGCGCCGCCCGGACGAGATCCTCCGGGCTCATGTCCTCCACGCTGAGCGCGTCCATGATGGCCGGGCCGATGCCCCCGCCAAAGCAGGCGGCATAGCATTCGTCCCTCAACGCCTCGCGCAGAGCGTCATAATCAATCATAGAATTACCCCCAGGCAGGACACCAATCCTTCCGCAAAGCTCGCGTGTCCCTCTTCCGTGAAGTGCACCCCGTCGTAGGCAAGCGCGATGTCCCATTCGCCCGCATCGGCATACGGCAGACCAAGCCGTTTCGCCAGCCCTTCAAACTGCCGCGCCAGATTCTTTGATTCCTCCACAAGCCCGTCGTCGGGCACCCACGCGCCGCGCTTCATGGGCGGCGGACTGATCAGCAGAATCAGTGGCATATTGCACTGATTCAGGAATGCCTCCATCCGCGCCGCTGCCGCCCCGGCCGTCGCGCCTTCCAGCAGGTCGTTGGTGCCGAGCATCACGATGAGCGCGTCCGCGTTGTACCGCTCCGCGTCCCTGCGGAACTGAAGGATTTCATGTTCCCGTTCCGGAATCATCCGCCCGTTCTTCCCGTCGTTGATGACCTGAAAGCCGGTCTTCTCCGCCAGCAGCTCCGGCCATGGCGCGGCATACCGTCCGCCGAAGAAGCCGCACGGGTCGTAGCCATAGGTGTTGGAATCCCCGAAGCACCAAAGCTTCATCTTGTTCCCTCCTGTCCCGGACTGCAATCGAGCAGCCTTCGGAAACTCTCCTCAAACCGCCGGTCGTCCTCGTCCGTCCGCTTCGCCGGGCCTTTCAGGTGGTTCTTGCTCTTGCGACGGGCCACCTTCGCCATGTGGCGTTCCATCAGCAGGCTATCGATGTTCTCGTCCGTGTACCATCGTCCGCTCTGATGGATGGCCTTCGCACCTTTTCCGAGGGCAAGAGCAGCCACCCCATAGTCCTGAGTGACGACAATATCCCCGCGCTGACAGAGGTTGATCAGCGCGATATCCACCGCGTCGGCCCCGGCACCAATCACCCGGATCTCGCTGTAATCCGAGTTCAGGACATGGTTCGTGTCGCACAGCAGCACCACGGGAATGCCATGCTCCTTCGCCACCCGTTCGGCGATCCGCGTCACCGGGCAAGCATCCGCGTCAACGTAGATCTTCATAGGATCTCGTACTGAAGCATCTCATACTTCAGTTTCGTTCCTTCGTCGATTTCTTCCGGGAGCAACGCCCGGGCGATGAACAGCGGCTCCTCCTCCCCGTCCGTCCTCTTCAGCCAGGCATAGTCCCCGTCGATGCGGGCGACGATGTAATACTTTGTCTCCATGTTATCATTGACTCTCCTTTGACACGATTGTTTCAGCCTGTAGTCCGTCAGATATCTATTCTTTCCAGGTCGTCCGGAATCCACAGCGAACCGTGGAAGTACCGCATTCCCTCCTGCGAATACAGCTCTTTCCGGTTTGAAAGATTCTGATCCTCAGTGTGGTACAACAGCAGGTTCTTCACGCCCAGCCGTTCCGCCAGCTCGCAGGCATCCTTCACCGTCGAGTGGTGTTTCTCGTAGGGATCGAAGATGTCCGCCTGGGAATACAGGCAGAACGCCTCGTGCAGCAGCCATTGGCTTCCCTGGGCATATCGCTCGACGGCGGGCGCCAGAGGCTCGTCGCCGCAGCAGGTCAGCGCCTCTCCATCCCCGATGTCCATGCGGAAGCCGAACTGCTTCGCCTTGGTGGACCGGATGTCAAAGAAGGTAGTCTCGTGCCCGATGATCTCCCGCGTTTCCCCGTCCGTCACCTCGACCAGGTGCAGCCGGTCATCGATGAAGGCGGCCTCCTTCTCCCGCAGCAGCTTGCCCGCCATGTCCCGGATCAGCGCCAGCACCTCACCATGGGAATAGATCCAGGCATCGGCCCTGTACTCCCCGTGATCCATGAACTGGCAGATCATGCGAACCATCCAGAGGATGCCCAGCAGGTGGTCGATGTGCTTGTGGGTCACAAAGATATGGCGGATGTCCATCCAGTCATAGCCCGCGTGCCGGATCTGGTGCAGCACGGCATTCCCGCCGCCGCCGTCCACCATGAACAGTTGGCCGCTGTCTTCCAGCAGAAAGCATGTGTTGTAGCATTCCGTCACCAGCGCGTTGCCGGTGCCCAGCATCGTCAGTTTCATTTTGTTTTCTCTCGTTTCGATCTGTTATTGGATTCTGTCATAGGCATAATCCAGCCTGTCGTACCGCTGACCTTCCACTTCAAGCCCGCCCGCATCGATCCCTGCAAGCCGCATCCCGGCCTTCTCCAGGATCCGTTTGGAGGCGATGTTGTCCGACGCGCACCAGGCGGTCACGCAGGCGATGCCTTCCTGAACCGTCAGGTATTCCAGCACGGCCCGCAGCGCCTCGGCGGCATAGCCCTTGCCCCAGCTGGCCCGTTCGATGCTGAAGCCGACCTCGATCTGATTCTTCTTCGGATCGTAGTCATAGCCCCCGATGGTCCCGATCATGCGTCCCTCGCGCTCAATGGCCCAGCCGTAGAAGCGCGGATCGGCATAGCTGTCGATGAACCGCTGCACCGTCTCCCAGGTCTGCTCCGGCGTGGCATAGGGATTCCAGCCGGAATAGCGGAACATCGCCGCATCCGTTCCGAAGTTCTGGTACAGAAGCCCGGCGTCCTCCGCCACATGCCTGCGCAGCGAGAGACGCGGGGTCTTCAAAGATATCGTTCCCGCCATGTCCGTTCCTCCTCAGCCTGTATAAGCATCCTCCGCCGAATGGGGGGAAATCCTGCTTACAAAACCTTCTGCCCGTTCACGTTCAGGGAAAACTTCGCGCCGAAGATCCTCGCTGCATGTGAACACATCGTCATGCGGCCGAGAAAGATATCAAAATACTCATACATGGTGCAGATGTTTTCATCAATGGTCAGATACAGCGTGATCTTTTTCTGATCAGGATCGCAGATCAGCCTCGTCTCTGTCACCGCATAGTTGACCCGGTCATGAATGTCAAACAGTATGGGGTCTTTGGCTCGAACGCGGCTTCTGCGCACGTCGGTCTTGTCCGCAATGATCAGCGCCGCCGCGATGGGATCCGCCACAACGCCATTGGATTCGTCGTGGTTGGCGATGGCCGAAACAACCCGGACGCGGTCCTGGATGGACATGTCCGTATCCTTCAGAATCTCGTTGGCCAACAGGGCGCCATACTCGGCGTGATGGTTCCTGTTGATGGCGTTTCCTATGTCGTGCAAAAACCCCGCAATTCTGGCGAGCTCGGCTTCATCCGAAGCGTATCCGAAGGCAAGCATGATTTCTGCGGATTTCCCGGCCACAAGATGCGTATGGGCAACGGAATGATCCGTATAGCCCAGCGCGCCCAGGTTTTCGTTGCCCCTTCGATAGTATTCCAGGATTTCCGGATTCCGGATGATGTCTTCGTACTTCATTTCATGTTTCCTTTCTGGATAGCACGTTCAATCCACGGCGATGGCCTGTCCATTCTCCGGCACCAGAACACGGGTCGCGCCGTTTTCGTCGATCCATCTTCTTACATCGGCCCGCGTCACCGTGGCGTGGTTGACGCTGTCCAGATGGCTGGCGATGATCAAGGCGTCCGGGGATTCCTCATAAACCCTTTGCAGATCCTCTAGGTTCATGATCAGCCGGCCAAGGGGCACCGTCGCCGCCGCGCAGTTGACGATGATCGCATCGGGACGGTATTTCCGGATGCTGTCGCGGACGCCCTCGTACCAGACCGTGTCCCCGGCGATATAGAGCGTCTTGCCCTCCGCCTCGATCACATACCCGCTGACCATGCCCATCCGCCGAACGACCTCCGGCGTGTCGCCGTGTACGCCTTCCACGCGCGTGATGCGCATGCCGCCGAGGGCCATGGGTTCGTTCGCAAACCAGCGGACTTGCTGAAAGCCCATCCGGCTGAGTTTTTCCGCATCCACCGCATTTTGCGCGATCATCGGCATGTCGTCCGGGATATAGTCCTTGGTCACATGATCCGGGTGGACGTGAGTGACGAGGCAGAAGTCCACGCCCGCGAGGATGCGCTCCGGGCGGTCCGGCAGCTCGTCCAGCGGGCTCTTTACGCCCTGCATCTCCGGCCTGACCGTGTCCGCTGAAAACCCCGTGCCCCTGTCCTGAAACCAGGGGTCCACCAAAAAGGCATTGCCCGCGCAGGCGATCTTCACCGTCGCGTTTCTGATCTGTTGAATCAACATAAAAGTCTCTCCTGTCCCTTCCGGGCCATCTGCTCAGCCCGTATAGGCATCGTCCGCAGAAGTGGAGAAGTCCTGCTTCGCCAGCCACGCGGCTTCTTCGTCGTTCTCCGGAATGTCGATGCGCTCGATCTTGAAGATGACCGGTCGCGTGCCATCATTGCAGCATGCGATCATCATGCGGTCGTCGTTGGTCCAGCCCTTCATGATAGAACCGCCCTGCAGCGCCGTGTAGACATAGCGACTGACGGCGTCCCACGCCTCGCCGCAGAATTTGCCGTTCATCAGATGATAGAAGTCATCCTGCTGCGGCGTGCGCTTCAATACGAATTCGTCACCCACATTGAAAAACGGGCAGGGGCCGGATTTGGGATCTGCCAGGTATTTTTCCTGATAGTCTGCAAAGCATTTCTTGTCGATGACTGTGATTTTGCATTCGTGACGCATGTCATTCACCCTTTTCCGTCTTTTTCTCTGCCGATTGCGTGATCTCTCCATAATAGAAGTAGTTTCAAACGACAGGCGATTCACCGAAAGGCGCGCGGTGAACGCATATGTTACAATCCAGCCCGCACGGGGCGATCATTTCCGCCTTGAACATTTACTTCCCTCCGCTCAGCCTCGCGCCCATCTCAAAGGCCTTCTCCAGATCCTGCGGGAACTGCTTCTCGCGCATCTCCTTCTTGTGGGCCTCGTTGAAGCCGGCCATGTCGTACCGGCTGTAATCCGCGACCTGCAGGGTATCGCAGCAGGCGTAGACCTCCACCTCGCCGTTCAGCGCCTTGAAAGTCTGCGCGACCTCCTTCGCCTTTTTCCGGTACGCCAGGTTGTAATAGGCCTTCGGCGCGTTCATGGTCAGTATGACGCCCACGTCCACCTTCCCGGTGAAGTAGTTGGAATAATCGTCGTAGGACAGGGCGCAGAAGTGCAGCCGCTCGATCAGCCCATGCACCTGGCTGGTGATGTCCCCCAGGTAGATGGGCGAGCCGATGATCAGCGCGTCGGCGGCAAAGATGCGGTCGATCAACGGGGAAAGGTCATCCTTCCAGAAGCACTTACACCGCGCCGCGCCCTTCCGCTTGCACGCCATGCAGCTCCGGCACCCGGTGTAGGTCAGGTCGAACAGATCGATGTACTCCGTCTCCGCCCCGACAGATTCCGCACCCTTCTGCGCTTCCTTCAGCATCAGGGCCGTGTTCCAGTTCTTCCTGGGGCTGCCGTTCAAAATGATGGTCTTCATATATGTATCCTCACCTCATTGTTGTTCTTTGAGCTTTCCGTTCAGGGCAGCATCCTTCACGGGATCTTCCGCGTCGTACCCTTCTCCCATCCCGGGGTCCCTTCCCTTGCGAAGCGGCTCCAGACTGAGCGCAGGGTCGTGCCCACGCTGTCCTTTTCGCCGTCATAGCCCAGCATTTTCACTCCGAAGAGGACGGGAAGCTCGCTGGCATGGAAGCAGCCCATTTTGCTGCCTGGGAATGCATACCCATACTCATAGCGCCATGCGTCTGACGCGTAGGCGTTCAAGACCTCCATCTGTGGCCGGACATAGATGTGCTCCGTGAGCGCGTCGCAGGCGCGCTGCTTATAGCTGCCTTCGCCTTTTTTCACCTTCAAATGGATGTACCACGTCACAAAGGGGAGAACAAATTCGGGTATGGACGCGAGGAACAGGTTCCCCTCCTGGGAAGTGTTCCCGATCAGCATCGGCACTCCGGATCGTTTGACCGCCTCCTTCGGCGCGTCGCGCAGCGTCTCGCCGTCGATGACCGGGGAAAACGCGCAGCGAATATCTCCGCGCCGCAGAAGCCAGGCTTCATACCGCCTGTTGGCCTGGCACACCTTCTCAGCATCCAGAGACAAGAGTTCCTTCGGCGCGCGGACGCCGGCGCATCGCAGATAGGCCCGCGTATGCGCCTCGCTCTCAGCTGCTGTGAAGAAGTGCTCGATGCAGGCGGACTGGACGATGCTCCTGTGGAACAGCCCCTCGGCTTCCCTCATGGTCATCAGCGCGAGGATACACGCGCCGCCCGCCGACTGGCCAAACAGCGTGACGTTCTCCGGATCGCCGCCGAACGCCGCGATATTCTCCCTCACGAACCGTAACGCCAGGATCTGATCGTACAGGCCATTGTTTGGATCAAAGTCGCTGTCCAGGAAATGAAGGTTCAAGAAGCCGTAGAGATTCAGCCGGTAGTTGAACGACACGACCACACAGCCAGTCTCCTTCGCAAACCGGGAAAGGTCATACCGCAGCCTGTCGGTGTCCTTCTCTTTGGCGCCAGCGCCGCCCTGACTGTAGGAGCCGCCATAGATCCACACCATGACGGGCATTGGCGCGGCGGCTTTCTCCGGCGCGAACACGTTCAAATACAGGCAGTCCTGGCTGATGTTGCCAATGTGAAAACCGCCCGGACCCTGGATCGGGTTGGCGGAGCCTTTAATTGCGCTCAGAACATCTTCCCACGGCTCCGGCGGCACAGGATGCCGAAAGGAAAGCTCGCCCACGGGAGGCCTGGCAAAGGGTATGCCCAGCCAGACGATTGCGCCGTTCTTTCGGAATCCCTCCACGGGGCCGTATTTGGTCTGAACCTTCATGCTCATACGTCCTGTTCTCCAACAATTTCCTAAAGGGAGTTCATCGGTCCATGTTTTCGACGAGCCGGATCGTCGCCCGATAGCAGTTTTCCAGTCCTGTCTCATTCATATTGTCAAAGGAATCCCTGCGGGTGTGATAGTAGTCCTCCAGCTTGTGATTGAGGCCGGTGATGCCCACAGAGCGGAAGCCGCCCTGGGTGAACGCCGCGCTGTCCGTCCCGCCGCCCATCAGGGGCACCTTCCCCTTCCTGCAGGGTACGCCCGCCTCCCTTGCCGCGAGAAGAAACGCCTCCGCCAGCTCCGCATCCGCTGAAACGGTGTCGTTGAGATCCTTCATGTTGACCATCAGCTGCGCCGGGTCGTGGATGGTATCGTAGCTGATGATGGTTGTCGGCACATCCCGGTAATCGTTCCGGTGCGCCGCGCACCAGGCCTTCGCGCCGCGAAGCCCGGCCTCCTCTGAGCCGGTGAGGATTACGCCGACCTCTGTGTGCTCGGGTTCCACGCCGAGGCGCTCCATCTCCCGCAGTACGGCGATGCCCATATAACAGCCGGACAGGTTGTCGTTCGCCCCGTCCACCACGCGAAAGGGATTGTATGTGCATCCCACCAGCAGGAAGAAGGGGATGAACAGAAGCCCGACGCGCCCCGCGGGCTGCGTCCACGCGCCCGCGCCGCAGATCGCGCAGATCCCCAGCGCGATGTAATACACCACGCCGAGCACAGCCATCACGCCCGGGATCTCAAACACGATGCCGCCGAAGTAATAGTTGAGCGGGAATTCCCAGGCGGCGTCGATGTGCCCGTTCAGGAAGATCCGCTGCCTGACTTCGCCCGAGCAGGGGCGAACCGCCGTCACGTTGAGGCTTTCACGCTCCGGGAACAGCGGGTCGATCACCTGCTTATAAAGCACAAATTGAAACAGAAACAGCAGCAGGGCGACCACGCCGGAGGCGATGCCCAGCCACGGCTGAACGAAATACAGCACCGCGCACAGGCAGTCGAACAACGCCGAAAACCAAAAGTACCCATAGAACGCCGCCGGATGCTCTCTGAACGATTCCACCTGCACATCCCTGCAGCCGCAGTCCCTTTCCAGAACCCTGGCCATGTATTCTCCGGCTCTGCGCTCGGCCTCGCTCCCCGGGGCGCGCTTTCCCATATCGCGGCAGATGCGCGTGATTTCTTCGATCATGTACGATACAGCCTGGCGACTGTTACCCGATAACTTCGACGCTTCAAACATCCTGATTCCTTTACGCCTCCATTTTAGTCAAGGTCAATATGATTCCGCAGCGCTTCATGGGCAAGCCCTCACAGCCGGTCATACTTGGCGGCGCTGCCCCTGGCCTTTTCCACGGGATACTTCGCCTCGTTTTTCGTCATCTTGCTGTTCACGATCTCATCCACATCCAGGCTCAGCTTGTCCAGCAGGTTCTGGCAGTAGACGATCACATCCGCCAGCTCTTCCCTGACGTGCTCCAGATCGGCATCGTCCGACCACTGGTAGCATTCCAGCAGCTCGTTGGCCTCAATGGAAATGCTCTTGGCCAGGTTCGCGGGCGTGTGAAACTGATCCCAATCCCGATCCTCCGTGAGCCTGCGAATCCTGTCGATGGTTTCCTGTCTCATGGCTAATACAGCTCCTTCAGCACCAGAACCGTGATCCCGGGATTGTCGCCGGGCATGATGCGCAGCACCTTCTCATGCCACCGGTATTCATCCTGTATCATGCTCCGCAGGCTTGTGCCCCGGTGATATCCGTGGATCAGCTGCAGCTGATAGGTCATCGGCCCGGCCGAGGCGAGGGCTCTGTCGATCACCCGTATGGCTTCCTCCTGCCGCAGCCCGTGCAGATCCACCTTCACAAACGGCTCGTTCATGTGTTTTTATCCTCTGTCCTTTGTGTCCCGCAATAGCATCTCAGCTTATCAGCTGTTATGCAATATTGAGAGGCTGAGAAACAAGGCTCTCTTCAAAGTATCTCATAGGGGATTCCTATTATCCCCGACGCATTTTCAGCGGCATACACCGCGCAGTTTCCGATGTACTTCGACCAGTACGCACCCTCTGAACCAGGTGTCAGTACCTCTAACAAGCCCTTCATCGCGATGGCGTGGGTAGATATCAGGGTATTGCCCGGCAGATGCCGGATGTCCTCAATGAACGCCGCGGCCCGCTTGACCGCAGAGGCCAGCGGCTCCATCGGAGAATAAAATGCCAGCGTACACGCATCCGCCTTTCCATTCTCGTCATAGGCCGCAGCGATGACCGTAGGAGTCGGCGCTACCACGACGCGCATTTTCAGGTTCTTCTTTGGCATCCAAATCACCTCACTCGTTGGGCCTGATAATATCATTCAGGCTTACATGCTCATTCCGGAATCTGGCATTCGCCTTCTCCACCGGCAGATGGATCGCTTTCTTGGGACAGTTATGCAGGCAGGCATAGCAGACCTCACAGCGGTTTCCATATCCATGCCTGCATTATACCACGAGACCATAGGCCGTGTCAGCCATATTGTTCGTTTTCTTCATCGCGTATAAATGCCTTTTATCCTCATAGCGGATGGGCTGAATGCCCTCATCCGAGAAGTTGAGTATCTGTGCTCCCGGCAATCCCAGCAGAATGGGCGAGTGCGTGGCGATGATGAACTGCGAGTCCTCCATCGTCATGTAGTAGATATGCCGCATCAGGGTCAGCTGCCGCTGCGGTGACAGCGCCGCCTCCGGCTCGTCCATCAGATAGACGCCCTCCCTGGCCTCGTCCTGGAGGAAGGACAGGAAGCTCTCGCCGTGGGACTGGGCATGGTAGTCCGGCAGACGCCCGTCATCGTTGTATTGCAGATTGGTGACGGTGGCAACATTGAAGAAGCTCTCCGCACGGAAGAAAGAGCCGGAGTTGCGCTTGCGATACCCCTTGACCAGGCGCATCGCCTCTTCCAGCTCCGACACGTCCTGATAAGTGCTGAAACGGTATCCCATAAAAGGTTATGGGCACGAAAATGGAAGATTCTGATTTTCTACACGCAACTGTCAAACCTGGTCACGGCCCTTTCCGCGATATCGCTGCCGATCTCCCCCTCGCTGCCGACTGTGATCGCCCTCCGCTATCTCAGCACCTGTATGCTGGTCATGACCTTCCTCGTAACGACTTGTGTGCTCGTACCGATGGGGGGAGATGCGAAAACGTTACTCTGGTCAGGAAACGGTATCTATCACCACGTCCTGTGCCCTGTGCTCTCCACAGCCTCTTACGTCCTGTTCGAGCAGCACAGCGGGATGATTTGGCTGCCGGTGATCGTCACACTGCTGTATGGCCTGATTATGCTCTACCTGAACGGCATCAGGAAGGTAGACGGACCTTATCCGTTCTTCCGCGTACATAATCAAAGCGTTTTGGCAACGGTTCTCTGGATGATTGTGCTGACTGCTGTTATAACCGCAATAAGCGCCGGTGTGGCGGCGGTGGCAAGGTAACACGCTCTGTCAGAAACAACGATCTTTAAAAGAAGTCACCCTTCTTGCCTGTTCGATGATCGAATATCGAGGGAAACTCTTTTCAACCATCGAGGTATAACACATCTGAAATATAGTTATGTTATGCTTCAGTCAGCAAGGAATCTATCAGACGATATTCCCAAACATATGGAAGGACGAAGGAACGCATGGCTTTTTCAGAAATGTTCCGATTGGACGGAAGGGTCGCTTTGATTACGGGAGCCAGCTCAAGAGGAATCGGAAGCGCGGCGGCAAAGGCGCTGGCGGAATATGGTGCAAAGGTTTTTCTGGTCGCGCGAAGGGCGGAGAAGCTGGAGAAAATCGCGCAGTTGATCCGGGAAAACGGCGGTACGGCAGAATGCTGGGCGGCGGATATTTCTCAAGAGGATGCTTGCAGGATGGCCGTTGAAAAATGCGTGGAAGCCTTTGGCCGACTGGATATCCTGGTTCTTGCGGCGGGAATCTCAGGCAAGTCACCGAAATCAGTTGATGAGTTGTTTGACACTGGAGCCTATCGAAAGGTGATGGGCGTCAATCTTGACGGCACCTTCTTCATGGTCAAGTACGGCTGGCCGGAGTGCGCGAAGAACGGAAAGGGCTCGATCATCCTGCTGAACTCGCTGGCAGCCTTCAAGGCGGCGGGCCATGTGCCCTATTCCGCGACAAAGGGCGCGATCCGCGCATGGACAAAGCTGTTTGCCAAAGAGCTGGCGCCGTACCGGGTTCGCGTAAATGCCGTGGCCCCGGGGCTGACGGATACGGAAATGGTGCATCCGGAGGGCATGGACGCGATCTTTGAACAGCGTGTCTTGCCGGCAGCAAACAGGATTCCCCTGGGACGCCTTGGAACGCCAGAGGATATGGCCGCCGGCATCCTCTATCTGGCTTCGGACGCGGCTGGTTGGGTGACGGGCCAGTGTCTGGTCATTGACGGCGGCGAGCTGTGCGGATAAGATGATATAATCAGTAAGAAAGGGACAGAAAACAGATGGAAGAAAAATATACCGGCAAATGGGAGGACTATTTCAAGCACCGGGACTTTGTCCACCAGGTCGGCTTTTATGCGCCCGACTGGAAGGCATTTGTGGAGAACCATCACCGAATCTTCGGCTCAGGGCCCTTTTACTACACGACCAACACCTTCGGAAAGCTTCTGTACTATGGGGAGGAGGTCGATTGCGCGGGTCTGGAATTTCATGCGGCCTACGGCGCCTGGGGAAGCCATTCCGTAGAAGTGGTGGAACAGGTTCCGAAGGACGTACCGACCATGTTCCGCGCCGGCAACGATATGGATGCGGTCGGCATCAATCACCTTCATATGTTTGTGGAGGACCTGGCGGAGGCAGAGCATGCCTGTCAGGTGCTGGAAATCCCGGTGGCCACCGTCGGATACCCGGATCTGACCAACGCGCTGAAAAAAGCCGAGGCGACAGGGACGAGCAAGGAAGATATCCTCGCGAACGCCGGAAAGCCGAGCTTCATGGTCGTGGATATGCGCAAACAGCTTGGGATGATGGTGCAGCTGATCACGCCGCGGGCCAAACGGCTTCATGACGCGATCCTGCGCGCTGCCATAGATTGGGACGGCGAGACGAATCTGCTGAGAAAGCTGGGTTAGCAACAATCATCGACTGCTTCCGCCCCGAGTGCTGTGAATGGTCTGAACCCCGCCAGCCATGCCGCTTGCCAGGCAACATGGTCGTCGGGGTTCAGTGTTTCAGTTATTCATAAGCCAGGATAGTATTTACCTCTGGGGAGCCTGCTGCCGGCCGTTCATCGGGCCGCCCTGCTGCGCCTGATTGCCGGGCATTTGGCCGCCCTGCTGCTGGGGCATTTGACCATTCATCCGGCCGCCCTGCATCATGCGGCCACCACGCTGGCCCTTCTGGCCGCCCATCCTGGGAGCGTTGTTCTGGAACTGATAGCCGCAATTCGGGCATTCGCCATTCTTGGCAGCCAGACGCTCTTTCACGCTGTTCAGGATCAGGTCAGCCTGCTCCCGCGTCATCGTGCCGGCTTCCACATACCCGTTCAGTTCTTCAGCCAGATCGTCAACGCTTTTGGATTCCCGCGCACTGCGATAGGCTTCCAAAGCTTCCTGGAGAGAGGCATTGTCATCGGTCTTTTCCATCTCGGCAGCGGGAGCCTCGGGAGCCGCTCCCTCATTGGGGGCTTCTTCGGTTACTGCGGGGATGGAGTCGGTCGCTGGCTCCGCTGTTTCTGCAAACGCCGCAACGCCCATCACCAGTGCCAGTGCCAACGCGATACCAATAATGTAATTCTTCATGATTGTTCAACTCCTTTTTTCTTGCGCCGCTTATGGCGGTTGTTATTGTTATACTACTCTAGGTTAGAACAGCGAAAGCCGTGAAGCAGATTTTTCGTTCTGGCAAGGAAAGACCCCGCAGGCTTGCTGGCGACGCGAAGCTAGTCCTTTAGGGCGGCAAGTCAAGGGGGCTTGACGCAGCCAGGGCGGAAAAGATACTCACGGAATCGCTGGGCTAAACTGAGAGGAGTATTAGGGGCTGTCCCTTGGAACGATTGTATTATCACACCGGTCCCTTAAATGAAGCTGAAAAGGATTATGAACAATCTGTATACAAACCGCAGCCATCACACAACAAAAAACCCTGCCGGATTGCTCCGACAGAGGGAAGTATGACGGGGTTATTTATCATTCTATCATGATTCAAGCACGCTATACGATTTGGATTGCGGGAACCACGTTGCCTTCTCCGCTTCAGCGTCAGCCTGGAGGATGTGGAAGACATCATCGCAGACCTCAACCATGGGTTGAAGGCGGTCGGCTTGTAATCCTCATTCGGCATTTGTTCACAGGGCGTTCATGGCTTTATAATATTCCTACTATACTGCTATGTTATTGTTTCTGCATATCCTCGGAAGGGAGCGTGAACGTCTTGCTTCGTAGATTCTCTTTACCATTTGTTTTGCTGTTATCAGCCCTGCTGCTGACGGCGTGTACAGCGAAATCGGACGCTGCCACGGAACAGAACCCGGCAGCGACAGGCATAACCATTGACACCAGGGCCTTGTCCGGTGAACCCGCTTTCATCGACGTGAAGCAGGACGGCACGGCCATGCAGTTGATTGCCCGGAAGGATGACGCAGGAAACGTGCGCCTGGCCTTCAACACCTGCCAGTCCTGCAGCGGTTCGCCCTATGCCTGGTTTGAGAATCTTGGCGACGGTACGCTGCAATGCCAGAACTGCGGTCTGACCTTCCCGCTGGACACCGTGGGCGTTGAAGCGGCGCAGGGCTGCAATCCCGTGACGATCACCGATTATACGGTGGACGGCGACACTGTGACCGTGCCCGAATCGTTGCTCAAGGCCAATGTTAAGCGCTTCGCCAACTGGAAGGAGGAGGTAACTTTGCCATAAAGGCAAAGTTATCCCAGCCTGAAAGGCTGGGATGGGCCGTCTCGAATTCCAATATTCGAGGCGTCCCACCGTTGACTGATATGAAGGAAACAACCTGGCGAATATCGGGCATGCACTGTCCCCATTGCGAGGCGGCGATTCTGCGGGCGGTGCGCGATATGAAGGGCATGGAGAATCCCCGTGCGAATTACCGCGCGGGGACTTTGAGCGCCATGTGGGATGATACGGCGCTGCCGGAAACAGCCCTCCGGAATCGCATTGCCGAGGCAGGCTATACCCTCGCGGGACAAAGAAAAACGATGCCGGTTTGGAAGCGGCTGCTCTCACTGCTGGCGGTCCTGGCTGTGCTGGCGGCGCTGTTTGCACTGGTAGCGCTGTCGCCGCTGCGAGGCTTTTTGAGCCGTTTTCCCACCGCGAAAGCCGGCATGGGTCTCGGCGCGCTGTTTGTGGTGGGCCTCTTGACCTCGCTGCACTGCGTGGCCATGTGCGGCGGCATCAACCTGGCCCAGAGTGCGGCCTCCGCCCAGGCCGGCAGACGGGTCAGCGCGTCCAATATCCAGTACAATCTGGGGCGGCTGGTTTCATACACCGTTGTGGGCGGCATCATCGGCGCCATCGGCTCGGTTTTTAAGCTGAGTCATGCCGCCCAGGCGGCGATCCAACTGGTCGCGGCGATCTTCATGGTGCTCATGGCGCTGAACCTGCTGGGCATCGGCGGCCTTCGGGGCGTCGTGCCCACGCTGCCCATTGGGTTGCGGACGAAATTGATGGGCAAGGGCAGCCACTCGTCCCTGTACATCGGCCTGCTGAACGGGTTAATGCCCTGTGGCCCCCTGCAAGCCATGCAGCTCTGCGCACTGTCCACCGGCAGCTGGCGCATGGGCGCGATTTCCATGTCTTGCTTCTGCATGGGCACCGTGCCGCTGATGCTGGGCTTCGGCCTGGTCAGCGGAAAGCTGAACAAGCGGTTCGCCCGGCCCATGCGCGTCGCCTCCGGCACACTTGTCTTGCTGATGGGCATGGCGATGCTCTCCAATGGATTAAATCTGGCCGGGATTCAGCTGAGGCTTCCCGGAATCACAGCATCCGATGCCGCCGTTGCTGACGCAAATATACAGGTCGTCGAATCCGAACTGGACTGGCGCGGCTACCCGGATATCACCGTTCAGGCGGGCGTGCCGGTGCGCTGGAACATCCACGCGGAAGCGGAGAAGATCACCGGCTGCAACAATGAGATGGTTATCCCCGCGCTGGGCCTGCGCGTGCCTCTGTCGGAGGGAGACAACATCGTGGAGTTTACCGTGGGTGAGCCCGGCGTCATCCCATACACCTGTTGGATGGGCATGCTGCGGGGTACGATTACCGTGGACGAATAGAGGCTAAAGAACCGCTTGAGCATAGATCCTGAGCTTTTTATATATTTACATTTTTATGCTTGTCCTATGCGGGAAATGGAATACAATAATAATAGAGGCAGCTAACTGCCTTTTAGGAAAACACTCTAAGCCGAAAGAACCGTCAGAGAGAAGCAGTGGGAAGGATTAAACAGACGAGCACGTGCAGTGCGATATTTTTTGTAGATAAGTTAGAAGATACTAACGAATGAGGTGGGACGAATGTCCGTCAAGTATGAGGCGCTGAAGAAGCTGGTCGTGGCGGTTGGCCTCAAGAAGCGATGGCTCAGCGCCACAACGGAAGAGCTGCTGGAAAATCGGAGGAAGCAAAACGCGAAGAACCGCATCCCCGCTTTGAAAGACGATGCGTTCGATATCGGGCGGATCGACGTCATGGGTTTTCCTGTGCTGAAGCTGATTCACAGGGAACGTACGGACAGGGCGAACCTCTTCCTGATCGGCGGCGGTATGATCAGCGCGCCAAGACCTGCGTCTGTCAAAAAAGCGCTGCGGTTTGCCAGGGAAACAGGGCTCGATCTGTTCATTCCTTATTATCCGCTGTGTACGGATTATCCGCTGACCAAAGCCTATGAAATGATTCATGAGACCTACAAGGTGATGCTGAGAGATTATGCTCCAGAGCGCATCTCCGTTCTGGGCACTTCGTCCGGCGGGAATCTGGCGCTGGGTATGGTGCCATACATCAATGACGGGCATCGGGATACGCCCATGCCGGGATATATCATGGCCCTTTCTCCCGGCACCTGTGTCTCCACTGAGGAGGAATGGCAGCGGATGGTGGAACTGGACAAAAAGGATGTCGCCATCCCGGCCCAGTATATGAAAACCGCTGTGGAGGTTATGCGCCATGGGGACGACAGCGTGCCGGATTACATGATCTGGCTGCAGAAGGGCGATTTTACGGGCTGTCCCCGCGTGACCTTCATTTACGGTTCTGACGAGACGCTGTATGCCTGTGCCCCGTCCTTTGAGGCGGCCATGAAGAAATACGGTGTGGATTACCGGATGATTGTCGGCGAAGGGATGTTCCACTGCTATCCCGTCTTTCCGATTGTGAAAGAGGCCAAAGAGGGCTGGAATCTGATGGTGCGGCTGATGAAGGAGGAGACATCGAATAAATGAGGAATTGGCCTGGCCCAGAATCGCCCACCTGATGAAGCTCGGCATCGTTGCCGCCCTGATGGTACTGGTGGGCGACATGCTGCTGGGCTGGGGGATGCATGACGCGACAAAGCCCGGCATGGAGGGCTTCCTTTCCGCCTATTTGAACCTGTCCGACGGCAGAATCCTCTGGTCCGCCCTGCTGGGGCTGATCGGGATCCCGCTGGAAGCGCTGTGCTATTTCGCCGTGTACCGGCTGATCTCGCCTTATTCCGCGCGCCTGGCCCACGCATATCGCAGTGGGATTCTGGGCGTCCTTGCTTTCGGCGGCTGCGGTGTGCACGTTCCCTGCCTGGCCTGTGTGTTCTTCTACAGGAACATGATGGCGGCCAGTCCGGAGACGGCCGTGGACGCCTCCTGATCGATGAGTACTGGGTCGGCCATACGAAGGCGTGGATCATCCCAGGCACAGAGGACCTTCGTCCTTATATTACAGCTTCCGACAAGAAGAAAAAGTGGATCATGGGAACAGTCGGCATGGCGGTGATTGCCGCCGTCCTGTCAGGAATCATGTGCATGATCCTGCGGTAGGCGTTTCGCCCTGAGAAGATTCTGTTTTCAGGGAGCATGATGGGACAGAACGGAAGGAGATACAGCCATGATCAAACTTCAGGGCTTATCCCGCGAAAGGACAAGGTTTCCCGCTATGTGCATCTCGGAATGACGCTTGACCGGGTGCGCGACTGCGGCGAGTGGTTCAATATGTATGATCTGATCCACGAATGCGACGCGAGAGAGGGCTGATAGAATGAATCCGCTGAACAGGCAATGGTTCTACAGAGGCTTCCGAAAAAGGCTTGCGGCCTCGCTGGGCAAAGCAGCCGCCGACAAATTGTGGAAGGAAGCAGGGAAGGAGTACAGCCGTATTCTGGCTTTCCAACCGGAGCTGAAACGGCACAAGGGAGCCATGACGCTCCCGGCTGTGGCGCTGTACCGCGTGTTGACTGCCAGAGGCGATGACGCCGAAGGGCTTCTAAACAGCTATGGCGAGGTCATGGGAAGGCGCCTTGCCCAGATCATTCACGCGCTGACAAGCCTGCCTGGCGTGGACCGGCTTGTATGGCGTCATGTGGGCGGCGTGATGGAAAAGGCCAGCAGCGAAAAGCTCGGCTACAAGAGAGAGCTTGTATCCGAGCCTCCCGACATGTACGGGGTGGACATTCTCTCCTGCCCCTATCACGAGCTGGCAAAGCAGCTGGGCGGTGAAAAAGCCGTCCTGTGCATCTGTCATATGGACAAGGCGTATTCGCAGGGCTTCTGGCATATCCGCTACGACCGTTATTCGGCGGTTTCGGAAGGGGCCCGGGCCTGTGCGTACCGGCTGCGGTTCGACCCGGAGAAAGAGTAGAAAGGGTAAACGCAGGTGGCGAACCGGATGATGGGAAATATGAAAGCCGCGCTGCCGGATCAGAGGATGAGGAGGACCGCCGAATGACATCGGGAGGTGAAGCGCTGATGGAGAAAACCATCCGGAGATACGGCAACGTGTACCGAAAAGCGCTGCTATTCCGCCATTGCCGGGAGATCGAAGCAAAGACCGCGACTTATGAAGCGCGTCTGCGGGAGATGTACGCCTCCGACGGATTCAAGGCGCACAGCGTTTATCCCACCACAAACGCGACCCATGTCTATGCCGTGATCGCCATGTGCCTGGAGTTGAAAGCGCTCGGCCTGACCGACACTGAGATCATCGAGACGGTCAACCATGGGTTTGCGCGCCGGCGGAGCTTCTTCAGGTGGGTCATCCGCGCCATTGATTTGCTGCCGAACAGCTTCAGCATCGTCCAAAAATGGAATATCCGGGATCATGACAGGCGGGTCCAGGACGGCAGCCTCACCTATGACCGGTTCGATGTCGGCGAAGACAGGCTTGAATATCGCATCTCCGGATGCATGTACATCGAGATGTTCGAGGCCTACGGCATCCGCGGCCTGTGCAAGATCTTCTGCATGACGGACACGACCTCGTATGAATACTTGCGCCGCCACGTGACCTTCATCCGGCATTCAGACCTGTCGGATGGAGACGCCTGTCACGATGAGATCATTCGGAGGAGAAAATCGCAATGAACTGGCCGAGAATCATTCTGGATGGACTTCCATGTCCTTCCTGTTCAACGCGGTGGCCGGGCTTGGCTTCCTTCTGGTGCCGCAGGCGTACAGCACGATGTTTCCCAGGGAAATCAGGCAGGCGGCGGCTCCGTTTGTTGAAAAGAAGGATATTCGCACCATGAAGCTGATCCTGCATGAGATCGTCCGCGCCTCATCCCTGCCGCACTTCGCCACGGATCTGACGCTGCGCCTGTACCGGCGCAATCCCCAGCGCGCCTATGTGCCTATCTCATACTAATCGCAATCTAAACTGCAACCCTCTGCAGGCATCTTTTCCGCCCTGCCGTTGCCTCGCTGCGGTCAACGATGCCCTGCATCGCCTCCCTCCGCTCCGTTTAGGCAGAACGAAAAATCTGCTCCGCATAGGTTTACTTTTAGATTGAGCTTAGTATCAGATGACGCCGCCGTGGAGTCCTTCTACTGCCACTGCCGCGGGGAAGATGAAAAGAAGTATCTCGCCTGGTTCCAGGCGCTTGCGAGAAGAATACTGTAGTTTTATTCATTGGTATTGTGTCTACACCCAAGACAGCTCTGGCTTCACTATCAGTCCCACCTGCTGTCGCTCACTATGGAAACATCATTCTCCGTGACGGCCGGTCCACAATGGAGACGTGTTCAGTCGGAAGCACCCAAGATGAGCCGACAGAACCGGGATCATGAAGGGCTGGACGAATGATGACCGGATCATGATCGCCTGCTGCAACGATGGGACGAGACCTGCCATCCTCAAGATCGAGCGTATCGATATCTTGGAGAATGACGAAGAAGCCAAGTGGCTGGCAAAGCAGGATTTCTCCAATTCGGCGGAGAACGTTTATACAGGGAGATAGTTATTTACGATATGAGGAAATTTTGCAATGGTTATAAGAGAGTATACTGAAGGCCGAAGCCGGAACATCTGGAGGAAATGATCATATGAAACAGGGATCGGGGATCGAGAACATCGCCATCATTGGCATGGGTGCGCTTGGGCTGTTGTTTGGCGACCTGTTGCAAAGAGATGAAGGGCTTTCCGTGGGATTCATCCTGGATGAGGCGCGAATGGCGCGATATCAGAGCCAATCCATCTCCGTCAACGGTGTGGCGAAACGCTTTGATTTCCTCGCTGCCAGAGAAGCAGCCGCGCCAGCGGAACTGGTGATCTTTGCGGTGAAGGCTACGGCCTTGGAAGGCGCTATGGAGGATGCCGCAGGCTATGTGGGACCGGGTACTGTGGTGGTTTCGCTGCTGAACGGCATCACCAGCGAGGGGCTGCTGGAAGCGCGCTTTGGCAGGAACAGGGTGGTCTATTGCACCGCCCAGGGCATGGACGCGACTCGCGAGGGACGCGCGTTGTACTACACGAAGCCGGGGCAGCTCTGCGTCGGCCTGCCGGATGGGAGGCCGAGGGACGGATTGGACGCGCTGGTCGAGGTCCTTCGGCGCACCGGGATTCCCCACACGGTTGAGGAGGACATCCAGCATCGTCTGTGGAGCAAGTTTATGCTGAACGTGGGCGTCAACCAGGTGGTCATGGTGCGCGAAGGAAACTATGGCACCGTTCAGGCTTCAGGTGAGGCCCGTGAGCAGATGGTCGCCGCCATGCGGGAGGTCATCGAGCTGTCGAGGCTGGAGGGCGTGCCGGTTACGGAGGCGGATTTGGAATATTATGTCAGCCTCATCGACACGCTCTCCCCGGAGGGAATGCCCTCCATGCGTCAGGATGGCCTGGCTCACCGAAAGAGTGAGGTTGAATTGTTTTCCGGGACCGTTTGTCGCCTTGCCAGGAAACATGGTTTGGATGTGCCGGTCAATCGAAAGCTGTATGAAACGATACTCGCAATGGAAGCGGGATGGAGCGGATACTGAGATAGACAGGCAATTCAAAAGGCCGTAACGCATGTTGTTGGCCACAGGGCGCTTCATGTGCCGGCGTGATTCATTTTGTTTTCCGGGGCTGTTCATGGAGCGGCACATAGCAAAGGTCGTGCGGCGCAAGAGCAAGAATCACCTCAAAGGTCCGGCGAAGCGGATCGAAGAGGACGACAGAAGGTTTGAAGAGAGCTTTCGGAGATTGATAGAAAGCTGTTATGAAAAAACCGCTGAAAGGGGACAGGTATACTGAATCGTGTATACAAGTGGAAAGCGCACGATGGTCAGCAGCAAAACGAAGGATATTCCTGATCACTTCGGTCCTCATGGCGCTGTTGGATCTGATGTTTGTGGCCATGCAGCGCTACAATCGCCCGCTTGTCGTGCGACTGGCGGAAAGGCAAAGCGGGAAAAGAAGGAAAAGCAGATAGGGAGGGATACGATGAAATACAGGATCAACCGGCGGACCGGGGACAGGATCAGCGAGCTCGGGTTGGGCTCGGCCTACCTGTGCGACGCGGACATGAACGGGGCGGTGCGCGCCCTGCGCGCGGCCTATGACGGCGGGATCAACTACTTTGACCTCGGGGCGGGAAACGGCAGGGCGTTTTCGATGTGGCGCGAGGCCCTCGCGGACGTGCGGAAAAACGTGCTGTACCAGGTCCACTTTGGCGCGGACTACTCCAAGGGCGATTACGGCTGGACGCTGGACCTGGAGACGGTCAAGCGGTCCGTGGATTGGATGCTGAAGGCGCTGGGCACGGACACCATCGACTATGGCATGATCCACTGCCAGGACGAGCTTTCGGACTGGGAAACCTATCAGAAAAACGGCGTCTATGACTTCCTTCGCCAGATGAAGGAGCGCGGCGTCGTGCGCCACATGGGCTTGTCCTCCCACACCCCCTCGGTCATCGGGCGGATCCTGGACGAGGCGCCGGTGGACATGCTGCTGTTCTCGATCAACCCCGCCTATGACTACGGTCACGGCGAGTTTGCCAACGGCGGCGTGGACGAGCGCGCGGCCATCTATCGCCGTTGCGAGCGGGACGGCGTAGGCATCTCCGTGATGAAGCCCTTCTCCGGCGGCCAGCTTCTGGACGCGGCGCAGTCGCCCTTCAAGCGGTCGTTGACGCCTTATCAATGCATCCGCTACGCCCTGGACAAGCCCGGAGTGCTGACGGTGCTGCCCGGCGCCCGGTCGGTGATGGAGGTGGAGGCGCTTCTGGCCTACCATGATCAGCCGGAGGAGGCGTTGGATTACAGCGTCATCGGCGGCTTCGCGCCCGTCGAGGCGGGCGGCAAGTGCGTGTACTGCAACCATTGCCAGCCCTGTCCGATGGGCCTGGACATCGCCCTGATCAACAAGTATTACGACCTGGCGAGGGCCGGGGACGGCATGGCGGCGGAGCACTACGCAAAGCTGGACAAGGCGGCCGGGGACTGCGTGGGCTGTGGCCACTGCGACCGGCGCTGCCCCTTCCATGTGGCGCAGGGCGAGCGGATGCGGGAAATCGCCGGATATTTTGGAAAATGAGCTCTATGGGGGAGAGTATTTGGAAAGAACGGGGATTTGCGATCATGAGAAATGAGATTGCTTCACGTCCTGTTCATGGTAATACTCTTCTCAGTCCAAAATAACATCAATCAAGGGCTGCTTTTCCGCCGCTGCTGCGTCTGAAAAACTTGACTTGCCGCCCTAAAGGACTGGCTTCGCGTCGCCAGCAAGCCTGCGTTTTTCATCCTTGCATCGACGAAAAAACATCTCCTTGCTTGATAACATTTTAGATTGAATAGTATAAAACAATTATTTCCTGACATTATTTCCGTTTTTTCTCAATTGGGCTGTGAACAGACCCCGTACTGCGTGGCCAGCCGCCGGGCTTCAGCCTTCATTTTTTCCACCACGGGCTTGGGGCCGGTAATGCGTATGCCGTCGCCCAGGGCCATGATCCAGCCGAAGAACTGGGCGCTGACGGCCACGTTCACCTTCGCCTCGAAGTGGTCCTCGTCGGTGGGCACAAGCAGTATGTCCTTGCCGAAGCGGTCGATCAGCACGCCTACCATGCGGTTTTCGCCCTCCAGCGTGACGGCGGTCTCCTCACCGCCAAACATGCCGAACACGCTCTTGGCGTAGTGGGCCATGTCGAAGGCCTCCACGTGCTCCCGGCCTTCCCGGGGGGCGTCGGTCAGCGAGATGCGCTGCATCTTGTCCACGCGGTAGTGCTTGATCTTCCCGTCCGCGGCGTCGAAGGCCACGAGATAGTAATTCTCGTCGTCCCAGGTCAGGCACCAGGGGCTCACCTGGTACCACATGCCGCCCCGGCGCAGGGCCATCTCCTTGTTCACGGTCCACTGGCTGTACTGGAAGCGGATCTGGGAATTGTCGTTGATGGCGGCGTGGAGCTTGTCGATGTTATAATAGATGGATTCGTTCATCGTCTTCACCCGCCCGGCGATGATCACCTGACGGTGCAGCTGGCGGGCCTGGTGGGCGCTGACAAGCCCCTCCAGCTTGCCGATCAGCTCCCGGGACTTCCGGTCGGTGATGAACTTCGCCGCCTGGACCGAGTCCACCAGCAGCTTCAGCTCCGGCAGCTCGAATTCCCGGGAGGCGAGGCTATAGTAGGTGTTGTGTCCCACGTGCTGGCTGAGGATGTCCAGCCCGAAGCGGCGCAGCTCCTCAAAATCCACGTAGAGCGTCTTGCGGTCGGCGTTGACCTCGTATTCCGCCAGCCGCGCGATGATCTGCGGCATCGTCAGCCCGTGCTCCTCGTCGGTCTGCTCGTGGAATATCTTTGAAAGGTAAAGCATCTTCAGCTTCTGGTTCTCGCCCTTGGCCATCGGTATACCTCCTTTATGAATTCTGATTTGTCGCGGGCTTGCGCCCGTTTGAAGGGGGACAGGTCCCCCTTCAATACATCCTCCTCAGATTTGCCTGAAATCGTCCTAAAGGACTAGCTTCGCGTCGCAAGCGATTTCCGGGCGGCAAATCTGTAAGGAAGCCTTTTTTGCTCTGGTCGACAGGCTCCCTGCCGCCCTAAAGGACTAGCTTCGCGTCGCAAAAAAGGCCCCGCCCGCGGCGTACACGCCGCCGCGTGCGATTAAAGATCGGGGCGCTACCGCCCCCGATACCCCGGTAAGTTAGCCAAAGGGGAGTTCGTCATCAGCTCGACAAATCAGAATTTGCACCGGTCCCCCATGTGTTTCACCAAATATTCCCATATCTCTTCCGCCGGGGCGTTGCCCTGGCCGTCGGGCAGCAGGAAGGCCCGGGCGGCGTTGACGTACAGGTAGATGCAGCCCTTGACCCGGAAGGCGGCCTGGACCTCCTTCCAGGGTACTTGCACCGGGTTTTCGGCCATCTGGTCGTTGGTCACCTTCACGCCGTCGTTGTTCAATACCACGGTGTAGACCCGTCGGGGCTTGTCCAGGTTGTGGTGCGCCACCTGTAAATTGACCTGGGAGAAGAACGTGCCGAAGTAAACCAGGGGAAGGCCGAGGCCCACCGCCAACAACACCGCGGCGATTAGGCCCGACTGCTCCCTTCGGGACAGCAGGGCGATCACGGCGAAGGCGATCAATATCACCGCGAACACCACCGGCCGCACCCAGCGCCTGCGCAGCTTCAGGGTATCGAAAAATGAAAATCGCCGGAAGGTCTTCGCGTCCAGCTTCACGGGGATCGTGTATTCCGTTCGTTTCATGAATGGGGTGCCTCCTGTCGTTCGTCGCCGCCCTGCGCGCTGCCGGCGGCCTGGGCGGCGTAGTCCCGGGGGCTGATGCCGTAGGCCTGGCGGAAGGCGCGGTAAAAGGCGCTATAATCGGAAAAACCGCACTCGGCGCATGCCTGCTGCATCGGCGCGCCCCGGCGAATCTGCTGTCGGACGGCCTCCAGCCGGTGCCGGCGGATGCATTCGCCGGGGGTCATGCCCACCTGGCGCTTGAACTGGCGGGTGAGGGTGTTCTTGTCCATGAAGAACCGCTCGGCCAGGGCGCTGACGGTGAGATCCCGGTCCGGCAGGTTGGCGACGATGTGCTCGTAGACCCGCATGATTTCCCGGTAGCGCAGCTCGGCTTTGTGGGGCACGATGTCCGTCCGGCTGGCGACGCTTCGGCTACAGTGGATCAGCAGCTGAGCGATGATGCTCCGGGCCATCGATGCGCTGTCGGCCTCGGGGTGGGCGTCCTCCCGGTGGAGTGCGAACAGCAGCTGGCGCATCAGCGCGGAGGTATCGGCGTCGGGCTGGATCAGGCTGCGGCCGGTCATGTCGCCCCAGAGGGCGTAGTGCAGCCGGGGCAGCGCGTCGGTGATGGAGCGCACATATTCCGTGCTGATCCACAGCACGAAGCGGTCGATGCTGCGCGGCGGTCCGGAAACGTCCGGCCGGTGCAGCTGGCCCGGGGCGACCAGCATCGCGTTGCCGGGGACCATGCTGTAGCGGATGCCCTCGACGATGTCGTCGAGGCGGTCGTTCAGCAGGAAGAACAGCTCGAAGAAATCGTGCTGGTGGGGCGGGCATGAGCAGCAGGCGGGGTTGTTATAGTGAAAAATTTCAAAGTCCTGCCGGCGCATCACCTGCCGCTGGTCAAAGGGGTTGAGCAGCCTGTGGGCCATGGGTTCGCCTCCCGGGTTTTAAGCTGACAAGGGTTTTTCGTAAACAGTATACTATGATTTGATGTTTTTTGCAATGTAAATACACGTAAAAACCATTTACTTTTTCTCCAAAATGTGATTAGATATATATGTATACTGCGCGATATGCGCGAAAGTAAAAAGGAGGAATACCCCAATGAAAAAGCTGTTTAGCATCGCACTGGTTCTCGTCATGCTGCTGAGCTGCGCCTCTGCGCTGGCCGAGGTCACCCTGACCTACGCCGAGGTCAACCCCATCGAAGGCACCGTCGTCGGCGACGTGGCCCTGGCCTTCAAGTCCAAGCTGGAAGAGCTGTCCGGCGGCGAAGTCGTCGTTGACATCCAGGCCAGCGGCGTCATGGGCGACGAGAAGACCGTCCTGGCCAACATCCTGGGCGGCGATACCTCCGTGGACATCGTCCGCATTTCCGCCTTCGCGCTGAACCAGTACGGCGCTCAGAAGTCCGTCTTCCTGACCCTGCCCTATGTTTTCACCAGCGAGGATCATTACTGGAATTTCGTCGCCAGCGACCTGGCCAAGGAATTCCTGGCCGAGCCCAAGGAAGTCGGCCTGCCCTTCAACGGCCTGGCCTACGGCGAAGAGGGCTTCCGTCACTTCTTCCTGAAGAACGAAGCCCATACCATCGAAGACCTGAAGGGCTTGAAGATCCGCGTGTCTGACGACCCGATCATGACCGGCATGGTCTCCGGCCTGGGCGCCGCCGCCACCACCGTTTCCTTCGGCGAGCTGTACAGCGCGCTGCAGACCGGCGTTGTGGACGCTGCCGAGCAGCCCATCACCAACTACCTGTCCAACTCCTTCCAGGAGGTTGCCCCCTATCTGCTGAAGGACGGCCACACCCTGGGCACCATCGAGCTGATCGCCACCGACGCCGCCCTGGAGAAGCTGACCGACGAGCAGAAGGCCATGGTGCAGGAAGCCGCCGATTACGCCATGCAGGTTTGCAAAGAGTCCGTGATCACCAAGCAGGAAGAGGCCGAGAAGACCCTGATCGAGAAGGGCGCCACCATCATCGAGGTTGAGGACAAGACCCCCTGGGCGGAAGCCACCAAGGACGTCCTGACCGCCAACATCGCCGGCATGGAGGACATCTACGAGCAGATCATGGCTCTGCAGTAATTTCACATTGTGATATCCTGAGCAATTCTTGACCCGGAGGGGGCGCAGGGCTTGACCCCTGCGCCCCCTTTCCATCGTGGCAAGCATGCATTCAACATCTGTTGCGAGGAGGATTTATAAATGCCCGCTTTTTTCCAGAAGCTGGAAAAGATCCGGCCCGTCTATGACTGGGCTTACAAGATCATGCTGTTTATCTGTAAGCTGCTGCTGATCGCGGATATCGTGATCACCTCCTGGTCCGTGCTGGGGCGCTACGTGTCGTTCATATCCGACCCCCACTGGTCAGAGGAAATGGTATTGACCTTCATGGTCTACATGGCGGTGCTCTCGGCCACGCTGGCCATCCGCAAGCGCAGCCACATCCGCATGACCGCCTTCGACAAGTACCTGCCCCGCAAGGTGCTGCTGGTGCTGGACCTGCTGGCCGACATCGCCGTACTGATCCTGGGCGTGATCCTGGTGGTGCAGGGCGCGAAGGTCGTCAGCCCCACCGGCAACATCGCCAAGTTCGCCAAGTACTCCTCCATCCCCACCCTCAGCCAGACCTGGATGTACCTGCCCGTGGCCATCGCCGGCGTGGGCATGATCATCTTCGAGCTGGAGCAGGTGTTCCTGCGCATCGAGGAGTTCTATCTGCCGGAAGGCGCGAAAAAGGAGGCTGAAGCATAATGAGCGGCGAAAACCTGTCCACCCTGATTCTGCTGGGAAGCTTCCTGGTGATGGTCTTCCTGCGGTTCCCGATCGCCTATTCCGTAGGCATCTCCACGGTGCTGTGCCTGCTGAGCATGGGCCAGAACCTGACGGTGCTGCCGATGCAGATGGTGAAGGGCGTCTGGTCCTTCAGCCTGATGGCCGTGCCCTTCTTCATCACGATGGGCGTGCTGATGGGCTCCGGCGGCATATCGGATAAGCTGATCGCGCTGGCCAACAGCCTGGTGGGCTGGATGCGCGGCGGCCTGGCGATGGTGAACATCGTGGCCTCCTACTTCTTCGGCGGCATCTCTGGTTCGGCCTCCGCCGACACCGCGTCCCTGGGCTCCATCCTGATCCCGATGATGGTGGACCAGGGCTACGACGCCGACTTCTCCACCGCCGTCACCATCACGTCCTCCTGCGAGGGCCTGCTGGTGCCGCCCTCCCACAACATGGTCATTTACTGCACCACCGCGGGCGGCATCTCCGTCGGCGCGCTGTTCATGGCGGGCTACCTGCCCGGCGCGCTGCTGGCGCTGAGCCTGATGGTGGGCTCCTACATCATCTCCGTCAAGCGCAACTATCCCAAGGGCGAGAAGTTTTCCTTCAAGGGCTTCCTGAAGCAGCTGGGCACCTCGTTCTGGGCGCTGGCCGCGATCCTGATCGTGGTCGTGGGCGTGGTCGGCGGCGTGTTCACCGCCACCGAATCCGCCGCCATCGCGGTCATCTACTCGCTGATCGTGTCCGTGTTCATCTACAAGGGCCTGAACTGGAAGGGCGTGTGGCATGCGCTGGAGAGCTGCATCGACACACTGGCCATCGTGCTGATACTGATCTCCCTGTCCGGCGCCTTCGGCTACTGCCTGACCAACCTGCACGTGCCGGCCAAGGCCGCGGCCCTGATCACCGGCGTGTCCAGCAATCCCGTGGTCATCGCGCTGCTGATCAACCTGATCCTGCTGGTGCTGGGCATGATCATGGACATGGCCCCGATCATCCTGATCGCCACGCCCATCCTGCTGCCCGTGGCCCAGAGCATCGGCATCAGCCCGATCCAGTTCGGCATCATGGTGGTGCTGAACTGCGGCATCGGCCTGCTGACCCCGCCGGTGGGCGCGGTACTGTTCATCGGCTCCGCCGTGGCCAAGCGCCCCATGGAGAAGGTCGTCAAGGCCACCCTGCCCTTCTATGTATGCATGCTGATCGCCCTGCTGCTGATCACCTTCATCCCCCAGATCAGCCTGTGGCTGCCCAGCGTGTTCGGCTACGCGGTGTAAGACAATTTGGAATTGGGAATCGGAAATGGACGACCGTTTCCCGTTCCCAATTCATTGAACGGAGTGAAACCCCATGAAAATGACATTTCGCTGGTACGGCAGCAAGTCCGACCCGATTCCGCTGAAATACGTCAAGCAGATTCCCGGCATGACCGGCCTGATGGGCCTGCTGGACAAGCCCGCGGGCGTTGACTGGCCCGAGGACGAGTTCAAGGCCCTGGTGGACGAGGTGCACGGCGCGGGCCTTGAGCTGGAGGTCATCGAGAGCGTGAATGTCCACGAGGACATCAAGCTGGGCCTGCCCAGCCGGGACGAGTACATCGCCAACTACATCTCTACGATAAAGATGCTGGCCCGCAACGGCGTGAAGGTGATCATCTACAACTTCATGCCCGTGTTCGACTGGCTGCGCACCGACCTGGCCCGGGTGATCCCCGAGGACGGCAGCAATTCCCTGTACTTCGACGAAAAGGACCTGGGCGAGATGGGCCCGCTGGAGATCGTGCGCCGCACGGCGGCGGACAGCAAGGGCTTCACCCTGCCTGGCTGGGAGCCGGAGCGCCTGGCGCTGCTGGAGAAGACGCTGAAGCAGTACGAGGGCATGACCGGCGATGATCTGCGCGCCAACTACAAGGTCTTCCTGGACGCGGTGATCCCCGTGTGCGAGGAGGTGGGGGTGCGCATGGCCTGCCATCCGGACGACCCGGCCTGGCCCATCTTCGGCCTGCCCCGCATCGCCCACACGGTGGAGCAGTACGACAAGATCATCAAATTGCACGACAGCCCGGCCAACACCGTCTGCCTGTGTACCGGCTCCCTGGGCAGCAACCCCGACAACGACGTGCCCGCCGCCATCCGCCACTTCGGCGAGATGGACCGCATCGGCGCGATGCACGTGCGCAACGTGAAGTACCTGGGCCATCACCACTTCCGCGAGGCGGCCCACCTGTCGTCCACCGGCGACCTGGATATGTACGCCATCATGAAGGCCATCCACGACACCTGCCCCGACACCTATGTGCGCCCGGACCACGGACGCATGATCTGGGACGAGGTTGGCCGCCCCGGCTACGGCCTCTACGACCGGGCCCTGGGCGCGGCGTATCTGAACGGCCTGTGGGAGGCCATCGAGCGCGGCTGAAAAGCATTTGAATCCAATATAAAACCTCGGAGGTATAAACATGAAGATCAACAAGAAGCAGGATGGCAGCAAACTGGTTATCGCGCTGGAGGGCCGTCTGGATACCACCACCGCTCCGGAACTGGAAAAGGAATTGAAGACTTGCCTGGACGGCGTCACCGATCTGACCCTGGATATGGCCAACCTGGACTACATCTCATCCGCAGGTCTTCGCGTGCTGCTGTCGGCGCATAAGACCATGATGAAGCAGGGACAGATGAAGGTGATCAACGCTTCCGAAATCGTCAAGGAAGTGTTTGATGTCACCGGCTTCTCCGACATTCTGAACATCGAGTGAGGAGGCAAGGCATATGATTTCTGATATCATTGCGATTACCAGCAGCGGCGAAAACCTGGGCGCGGCGCTGGATCTGTCCCGCAGGGTGGCCGCCTACAGCGATCTTTCCCCGAAGAACGCGCTGCATCTGAGGCTGCTGTCGGAGGAGGTGCTGGGCATGATGCGCTCCATCACCGGCGAGGTCAACGGCAATTTCTGGATCGAGGCGGACGAAGACAATTACAAGCTTCACCTGATCGTGGATTCCGCGCTGAGCAAGGAAAAGCGTCAGCAGCTGTTGGGCGCGTCCTCTTCCGGCAAGAACGAGGCTACCCGATCCCTCATGGGCCGGCTGCGCGATTTCTTCTTCCGGGGTGTGGACGACGAAATTGCAGCCTATGATACTTCTGTGCTGGCGGCCGGCGCTGCCGTCGACGGCTTCAGGCCGGTGACAGACTGGGAATGGTCGCTGTTGCGGTATCAGAACACCCTGTCCGACATGAAGGCGGAAAAGCCGGAAGCGGCGGAAGCCTGGGATGAGCTGGAGAAATCGGTCGTCAGGAACGTGGCCGACGACGTGAAGATCAGCATCAAGGGCTTCCAGACGGAAATTACCATCATCAAGAAGCTGGCTTGAGGAGGTTTACAAATGTTCCTGGACAAGGACTTTCTTTTGAACACCGAGACCGCCCGCGTCCTCTACCATGAGGCCGCGGAGGCCTGCCCCATCATCGACTATCACTGCCACATCAATCCCCGGGAGATCTACGAGGATCGCCGCTACGAAAACATCACCCAGGTCTGGCTGGGCGGCGACCACTACAAGTGGCGCCTGATGCGTTCGGCGGGTGTGCCCGAGAAGTACATCACCGGCACCGAGACCAGCGACCACGACAAGTTCGTGAAGTGGGCCGAGGTGCTGGGCAAGGGCATCGGCAACCCGCTGTACCACTGGAGCCACCTGGAGCTGCGCCGCTTCTTCGGCTATGAGGGCATCCTCAACAAGAACACCGCCGAGGAGGTCTGGGCGCTGGCCAACGAGAAGCTGCAGAGCGAGGGCTACAGCGTGCGTGGCCTGATCAATATGTCCAACGTGGAGACCATCTGCACCACCGACGACCCCGTGGACAACCTGGAGTGGCACGAGAAGCTGGCCGCCGACCCCACCTTCAAGACCGCCGTGCTGCCCGCCTGGCGGCCTGACAAGGCCATGAATCTGGAGAAGGCCACCTGGCTGGATTACATCCGCCAGCTGGAGACCGTCGCCGGCATGAAGATCGACAGCTTCGCCGCGTTGAAGGAAGCGCTGAAGCAGCGCATGGCCTTCTTCCACGACCACAACTGCCGCCTGAGCGACCACGGCCTGAACTACGTGATGTACGCCCCCGCCACCGAGGCGGAGGTGGAGCGGATCTTCGCCGACCGCATGGCGGGCAAGCTGCCCACGCTGCACGAGGAGGATCAGTTCAAGCACGCCTTCATGCTGTTCCTGGCCGGTGAATACAAGCGCCTGGGCTGGGTGATGCAGCTGCACTACGGCTGCCGCCGGGACAACAACGGCCCCATGTTCCGCAAGATGGGCCCGGACACCGGCTTCGACTGCGTGGACAACGGCGCGTCCTCCAACGACACCGCCGCCTTCCTGGGGGCGCTGGCCGAGGCGGACATACTGCCCAAGACCATCCTCTACAGCCTGAACACCAACGACAACGCCGCCATCGACACCATCCTGGGCTGCTTCCAGCGGGACGAGGCCGTGGGCTACATCCAGCACGGCAGCGCCTGGTGGTTCAACGACCACTTCGACGGCATGACCGAGCAGATCAAGTCCCTGGGGGCCCTGGGCTACCTGGCCGGGTTCGTGGGCATGCTCACCGACAGCCGCAGCTTCCTGAGCTATCCCCGCCACGAATACTTCCGCCGCATCCTCTGCCGCGTGTTCGGCGAGTGGGTGGAGGAGGGCATGTACCCCGCCGACATGGACACCCTCAAGGAGATCGTCCGCGCCATCAGCCACGACAACGCCAAGGCGTATTTCGGCTTCGCGGAGAAATAAGGCAAAGCAAAACCCAACAAGGCCCCCTGCCGCGTATGCGGCAGGGGGCCTTGTTGGGTGGTGGATGGCAAATTCTGATTTGTCGCGGGCTTGCGCCCGTTTGAAGGGGGACAGGTCCCCCTTCAATACATCCTCCTCAGATTTGCCTGAAATCGCAGGCGATTTCCGGGCGGCAAATCTGCAAGGAAGCCTTTTTTGCTCTGGTCG
>JAFWEL010000122.1 GCA_017512905.1 Clostridia bacterium
GACCAGAGCAAAAAAGGCTTCCTTGCAGATTTGCCGCCCGGAAATCGCCTGCGATTTCAGGCAAATCTGAGGAGGATGTATTGAAGGGGGACCTGTCCCCCTTCAAACGGGCGTCAGCCCGATAAATCAGAATTTGCATACAAACTACCACTACCCCGCATTATCATCACGCCCAATTTCCGTTCCTGAACACGGGCACGGTCCTGCCGTCGCGGGTGATGGCGTCAATGTTCATATCGGGGGTGCCGATCATGAAATCCACGTGGGTCATGGAGTCGTTGATGCCCAGGGCACGGCATTCCTCCAGCGTCTTGTTTTCAAAGCCCCGTATGGTGTCGGCAAAGCCCATGCCCAGCGCCAGGTGGCAGGCGGCGTTTTCGTCGAACAGGGTGTTGTAGAAGAGTATGCCGCTGTTCTGGATGGGGGAATCGTAGGGCACCAGGGCGCATTCGCCCAAGAAGGCGCTGCCCTCGTCCATGGTGATCATGTGGGTGAGGGCTTCATTGTTCACGTCGGCATGCCACTCCACCGCCTTGCCCTCGTGAAAGCGTATCCAGAACCGGTCGATCAGCTGGCCCTCCCAGCTGAGGGGCATCGAGGCGTAGACGATGCCCTCGGCCACGCCGCGCATCGGGGAGATGAAGCACTCCTCGGTGGGGATGTTCGGGTTGAAGTAAATGCCCTGCAGGCTCGTCTCTCCACCGCCCTTGAACTCGGCCTCGGGGATCATGCCCACGGTAAAGTCGGTGCCGTTGCCGGTGGTGTAGTGCAGCTTGTCGATGCCAAGGCCATTCAGCCATGCGCAGTGTTCGGCCAGGTCGCGGTTGTGGGCCTCCCAGGCGGCCACGGGGTCGTCGTTCACCCGGCTGGTGGACAGTATCGCTTCCCACAGCTTTTCGATGGCCTGATGCCGGGTGAGGTGGGGGAACAGCTTCTTCGCCCAGGCCGCGCCGGGGACGGCGGCGATACACCACTGGTATTTGTTCTCGATCTGGTCACGATAGCCCTTTATCAGCGGGAATTTGCGCTGGCGGGCGGTGGCCATTTTCTTCTGGTTGATGCCCTTCAGGCCATCCGGGTCGTCGGAATCCAGGTAGATGCGGCAGGGCAGTCTGTCCACGTAGTGCTTCCAGCGGGCCTCCTGCCAGTCAGTCAGCTCGGAGAGGGTGCGCAGGGACTGGTGGCGCACGTGCAGCTTCTCCAGGGGCTGGTATTCCCAGTCCACTACCACCCGCGCCGCGCCGAGACGGTAGCAGGCGTCCACCACCATGGCCACGAATTCGGGCTGGTCCAGGCCGGCGGTGATGAACACCTCCTGGCCCTTCTGTACGTTGACGCCGACGGCGGCGATCAGCTGGGCGTATTTGCGAAGGATTGTCTTGTTCATGGTCGGTTGCTCCTTTGGCTTTTATGGGGTCTTGGCGGCAGGTTGCCGCCGCTACGGGAAACCTGTGCATGGGGCGGCGGCGAATATTACAAAATCACATGAAAAATGGAGCCCTTTCGAGCTCCTAAAATATCCCGTGAGTGCCGTCTGCCTCAGCTTTTTCACCCGCCACTCAGGCAGGGCGGAGACCTGCGGCTGCTTACTGCCTTCCACTGCGAGGAGGCATGGCATCTGCAAACCGACCCGGAATCCTTTTATGAATCTGTGGGTAAAAGCCTTGACTAACGCACACCCCAGGATAAGTTCGTCTTGACTGCGGCGTACCGCTTTCAACTGACATTATTATAGCTGGAAAACCGCGGAAAGTCAATGCTATTTTGCAAATTTCGTGTTTTTTATTTAACGTGCACAAGACAGGACCGGGAATTGAAAAAAACGTGAAAAGAGGTCATTGAAAGCACAGCAGGTCGATCTCCGGCCTGACGCCCACGCGCAGCTGCAGGCGGCTGGCGCCCACGCCCTTGCTGACCAGCAGCTTCATGCCATCGACGTCATGCAGCCCCGATATGGCCACCGAGGCCCGGCGGGGACGGTTGAAGCGCTCGAAGCCGATGACATAGGGGGTCAGGCCAAGCAGGTTGAACTGGCCGCCGTGGGTGTGGCCGCACAGCATCAGGTCGGGCCGCTCCTTCGGCAGGACGGGGTAGTGGGACAGCAGTACGCGATAGCGGCCTTCGGAGGGATGGTTGCGCCAGAGGGTGTCCGGCCGGGGATGGCCGTAGTGGTGTTCATCGACGCCGCCGACGCACAGCCTGCCGCCGTTGTACGGCAGATCGACAGATTGATTGACCAGCAGCCGGCATCTCGCCTTCTTCATGATGACGCGCAGGGCTTTCAGGTTGCCCTCCCAGGCCTCGGCGTCGTTGTTGCCGAGCACGCCGAAGCCCCCCAGGGGAAAGCGGAGGCGGCCAAGGGCTTCAAAAAAGCGGACACAGTCTCCGGCATCGTCGCTGTAGTCGCCGCCCAGCAACAGCAGTTGGGCCTCCGTGGCGGCGATCCGCGCCACCAGCGCTTCGATTTCGGCCCGGGTGGTGCGGGGCAGCACATGCAGATCGGTGACGAACAGCGCGCGCAATCCCCGCATAAAGGGCGGCGCGCCGCTGATGCGGCGCTCCGTCACGAATGCCTGCAGATGGCCACACGGGGCGCTATAGGGGTCGGGCCTCGAAAAGCGCTGTATCACAAGCGACGCTCCTTTGCCAATAAACTCAGCGTGGGCGCGAGGCCCACGCTTTCATTCTATTCCTGATGGGTTTTGACAAATTCCCGGTAGAAGGCCAGGTGGCCGGGCAGTGTGTCGAAGGGCTTCAGTCCATAGGGACACTTTTTCGCGCATTCGCCGCAGTGAATGCAGTCCTCGATGCGCTCCATCTTTCCCTGCCACTCGGGGGTGACCCAGTTGCGCCAGGGTGAGCGCTGCAACAGCTGGGTGATGCGGTTGGCGTTGTTGATGGGAATGCCGACGGGACAGGGCATGCAGTAGCCGCAGCCCCGGCAGAACGCGCCCACCAGCTCCCGGCGGTCGGCCTCGATCAGGGCGAGGGTCTCTTCGTCCAGCGCCGGGGGATTCTCGGAATAGTCGAGGATCTCCTCCAGCTCATGCATGCGCTGGATGCCCCATATGGGCACGAGGTTGTCGAACTGGCTCAGCCACGCGAAGGGCAGCTTCGCGTTGGTGATCAGCCCGCCGGAGAGGGCCTTCATGCAGATGAAGCCCACGTTCTTTTCCTGGCACAGCTTCACCAGCTCGATTTCGCGCTCGGTGGCCAGGTGGTTGAAGGGATACTGCACGGTGTCGTACAGACCGGAATTGACGGCCTCAAAGGCGCGGTCGATGGAGTGCTGGGTGATGCTGATGAAGCGGATCTTTCCGGCCTCCCGCGCTCTCACGGCGGCGTCGTACAGGCCGTCCGAGCCGCCGGGGCGGGGCACGAAGGAGGGGTTGTGGAACTGGTACACGTCGATGTGGTCGGTGTTCAGCATCCGCAGGCTCGTCTCCAGGTCGCGCTCCAGGTCCACCGCGGTCCGCGCGACGGTCTTGGTGGCGAGGGTGAATTCGCCCCGGCGATGGGAGATGGCTTTGCCGATCTTTTCCTCGCTGTCGCTGTAGGCCCGGGCGGTGTCGATGTAGGTGATGCCGCCGTCCAGCGCCAGGTTCAGCAGCGCGGAGGCCTCCTCGAAGCTGACCCGCTGGATGGGCAGCGCACCGAAGCCGGTGCGGGAGATCTCAAGGTTCGTTCTTCCCAGTATGAAATGCTGCATATGAACCCTCCTTATCCTGTCGTGGCGGCGCCCGAGCCGCCACGGTTGGGTTACGGCACCAGCAGCGCCGCCCCGATGACTTCGGCCCGGTCGCCCAGCTCGCTGGGTAGGAACTTGGCCGGGTACTTCTGGTCGATCAGCGAATGGTGGCGGTACGAGGCCACCATGCGGTCGATGAAGCGGTGGCCCAGGTTGGTGATGCCGCCGCCATACACGAACACGTTGATGTCGAAGATCTGGTTGAGGTTGTGGAACATGCGGCCCAGGTACTCCGCGCCCCGGTTCACCACCTCCAGCGCCAACGGGTCATTCATCTGGAAGGCGCGGCCCACGGCGATCATGTCGATGTTGGACAGCGTGCCGGCGTAGTCCAGTATCCGGCTCTCCTCGCCCTCCTTGATGCGGTCCATGGCGTAGCGGGCCATGAAGAAGCCCGAGGCGATGGAGTGCACACAGCCGATCACGCCGCAGCCGCAGGGGTAGCCGGTGGAATCGGAGATGAAGGTGTGGCCGATCTCGCCCGCCATGCCGTGCATGCCGCGATAGAGCTGGCCGTTGAGGATCAGGCCGCCGCCGATGCCGGTGGCCAGCGTGGCGTAGATCATGTGGTCGTAGCCCCGCCCCGCGCCGTATTTATGTTCGGCCAGGGCGGCCACATTGCCGTCGTTGTCCACGTAGATGGGCACCTGGAGCCGCTGGCGCAGCATATCCCGGACGGGCTGATCGTTCAGCGAGACGATGTTGCTGCTCTCCAGGGTCACGCCCCGCTTGAAATCCACCGAGGAGGGGAACGCGGCGCCGATGCCCTTGATGCTGTTCATCGACATGCCCGACTTTTCCACCAGGATACCGGTCTGCTGGGACAGAAAGTTGATCAGCTCGGTGGCGGTGGCGTCCTTGTCGGTCAGGTACTGCTGCTCCGCAACCAGCTGCATGCCGCTGTCAAACAGCCCCATCCGGATGCGGGTTCCCCCGACGTCGATACCGATGACATAATCCCGCATTTTGCTACCTCCTGTCGGTTTTCATCATACCTTTATGCTGCCCATGTCCACCGCGTCATACCCGGCCAGAATCGGGTCGACGGTGTGGGTGATAAAGCGCTCGGTCTGCTCCGCGGCGCGGCCGGTGTATTTTTCCGGGGCCAGCAGCGCGGTCAGGTTTTCAGCATCCAACGGGAAGGCGGGGTCGGCGGCGATGCGCTCCATCAGGTCGCTCTCCAGCCCCTCGGCCTTCATGCGATTGGCCGCGGCCTGGGAGTGGACGCGCACCCGTTCGTGGATCTCCTGGCGGTCCGCGCCGTGCTTGACCGATTCCATGATGATGTCCTCGGTGGCCATGAAAGGCAGGTTTTCCATCACCCGCTTTTCGATCATCTTCGGATACACCACCATGCCGTTCGCGATGTTGGCGTACAGCTCCAGCACCGCGTCGGTGGCCAGGAAGGCCTCGGGCAGGGACAGGCGGCGGTTGGCGGAATCGTCCAGCGTGCGCTCGAACCACTGGGTGGCGGCGGTCATGGCGGCGTCCTGTACCAGCGCCATCACGTGCCGCGACAGCGCGCAGATGCGCTCGCTTCTCATGGGGTTGCGCTTGTAGGCCATGGCCGAGGAGCCGATCTGGTTCTTCTCAAAGGGCTCCTCCACCTCCCGGAAGGATTGCAGCAGCCGCAGGTCCTGGGCGAACTTGTAGGCGCTCTGGGCGATGCCCGACAGCGCGCCCAGCACCCGGGTGTCCAGCTTGCGGGGATAGGTCTGGCCGGAGACGTCGAACACCTTTTCCATGCCCATCTTTTCGGCGATGCGCCTTTCCAGCTCGTCCACCTTCGCGCCGTCCCCCTCGAACAGCTCCATGAAGCTGACCTGGGTGCCCGTCGCGCCCCGGTTGCCCAGCAGCTTCAGGGACGACAGGGCGAAGTTCACCTCATCCAGGTCCATCGCCAGGTCCTGCATCCACAGCGTGGCCCGCTTGCCCACGGTGGTCAGCTGGGCGGGCTGCAGGTGGGTGTAGCCGAGGCAGGGGAGGTCTTTGTATTCCCAGGCGAATTTGCGCAGCCGGCGCAATACCTCCACCAGCTTTTGCCGGATCAGGATGAGCGCGTCCCGCAGCATCAGGATGTCTGCGTTGTCGGTGACATAGCAGCTCGTCGCCCCCAGGTGGATGATGCCCCGGGCGTTTGGGCACACGTCGCCGTAGGCGTGGACGTGGGCCATCACGTCGTGGCGCACCCGCGCCTCGTGGCGGGCGGCGTTTTCATAGTCGATGTCCTCGATGTGGGCCTTCAATTCGTCCACCTGCGCCCGGGTCACCGGCAGCCCTAGCTCCATCTCGCTCTCGGCCAGCGCGACCCACAGCTTTCGCCAGGTCGTGAACTTGCGGTCCGAGGAGAAGATGTATTGCATCTCTTTGCTGGCATAGCGGGAATTGAGGGGGGATTCGTATGTCTGCTTGTTCATGACAAACCTCCAAGCATAAGAATAATTGAGAATTGAGAATTGAAAATTGAGAATTAGAGTGCGCTGTTACCGTGCTTCCTTGGTCGTTTTGACAATGCTGGACAGTATTCGCTTTAATTCCCGAGAATCTGCCTGTATACTATTATACTGGGGTTCGGTTACATAATCAGTTCTGTAAAGCAGCTCTATCCAATAGATCGATTCAGAACATTCCTTGAGCGAAATGCTCATTTTATTGATGAACTCTCTGCGGCTGACAGCATCAAGCGCTTCAACGACATTTGCACCGATGGAAGTACCGCAACGAAGTAATTGTCTTGAAAGCACAAACTCTTTTTTGCTCTCTGCAAGGAACTGATACAGTCGTACAATTCGGACTGCGAATTCAAACGATTTATCACGAATAATATTATTGTCCATGCAGTTTTCCCCCCATCTGGTAAAAGCAATTTAATTCTCAATTCTCAATTATCAATTCTCAATTCCGAATGATCAGCGCTTCTCGCTCCGCTCCTACTGAAACGTATTTGATCGGGCAGCTGACCCGCTTTTCGATGAACAGCACGTAGTCCTGGGCGGCCTTCGGCAGCTCCTCCCACTTTCGGGCTTTGGAAATATCGCACTTCCAGCCGGGCAGCGTTTCGTACACCGGCTCGCAGTCGTACAGGTCGGGGGTGTAGGGAAAGCGGTCGGTGGTCTCGCCGTTGAGCTTATAGGCCACGCAGACCGGGATCTCGTCGAGATAGGACAGCACGTCCATCTTGGTCAGCGCCAGCGCCGTCGCCCCCTGGAGCTTTGTGCCGTAGCGGGTGGCCACGATGTCCATCCAAGCCACGCGCCGGGGACGTCCGGTGGCCGCGCCGTACTCCGCGCCGGCCTCCCGCAGGTCGTGGGCGGCGTCGCCGTCCAGCTCGCCCACGAAGGGGCCCTCGCCCACGCAGGTGGAGTAGGCCTTGGTGACGCCCACCACCTCGTCCACCTTCAAAGACGGCATGCCGCAGCCCACGGGGGCTTCCGCCGCCAGGGGGGAGGAGGAGGACGTGAAGGGATAAATGCCGTACTGGATGTCCCGCAGCGCGCCCAGCTGGGCCTCGAACATGATGCCCTTGCCGGCGTTCACCGCACCCTCCAGCAGCTCGCCCGCGTCGCAGATATGGGGGATCAGCGCGTCGCCCCATTGGTGGATCCAGTTAAGGGTCTCGTCGAAGTCGATCTTCGGCTGGCCGTAGCCGGACACGATGGTGTCGTTCTTCCAGTCGATCAGCGTCTTCAGGTGCTTTTCCAGCGTCGCCGGGTGCTTCAGGTCGCCCATCATAATGGCCTTTTTCATGTATTTGTCGCCGTAGATGGGGCTGATGCCGCGCAGGGTGGAGCCGAAGTGGTCCTTGCCCAGGCGCTGCTCCTCCCACTTGTCCTGGTTGGGATGAATGGGCAGCACCATCATGGCGCGGTCGGAGATCTTCAGGTTGTCGGGGGTGATGGTCACGCCCTTTTCCCGAAGGCGGCCCATCTCCACGTTGATGTGCTTCAGGTCGATCACCACGCCCGCTCCCAGCAGGTTCACGGCGTTCTTATGGAAGATGCCCGAGGGCAGCAGGTTCAGGGCGAACTTGCCGTATTCGTTGATGACGGTGTGGCCCGCGTTGTTGCCGCCCTGATAGCGGACGACCACGTCGAACTGGCCCGCGAAATAATCCACCATGCGGCCCTTGCCCTCGTCGCCCCAGTTGATGCCCACGATAGCGGTATTGGACATGATAATTCACCTCATAATCGAATGATGACCGCCCGCTGCGGGCGGCGTTCCGGGCGAAAACGCCGGTTTTCGCCATATAAATCAATTATACCATTTTTTACGGGGTTTTTCCACAAAGAATAGGTAAACAGTCGGCGGGATATGAGATGGGATTACAGGATATTGACGGTTATATGCACAGGGGCGCCGCAACGGCGCCCCTGCGAGAATGCATGTTCCTGTTCTCACGCCCCCGCCTGCACGGCGGTCAGCGCGACGGTGTTCACGATGTCCCGCACCGAGCAGCCCCGGGACAGGTCGTTGCAGGGCTTTGCCAGGCCCTGGAGCACGGCGTAGCACTCCGCGCCGCCGATGCGCTGGGTCAGCTTGTAGCCGATGTTGCCCGCCTGCAAATCCGGGAACACCAGCACGTTGGCCCGTCCCGCCACCGGGCTGCCCGGGGCCTTTGACGCGGCCACCTCGGGCACCAGCGCGGCGTCCAGCTGCAATTCGCCATCCAAAATCAGGCCGGGGGCCATCTCATGGGCGATGGCCGTGGCCTGCTGCACCTTGCTGACCAGCTCGTGCTTCGCGCTGCCCTTCGTGGAGAAGGACAGCAGCGCCACCCGGGGCTGCTCGATGCCGCAGAGCACCTTCGCGGTGTCGGCGGCGGTCACGGCGATCTCCGCCAGCTCCTTCGCGGTGGGGCAGGGCACCACCACGCAGTCGGCGTACACCAGCAGCCCGTCCTCGCCGAGACTATGGTTGGGACAGTTCATCAGGAAGCTGGAGGACACCACGCTGATGCCCGGCTTCGTCCTGATGACTTGCAGGGCGGGGCGGAGCATGTCGCCGGTGGTGTGTACCGCGCCGGAGACCAGCCCGTCCGCGTCGCCCAGCTTGACCATCAGTATGCCGTAGTACATCGGGTCGGCGACCAGCTTCGCGGCGTCCTCCCGGGTCAGACCCTTCGCCTTGCGCAGCGCGTACAGGGCGTCGGCATAGGCGTCGAATTTGGCGCTGTTCGCGGGGTTGACGATTTCGATGCCCGCCAGGTCGGTGTTTGTTTCGGCGGCGACGGCCTGAATCCTGTCGGGATCGCCCAGCAGTATGGGCTTGGCCAGTCCTTCTTTGCGAATCATCGCCGCGGCCTGCACGGTGCGGGGCTCGTCCCCTTCCGGAAGGACGATGCGGCGCACGTCTTTACGGGCCTTGGCCCATACCTTTTCGATCATAGTCATGTGCTTTCCTCCATTCAGAACGTCACGCCCTCGAACCCGTTCCACACGTTTTTGCCGCTGTAGGTCATGGCCGTGGCCTCTCCCCGCAGCACCTTCAGCACCGCCCAGGCCAGGGCTTCCTGCTCCATTTCGCCGGGGTAGACCGAGATCGGGGCGATCCAGCCGCAGCGCTTCCTGATGCCCTCGGTGATGTCGTCAAAGCGCATCAGCCCGCCGGTGAGCAGTATGCCGTCCACCTTCCCGCACAGCACGGCGCTCATCTCGCCGATCATCTTGCAGATCTGGTAGATCATCGTGTTCCAGACCAGCGCCGCCTTTTTGTCCCCCTGGTCCACCAGCGCGTGGATGGTGTCGGAATCGGAGGTGCCGAACAGGCTGACGAAGCCGCCGGCGCGGGAGCACTTCAGGCGGACGTCCTCGATGGAGTGGCTCTCGATGTAGTCCAGAAGCGCCAGCACCGGCACGCTGCCGATGCGGGTGGGGGTGAACGCGCCCTCGCCGTCCGCGCCCATGTTGCCGTCCACCATGCGACCGTGATCGTGGGCGGATACGGTGATGCCGCCGTCGATGTGTCCGACGATGAAGTTGCAATCCTCGTAGCGCCGGCCCAGCTTCTCGGCGTGGGCTTCGGCTACCGCCTTCTGGTTCAGCACGTGGGAGTGGGACACCCGGTAGACGCCCCGTATGCCCGTCAGCCGGGCCAGGTCGCCGTACTCGTCCACGTTGGTGGGGTTCAGGGTATAGGCCGGCTTTCCATATTCCGTGGCGAACTTCCAGGCCAGCATCACGCCCAGCTTGGCCGGGTGCTCGCTGCCGCCCACGGCGGCCACGGTGTCCTCGTACAGCTTTCGGTCGATGCGGGTCACGCCCCCGGGCTGGGTGCAGGCGCTGCCGCCCCGCCCCACGAACACATCGATGTCCGCCGGGTCCACACCCTCGTCCTTCAGCATATTCAGGATCACCTGGTAGCGGAAGGGCATCTGGTCGTTGACGTGGGGATATTGCAGCAATATCGGCGCGTCGTGAAACAGGCTCTTTTCAAACAGGGACCGTTCGTTTTCAAACAGGCTCACCTTGGTGGAGGTGGAGCCGGGGTTGATGATCAGCAGCTTGTAATTTACCGCGTTTGCGCTCATAATGTTTACCTCGTGATTCATGGGCAAAACCCTTTAGCATGGTATAGTGTCATTTTACCACGCCCGCGACCGGTGTCAAGCAAAGGTTGGATGAAGATGAAAGATTTCATTTCACAGTGCGCGCCTTGACAAAACGAAAACACAGGGGTTAAAATACATGGAATGCTGATTGAATGTTGAATGGGAGTTTTCCGTATGATCATAGCGAGGGCCATCGTCGCGCCGCTGCTGGGCGGCGTGATCGGATATATCACCAACGACCTGGCGATCCGTATGCTGTTTCGCCCGAGAAAAGCCGTGTACATCGGCAGTTTCCACGTGCCCTTCACGCCGGGCCTGATCCCGGCGCAGCAGGGCCGCATCGCCCAGTCCATCGGCGATGTGGTCAGCAGCCAGCTGCTCAACGAAGAGACGCTGCGCCAGACCCTGCTTTCCGAGAGTACCGTACAGAACCTGCAAAATAAGGTCAGGAACTTTCTGCGCATACTCTCCAAGGACGAACGCAAGGTCAGCGAGCTGCTGAGCACGCCCCAGGTGCGCGACCGGATCGGCGTGAACGTCGAGGAGCTGACCGGAAGGCTGGCGCAGAGTCTGACCGAAAAGGTCATCGAGGCCAAACTGGGCTATACGGTGGTGGACAGCATCATCGGCGACAAGATGGATTTCATCAACCAGAACAAGTGGCTGTCCATGCTGGTGGACGACAACGCCCAGAAGTCCATCAAGGAAAAGCTGGCGGAGAAGGTGGACGAGATCATCGCCGAGAAGGCGCCGGACGCCATCGCGGCCATCGTGGAAAAGTACCGGGGCGAGATCATGGACGCCCGACTGTGCGACCTGTATGCCCGCTTCCAGGACAAGGAGGACCTGATCATCGACAGGCTGACCGGGCTGTATACCTCCATCCTGGGCGACAACCTGGGCCGGCTGCTCAAGGCCATCAACATCGAAAAGATCGTGGTGGACAAGATCAACGGCCTCGATCCCGCCGAGCTGGAGAAGGTGATCTTCGGCGTGATGAAGCATGAGCTGCGCGCCATCGTCTATCTCGGCGCGCTGCTGGGCTTCCTGATGGGATTCATCAATTTGCTGCTGTGACGGAATGGACGAACGATTTGCAGCGGCGACGCCTGCGCCGCCGCTGTGGCGCGATAATTTACAAACAGGCCCTTGCGGGCCCCTTTATTTTGATATATAGTTAGATTAATCTAATACATGGAGGCGATGGCTTTGAATGCCACTGAATACAAGGCGCTTTCCATCAAGGAGTTTTCAAGGGCGGCGAAGGTCTATGAGACAGACGAGGCGGGCGTCTACCGCATGTGCCGCAAGGATTACCCGGACGTGCTCTCGGAGCTGGAGAAGGAGCCCTTTACCGAGCTTCTTGACTGCGGCTGCGGCACCGCGCCGATGCTGGAGCTCTTGAAAAAGAAGTACCCCGACCGGCATTATACCGGCATCGACCTGACGCCCCAGATGATCGAGGTGGCGAAGGCGAAGCGCATGCCCGGTGTGAAGCTGGTGGTGGGGGACTGCGAGAAGCTGCCCTTCCCGGACAATTCTTTTGACACGGTGATCTGCTGCCAGAGCTTCCACCACTACCCCAACGTCCAGGACTTCTTCAACAGCGTTTCCCGGGTGCTGCGCCCGAACGGGCGGCTGATCCTGCGGGACATGACGGCGAATACCGCGCCGGTGCGCTGGTTTTTCAACCATGTGGAGATGCCCATCATAAACCTGGCCGGTCACGGTGATGTGCACGTCTACGGCGTGGACGAGGTGCGCCACCTCTGCGCAAAGGCGGGGCTGGTGCTGGAACGGGGCGAAAAGCGGGGCTTCTTCCGGCTGCACTGCGTGGCTCGAAAGCCGGTAAGAGAGTCTCTTTAAAGGGCATTGAGCTGATCGTGGGTCTGACGCGCCTACATTTACAAGGAAAACAGGCTGAATACCTGGAGCAGAGCGTGAACACAAGGTTCATTATTTACAGATCAGAGTCGATACATCGGGACCCCTCCGATCCTGCCTGCGGCAGGGTTGGAGGGGTCCCATATAAGTCAGCACGCTGAGCTGCAACCTCGCCCTAGTCATACTCCTCTCAGGTTAGCCCAGCGATTCCGTGAGCATCTTTTCCACCCCGGCTGTGTCAAGCTCCCTTGACTTGCCGCCCTAAAGGACTGGCTTCGCGTTGCCAGCAAGCCTGCGGGGTCTTTCCTTGCCAGAACGAAAAATCTGCTTCACGGTTTTCGCTGTTCTAAGCTGAGAGTAGGTATCAATCATGCCATTTTAGCAAACAATTGTGTTGACTTAAGCGGTTTTATGACATATAATGTAATAGAATTGTTATTAAAATTTGCGATACGTGGAAAGGAAGGGTTGAGATTATGAGGAACGCGAGAAGGATACTTACGTTGGCTCTGGTGTTGTTGCTGGCGCTGGGTGCGCTCGCGGGGCATGCCAGCGCCGTGAAACCGGTAAAGGTTGACAGGACTCATTTTCCGGACGCTGAATTCCTGGAATACGTCAGTAAGAATGTTGATAAGAACAGGGACGGCAAGCTATCCACCGGAGAGATCAAGGCGGTCACCAGCATACTGACCAGGCGCAGCAACATTGTCAGCATGAAGGGCGTGGAGCTATTTGTAAACCTGAAGCAGCTGGATTGCAGCTCCAATAATATCAAGAAGCTGGATTTGAGCCGAAACGTTAAGCTGGAGAATTTGAATTGCAGCGGCAACGCTCTGACCAGTTTGGACGTGAGCAGGAACCCGAAGCTGGAGAGTCTGTCCTGCGGCAGAAACGCGCTGACAAGATTGAATGTGAGCAAGAATGCGAGCCTGAAAAGGCTGAACTGCAACGGCAACGGACTGAAAACCCTCGATGTGCGGAAGAATTCCGAACTGGAGAACCTTTCCTGTAGCGAGAACGGGCTGACCAAGCTGGCCATTGGTGCCCACAAGCAGCTGTTCAACCTGAATTGCACGAAGAACAAGCTGAAGACAGTTGACGTGAAGGGCTGTCCCAGGCTGATCGCCATCGTGGAGAACACCAGACCGGGCAAAGGCGGCACGGATGTGATCTGGATGGACGAGGACGGCGATGACGAAGCGTGCGTATGGATTGACAGAAAGACAAAGCTTGTGAATGGCGCAAAGGTTCTGTACAAGCCCTGAATTTTTACAGGGTGATACAGGAGTGGGGGGCCAGGCCCATGGGCCTGGCCCCCGACAAATAATTGAGTTATTCCTTGGGCGTCTTGCGCTGCTGGGGCTCCAGCTGCTCCTCGGCCTTGAACACGTAGCCGCATTCGCAGGCGGTGTCCTCAATGATGCGGCCCCGGCGGGTAAAAACCTCGACGCTCTCGCCACAGGCGGGGCAGGTGCGCTCCTCCAACGTGGGTGTCTTGTGTTTAGCTTCGCAACCGTCCATGATCGCCATGACAATGACCTCCTTGTTTACAATTTACCAATACAATTATAACATGGGTAAGAAGCGTTGTCAAATACTGATTTGTCGGGGAGAGGGATTAGGGATTAGGGACTAGGGATTAGAAATAGTGGCTATGTTGTGTCAGGACATCGGTAAGGGTTTTGTATCATGACAACGGTGAGTTAGTGGTATATTGAGGTAAGGCTTGAGAGAGGGGGAACGCCAGGGCCCAA
>JAFWEL010000123.1 GCA_017512905.1 Clostridia bacterium
GGCGGCGCGCCCGGTCAGCGCCCCGCCGGCGGCTTTGGCGGACAGCGCGGCGGCGGCTTCGGCGGCGGTGCGCGCCCCGGCTTTGGCCGCAGGGGACCCGATCTGACACCCTCCGTGGAGAAGGAGCGGGTGTCCAATTACGATCCCAACAAGAAGCAGTATGTGCGCCAGAACGATCCGGAGCGCAGCCGCAATACCGGTCGCACCGCCCAGAAACAGCGCGGCGGCGCGGGCAGCGGCATGAATTATGACGACGAGTTCGTCCGGGGCCGCAAGAAGAAGAAGGCCGCGGCGCAGAAGGCGTTCATCGAGCCCATCAAGATCGAGAAGGCCTTCATGACCGCCGAGACCATCACCGTGCGCGACCTGTCCGAGCGCATCGGCAAGCCTGCCGGCGAGATCATCAAGCGGCTGATGATGCTGGGCATCATCGCCACCATCAACAATGACCTGGACTTCGACACCGCCTCGCTGGTGGCCCAGGAGTTCGGCGTCGAACTGGAGATGAAGCTGGCTCAGACCGCCGAGGACGTCCTGGAGAAGGAGGACGTGGAGGATTCCGAGGAGGAGCTCCAGTCCCGTCCGCCGGTCGTCACCATCATGGGCCACGTCGACCACGGCAAGACCTCGCTGCTGGACTACATCCGCAAGACCCGGGTCACCGCGGGCGAGGCGGGCGGCATCACCCAGCACATCGGCGCCTATACCGTCGACCTGGACGGCAGGAAGATCACCTTCCTGGATACCCCCGGCCACGAGGCCTTCACCTCGATGCGCCTGCGCGGCGCTCAGGCGACGGACATCGCGGTGCTGGTGGTCGCCGCCGACGACGGCGTGATGCCCCAGACCATCGAGGCGATCAACCACGCCAAGTCCGCCGGGGTCGAGATCATCGTCGCCATCAACAAGATGGACAAGCCCCACGCCAACCCCGAGCACGTCAAGCAGCAGCTGACCGAGTACGAGCTGATCACCACCGAGTGGGGCGGCAGCACCGAGATGGTGCCCGTATCCGCCGTCACCGGCCAGGGCGTGGACGACCTGCTGGAGACCATACTGCTTACCGCCGACGTGAACGACTATCGCGCCAACCCCAATCGCAAGGCCCGCGGCATCATCATCGAGGCCAAGCTGGACAAGGGCCGCGGCCCGGTGGCCACCGTGCTGGTGAAGAACGGCACGTTGAACGTGGGCGACGCCATCGTCGCGGGCACGGCCTACGGTCGTGTGCGCGCCATGGTGAACGACCGCGGCGAACGCGTGAAGAGCGCCGGTCCCTCCGAGCCTGTGGAGGTCATCGGCTTCAACGACGTGCCCGACGCCGGCGACCAGATCACCGCCGTAGACGACGAGAAGCTCAGCCGCCAGGTGGCCGAGGAGCGCAAGGACAAGCTGCGCGCCGCCCTGGTCAAGACCCAGACCAAGACAACGCTGGACGACCTGTTCAACCAGATTTCCGCCGGCGAGATCAAGGACCTGAACATCATCATCAAGGCCGACGTGCAGGGCTCCGTCGAAGCCGTGCGCCAGTCGCTGGAAAAGCTGTCCAACGAAGAGGTCCGCGTGCGCTGCATCCACGGCGCGGTGGGCGCGATCAACGAATCCGACACGCTGCTGGCCTCCACGGCCAACGCCATCATCATCGGCTTCAACGTGCGCCCCGACAACAACGCCAGGGACATGGCCGAGCGCGAAAAGATCGACATCCGGCTGTATCGCGTGATCTACCAGGCCATCGAGGACGTCGAGGCCGCCATGAAGGGCATGCTGGCTCCGAAGTTCAGGGAGGTCCTGCTGGGCCACGCCACCGTGCGCCAGCCCTTCAAGGTCTCCGGCGTGGGCACCATCGCGGGCTCCTATGTCACCGACGGCAAGATCGCCCGCAACGCCCAGATTCGCCTGCTGCGCGACAACATCGTCATCCACGAGGGCAAGATCGATTCCCTCAAGCGCTTCAAGGACGATGCCAAGGAGGTCAACACAGGCTACGAGTGCGGCATCGGCATCGAGAATTACAACGACATCAAGGAGAACGACGTCATCGAGTGCTTCGTGATGGAGGAAATCGAGCGGTAAATGCAAACTGAATAAGCTGTATTTGGCGGGCGTTCAATTTTGGACGCCCGCCATGAAATAGGTGTGGATGGATGCATAATGCGCTTGTATTATTTCGGATTGTCGAGTATAATACATAGGGGGTATTGTGGGCGATATGGATTTCTGCAATTAGGAATGGAGGTGTCGATATGGCATTTGAATTGCTGGTAGCAGAGGCCAGTGACCTCTCTGAGGATTCGATCATGGAGGTTGTTCGCTATATTCGGAAGATCAAGGAAAAGACTCAGCGTACCGCTGGAGATATGTCTGAGAGAAGCCGTCCTGTTGTTCGCGAAGCGGGAAAATATCGTGGGCAAATCGTAATGACAGATGACTTCGATGAACCGCTGGATGCTTTTAAGGAGTATATGTAATGTATCTGTTGGATACCCATGCATTTATTTGGTTTCTCAATGATGATGCATAAATGCCTGAAGCGGTTAAAGAAACCATCATGCGCTCGGAGCAGCTGTACATCAGCATAGGCTCTTTCTGGGAGATGACGATAAAGGTCAGTTTAGGGAAACTGAAACTGCCTGCGCCTATATCTGTCTTGATGAATGAGTGCATAGAGATGAATATCACGATTCTACCGATAACCGGGAGTCACCTGGAATGCTTAGAAGGCTTACCTGCTTTCCATGGTGATCCATTTGATCGATTGATCATCAGTCAGGCGATAACGGAAAAGCTTTCTTTGATTTCTGCTGATTCCAAGTTTTCTGCATATAACGTTAGCTTATTCTGGCGTTGACCATAACGGCCAAAGCAATCATTAAACATTGGAGGACAAATCATGCCATCTTTTGACCGCATAGACCGCATCTCCCAGGAGGTGCACAAGGCCGTTGACAGCATCATACGCGACGACCTGAACGACCCGCGCATCGGCGGCACCTGGTCCATCGTGCGCTGTGAGGTGACCCGGGACCTGCGCTACTGCAAGGTTAGGGTCAGCATTCTTGAGCAGGAGAAGCGCAAGGACATGATGGCGGCGCTGAAGAAGGCCGCCGGCTTTATTCGCCGGGAGCTGGGCCGCCGGGTGGACCTGCGCTACGTGCCGGAGATCCTGTTCGAGCTGGATACCAACATCGAATACGCCGCCCACATCAACCAGCTATTGAAGGAGCAGCATGTCAATGAGCCAGAGAGTGACGATTGAACAGCTGGCTGACTGGCTGCGGGACCGGGATGACATCGTGGTGATGGGCCATGTATCGCCGGATGGGGACGCGACCGGCTCCACGCTGGCGCTGTGGCACGCCCTGCGGGCCATGGGCAAGCGGGCCGTGGTGTGCCTGCCCGGGGGGATGCCCCTGCTGTATGCGTGGCTGTCCGGCGCGGATCAGATTCTCGACACCGAGACGGATACACTGCCCTTTGAGCCCAAAACCGCTCTGGCGGTGGATGTTTCAGAGTACGATCGCCTGGGGGAAGCGGGCATGAAGCGGTTCGACAGCTGCCTCTACCAGGGCGTGCTGGATCACCACAAGACCAACGAGGGCTTTGGACAGCTGTTTGTGCTGGACGGCGAGGCTGCGGCGGTGGGAGAGCTGGCGGTGGATCTGATCACCGCGCTGGGCGTCGGGATGGACGCGAATATGGCGGAGTGCCTGTTCGTCGCCATTTCTACCGACTGCGGCAACTTCAATTACTCCAACACCCGTCCCCAAACCTTCATAGCGGCGGCCCGATGCGTGGAGGCCGGCGCGAGTGCGGACCGGATCACCGAGAAGTTGTACCGCACCCGGACTCTGGGTCGCACCAGGCTGTTGGGCGCGGTGCTGGCCGGGCTGGAGGTTTCCCCGGATGGCAAGGTGGCCTGGGCGCGGTTGACAGATGAGATGCTGCGTTGCTGTGACGCGGACAAAGAGGACAGCGAGGGCATCATCAATTACCTGATTGAAATGATCGGCGTGAAGGTGGCGGTGCTGGCCATCGAGCGGCAAGAGGGCACGAAGCTGTCCCTGCGATCGAAGACGCCCTTTAATGTCGCCCGGGACGTGGCGGTTCCCCTGGGCGGCGGCGGCCATGACTGCGCCGCCGGGGTCCTCCTGGCCATGCCGCTGGAGGAGGCGCTGCAAAAGACGCTGGCGATGGCCCGGGAGGCCGTCGACAAAACGACCGCGGAAATGATTAATGCATGAACGGATTTCTGAACCTGAACAAGCCCACGGGCCGCACGTCCTCCGACGTGGTGGTGTTCGTGCGCAAGCGCCTGCCCCGGGGCACGGCGGTGGGCCACGGCGGCACACTGGACCCCGAGGCCTCCGGTGTGCTGCCGGTGTGCGTGGGCTCGGCCACACGCCTGTTCGACTACATCATCGACAAGCAGAAGGTCTACGTGGCCCGCATTCGGCTGGGTGTGGAGACCGACACCCAGGACGCCACCGGCCAGGTGGTCGCCGAGCGTCCCGTGAATGCCGGCGAGGACGGGATTCGCGAGGTGCTGCCCCGGTTTACCGGGCGGATATTGCAGGTGCCGCCGATGTACTCCGCCCTGAAGCGGGACGGCAAGCGGCTGTACCAGCTGGCGCGGAAGGGCCAGTCAGTGACGCTGGAGCCTCGGCCCTGCCAGGTGGACGCCATCGAATACCTGGGCGACGAGGGCGGTGACGTGCATAAGCTGAGGATCCGCTGCGGCAAGGGAGTCTACATCCGGACCCTCTGCCACGACATCGGCCAGGCGCTGGGCTGCGGCGCGCACATGCAGACGCTGGAGCGGGTGGCCGCGGGAATCTTTGACATCGAAAGCGCCCTGACCCTGGAGCAGGTGGACGCCCTCGCCGCGGAGGGACGGCTCGCGGAAGCGCTGCTGCCGCTGGACGCGCCCCTTGCCCATCTGCCCGAGGTGCGGGTGGGGGAGCGCAGCCGCCACGCCGTGCTCAACGGCAATCCGTTGCGCGCGGCCTGGCTGGATCGTCCGGCCCCGGAGGCGGAGGCCGTGCGGGTCTATCTCAACGATGAATTCGCGGGCATCGGCGCGCCCCAGCCCAACGGGGATGTGAAGTTTCGCGCCATGCTGTACAGACCGGGAGACGACGAATGAAGATCATCCACGACACGACGGAATTTACGGGCCATCGGGCGGTGGTGGCCCTGGGCATGTTCGACGGGGTCCACATCGGGCACCAGGCGCTGATTCGCCGTACGGTGGCCCTGGCCGCCGAGCTGGAGGCCCAGAGCGTGGTCTGTACCTTTGACCGGCATCCCCTCTCGGTGCTCTGCCCCGAAAAAGCGCCGCCAGCCTTGCTGCCGCTGACCGAAAACCTGAAAAAGTTCGAGCGCCTCGGCGCGGAGTGGGCGCTGGTACAGGCGTTTACCCCGGAATACGGCGCCACGGACCCGCTGGCGTTCCTGCGCGGCCTGGTAAGACAGATGCGGGTCGCGGCCATCGTTGCGGGAGAAAACTATACCTTCGGCGCGAAGGGCCGGGGCGACGCGACGCTGATCCGGCGCATGGCCGGCGAGCTTGGCTACAGGGCCGAGATCGTGCCCCCGGTGATGGACGGCGACGTGATGTGCTCGTCCACCCGAATCCGGCAGCTGCTTCAGGCGGGGGAGACCGAACACGCCCAGTGGCTGCTGCATATTGAGCAACGATGAACGAACTTTGATCCGGATGATCGATCACCGGGTAAGGGCATTCCTTAAGTTTTGGATAAATCGGGCGTCGCGGCGTTTACAAAGGCCCGTGCCTGTGCTAAAATGGATTTTGTGGCAATGTACATTGACCACGTCACCGTTTGCCTGGTCCGCCGAGGACTCCGACGGCTCACCCGGCTTGCGGCGTATAGTATGAGGAGGAAAGAAACATGGAAATCAACAAGAAGGAAATCATGGAGACCTATGCCCGCCACGAAGGCGACACCGGCTCCCCCGAGGTTCAGATCGCGCTGCTGACCGCGCGCATCAACCACCTGAACGAGCACCTGAAGGTGCATAAGAAGGACCACCATTCCCGTCGCGGCCTGCTGCTGATGGTCGGCCAGCGCCGTGGTCTGCTGGACTATCTGAAGAGCACCGACATCGAGGCCTATCGTGCCTTGATCGCCAAGCTGGGCCTGCGCAAGTAATCCCGGCAAGGCTCCATCATCTGACTCTTCGCGCCGTCGCTTCGGCCTGCCGAGCGGCGGCGCTGTGCGAATAATCGGACTGGAGTCGCCGGTTGTTCGCCGCGGGGTTAGCGGTGTGCGGACGCCAGGATGCGGGAAAACCGCCCGCAGGCGCGCGTCTGTACACCGCGGAATCAAGGAACAGGATGGGCTGATCGCGGCGTTCTGTTGCCGCTGTCACCTGCATATCTGTTCCGCGCAGATATCAATATCACCCGAACTGTCATTTACAAACCCAAGGAGGGTTATTCACTATGTTCAAGAGTTATAGCATGGAACTGGGTGGGCGGACGCTCACCCTCGAATTCGGCAAGTACGCCGAGCAGGCCAGCGGCGCGACCTTCGTGCGCTACGGCGACACCTGCATCCTGGTCACCGCCACGGTGGCCGACACCCCTCGCCCGGGCATCGATTTCTTCCCCCTGAGCGTGGATTTTGAAGAGAAGCTGTATTCCGTGGGCCACATTCCCGGCTCCTGGAACCGCCGCGAGGGCCGTCCCGCGGAGAAGGCCATACTGACCTGCCGCCTGATCGACCGTCCCCTGCGCCCCCTGTTCCCCAAGGGCATGCGCCACGACGTCTCCGTCGTGTGCACCGTGATGTCCGTAGAGCAGGACAACATCCCCGACATCCCCGCGATGATCGGCGCTTCCGCCGCCCTGGCCACCAGCCAGATCCCGTGGGCGGGCCCCATCGGCGCGGTGAACATCGGCTATGTGGATGGCGAGTACATCGTCAACCCCACCGTTGAGCAGCGCGAGGTTTCCCTGATGAACCTGACCGTCGCCGGCACCAGTGAGGCCGTGCTGATGGTCGAGGCCGGCGCGAAGGAGGTCTCCGAGGAGGTCATGCTGGGCGCGATCCTGTTCGCCCACGAGGAGATCAAGAAGATCGTCGCCTTCATCAACGGCATCGTGGAAGAGATCGGCAAGGAAAAGAAGGAATTCCCGCTGGCCCTGCCCACCGAGGACGTGAAGGCCGCCGTGCGCGAGTACGCCCTTCCCTTCGTGGAGTGGATTTTCGAGACCTATGACCGCAACGAGCGCAACGCCCGCGAGGAGGAAGTCAATACCAAGGTTCTCGAGTACTTTGCCGGCCTGTTCGAAGGCCGCGAGCAGGAGGTCGCCGATGCCCTGTACGGCGTGCTGAAGGAAGTCATGCGCCGGCGCATCATCGACAAGGGCATCCGCCCCGACGGCCGCAAGCTGACCGAGGTTCGCCCCATCTGGTGCGAGGTCGGCGTGCTGCCCCGTCCCCACGGCTCCGGCGTGTTCACCCGCGGCCAGACCCAGGTCATGACCGTGGCCACCCTGGCCCCCGTGTCCGAGCAGCAGATCATCGACGGCATCGGCACCGAGGACCGCAAGCGCTATATGCACCACTACAACTTCCCGGGCTATTCCACCGGCGAGGCCAAGCCCTCCCGCAGCCCCGGACGCCGGGAGATCGGCCACGGCGCGCTGGCTGAGCGCGCGTTGCTGCCCATGATCCCCCCCGTCGAGGAGTTCCCCTACTGCCTGCGCTTGGTCTCCGAGGTCATGAGCTCCAACGGCTCCACCTCCCAGGCCTCCGTCTGCGGCAGCACCCTGGCCCTGATGGACGCGGGTGTGCCGATCAAGCGCCCCGTGGCCGGCGTGGCCATGGGCCTGATCAAGGATGAGCAAACCGGCAAGGTGGCCGTGCTGACCGATATCCAGGGCCTGGAGGATTTCCTGGGCGACATGGATTTCAAGGTGGCCGGCACCGCCCAGGGCATCACCGCCATCCAGATGGACATCAAGATCAAGGGCATCGACGAGCAGATCCTGCGCCAGGCGCTGGCCCAGGCCTACGACGGCCGCATGCACATCCTGGGCAAGATGCTGGAGGTGCTGCCCGCGCCCCGCGAGCATCTGTCCAAGTACGCGCCCAAGATCGTCCACTTCTTCATCAACCCCGAGAAGATCGGCGAGGTGGTCGGCCCCCGCGGCAAGACCATCAACAAGATCATCGAGGAGACCGGCGTCAAGATCGACATCGAGGACGACGGCAGCGTGTTCATCGCCACCGAGGACGACGAGGCGGCGAAGAAGGCCCGCAGGATCATCGAAGGCATCGCCAAGGACCTGCAGGTGGGCGACGTGTTCACCGGCAAGGTGGTGCGCATCATGAGCTTCGGCGCGTTTGTCGAGTACGCTCCCGGCAAGGACGGCATGATCCACATCTCCAAGCTGGCCAACGAGCGGGTCGAGAAGGTCGAGGACGTGGTCAACATCGGCGACGAGCTGGAGGTCCGCGTGGCTGAGATCGACAGCCAGGGCCGCGTGAACCTGGTCCGCAACGATATCGTCTACGACGACGACTCCATGCCCGTGCGCCGGCCCCCGCGCCGCGACGGCGACCGGGGTGACCGCCGGGGCGGCGATCGCGGTGGCGACCGCAGGCCGCGCCGCAGGGACTGATTGCTATAGGAATTGATGAGGATGGGCATACTTTGTATGCCCATCCGTTCGCTATGGAGGGGAACGCGGCCATGATCGCCTGTTACGTTCAAGATATCCGGCGCTGCCTGAAGAGCAAGTGTTGGTTTGCGGCGCTGTCCCTGGCCCTGGCGTTGCCGGACATCTGCGGCATGGCTGAGTTTCCCGACGGAACGGTGACAGAACGCTACATCACCTGGTACGACCGACATGTCGGACAGGGCCTTTGCTTGGACGGCATGGCAGAACGGACACCCTATCTCAGCGGCGAGGTGGTGTACAACCTGCGCAACACCTTCCTGCACCAGGGCTCGCCCACGATCAACAGCGACAAGGTGAAGGCGCCCCGGAACCAGGTGGATCGCTTCATACTGATGCTGGGAGACGGCACAAAAATCCATACGATGGCCATGGCGGTCGAGGCATTGGACGCGGCTGTCCGGACGCTGCTGGTGGACGTGTCTTTCCTGTGCCGTGCGCTGTGCGACGCCGCAGAAAGCTACAGTCGCGATCATCGGGAGGCCTTTCATTCTGAATACAACGTCCTGCCCCAGTCGACATTGTTCGGGGAAAAGAGCCCCTTGGATTTCTTCGTGGGCCGGGGCGATCCCATCGGCGATCTGCTGGAGGAGAAGCTCAAGACCGGGGATAGAGATGTTCACATTCAGAGCAATGTTACAGAAATGATAGTGAACGGCCTGAAGAAGCCTCAGGCGCGCGTCTCAAAGGAGAAAAAACAACCCGTCGAGGCGGCTGCGAGCGAACACAAACTGCGCTGCTTCTTCGGCCAGCATTTCAAGGAAAAGAAGTATACTCAGAAAAAGGAAGATATCATCGCGGCGGTGCAGGCATCCCATACGAAGACGCAGCTGAATGACAAACTCACCAGGCTGTTTCCCGGAGAGGATGTAAAGGTCATACTCAGCCGCCTGAAGCCCCTGACCCGTGACTGGCCGGGGAGATAGCTATATAAAGGAGCAAACCAAATGACATTTGATCAAATCACCCTGCCCAACGGCCTGCGCATCATCGGGGAGCGGATTCCCCACTTTCGGTCGGTGTCCGTGGGCCTGTGGCTGGGCTCGGGTTCCCAGTTCGAGACGGTGGAGGAGGCGGGCGTCAGCCACTTCCTGGAGCACATGGTGTTCAAGGGCACCGAGAAGCGCACGGCCCGGCAGATCGCCGAGGAGATGGACGCCGTGGGCGGCCAGCTCAACGCCTTTACCGCCAAGGAGTGCACCTGCTTTTATGCCAAGGTGGTGGACGAGCACCTGCCCCTGGCCATGGACGTGATCTGCGACCTGGCCACCCATCCGGCCTTCGATCCGGCGGAGATGGCCAAGGAGAAGGGCGTGGTGATCGAGGAGATCGCCATGGCCGAGGACACCCCAGAGGACCTGGTGCACGAGCTGATCATGCTGGCCCACTACGGCGACCAGCAGATCTCCCGGCCCATACTGGGCACCGAGCAGAGCGTATCCGGCTGCACGAGGGAATGCCTGCACGGCTACTGGCACAGGATGTACCGGCCCCAGAACGCGGTGCTCTCCATCGCTGGAAACTATGACTGGAACGCCGTGCTGGACATGGTGAACAGGCTGCTGGGCGACTGGGAAGCAGGCGGGCTGGACAAGCTGCCCTGCATCACCGCCACCGCGACGCCCACCATCCTGACGAAGGAAAAGGACATCGAGCAGGTGCACATCTGCCTGGGCTATCCGGCGCTGCCCATGGGGGACGAGCGCAACTACGACATCTCCATATTCAACAGCGTGTTCGGCGGGGCCATGTCCTCGAGGCTCTTCCAGAAGATCCGGGAGGACAGCGGCATGGCCTACACCGTGTACAGCTATCCCAACGCCTATACCGACACGGGCATGCTGTCCGTCTACGCCGCCACGAACCCCGAGACGGCGGTGCAGGTGTATGAGATGATCGTGGCCGAGGCGAAGGCCATCGCCGAGGGCGGCATGACGGAAAAGGAGTTCGCCATGGCCCGGGAGCAGCTGAAGTCCGGCTACATCCTGGGGCTGGAGTCCACCTCGGCGCGGATGCAGTCCAACGGCCGGCGGCTGCTGCTGATGAACACCACCCGCACCGAGTCCGAGACCATCGACCGCATCAACGCCGTTTCCTGCGACGCGGCCAACGCCCTGATGCGGCAGATGCTCACCGCGCCCCACTCCGTGGCCCTGGTGGGCAAGGGCGTGGAAAAGCTCGCCGGGAGGCTCGGCTGAGATGGTCATCGAGGGAAAGATGGTCGAGCTGTTCCCGTCCCGAAATCCCGGCGCGCCGCTGGTGCTGCTGAACGGGGAGGCGGGGGAGGGCGCGGCGGTGGCTGAAGCCCTGAGGCGCACGACAAAGTCCGACTTTGCCCTGGCTGCCGTGAGCGGCCTGCGCTGGGAGGACGACCTGACGCCCTGGCCCATCCCGCCCATCATGAAGGGCGCGGCGCCCTGCGCGGGACAGGCCGACGCCTATATCGACCTGCTGACCGGCCACATGCTCCCGCAGATCCTGGCCGGACTTCCGGCGACGCCCGCCTACCTGGTCCTGGCGGGGTACTCGCTGGCCGGCCTCTTCGCGCTGTACGCCATGTACCGCACCGATCGGTTTGCCCGCGTCGCCAGTGCCTCGGGCTCGCTGTGGTATCCGGACATCGTCGATTACATTAAGAACCACGCGCCCATCAGGCAGCCGGATTGCCTCTATCTGTCCCTGGGGGACAAGGAGGGCAGGACGCGGAACCCCCTGATGCGTTCCGTGGAGGATAACACCCGCCTGCTGGCGGACTTCTATCGGGACGTCGGCATCCCCACCGCCCTTGAAATGAACCCGGGCGGTCACTTCGACGACCCCACCGGAAGGATGGCCCGCGCCATCGCATGGGTTTTGGAGGCGTAAAAAGTGCTCCCTGAGGGAACCTCCCCCAAAACGCGCATCACCGTCAGGGTGATGAATTTCGACGTGAAGCCAGTCCTTTAGTGCCCATTTTCGACCTGAAAAAAACCTTGGCTTTGACATGGATAAGGGTCCGAAGCCCTGCCGGGCTTCGGACCCTGTTGTCAATTCAGATTGGTCATCGCGCTGCCACACCGGGGGCAGAGAGTGCTGCTGCCGGAGCAGGTGGTGCCACAGTTGGAGCACTGGCGCACATGGTTGGGCCGCACCGGGTTCACCGGACCGCAGGCATAGCACCCGCCAGTGGCACTGCTGGCCGTGCCGCTTCCAGCGTTCGACGTCGCCTCGCCCACGCTCTCCAGAGCGCAGGATGACTGAGGGAAGAGGGGAAGGGAGAAGAATTCATCGCATACATTCTCGGCGAATTCTTCGCAGGGGGGAACTTGGCAGAAGCCGTAGGTGGGAATCAGGATGTCCACCTCGGCCAGCACCTTCAGCACGACGGTGACGCAGACGGTGATGTCGAAGGTGCAATTGCCGATGTAAGTGCCGGATACGCAAATCGCGCTCACGAGGCTCTCCAGGGTGAAGGGGATGATGGAATCGTCGGGGATGCACAGTAATATGTCCTTGTTGACCTTGATGACGGTCTGGCCCATCCACTCCTGGCAACGCTGGTCCAGGAACAGCACGTCCAGGGGCACGTCCACGGTGCAGCGCACACGGGCGAATTGGGGCCGGTCGGTCATGCGCTCTACGGTGAGGTTCGATATGCGGCCCGCCGTGGTGGAGGAGCGGCAGCTCTCGAAGGTCCATGCACCGTAGGGACGGGGCAGGGGACCGGGGTTGTTTTCGGCGTTCTGTACGGCTTCGTCGTGGGTGATGGGGATGCTGGCTGGCGGGCATTCGCAGTTGCAGCGGTTGCCGTCGCAATCGCAGGCGCAGGGACGGCCGCTGTTGCCGAGGCAGTCCGGACCGGGCAGCACCGGAACGATGTTCTCGATGGTGATGCGCTGGTCGTCCAGCTGCTCCTGCTGCATACAGCTGTCGTAGACGTTCTTGACCTGTACGCAAACGCGCTGATTCAGGCCGGAGAGGATGTTCCCGTTGACCACGCCGGGACAGGTGTCGGAATGGGCGTTTTTGTAGGAATAGAAGCTCATTTTCATTCCTCCTTGCGGGTTTGGGCGGCGGGATTGCCGGCCCACAGTGCATCCTATGCCCGGGACGCAAAAGGGTGCCCCGAATACAAAAAAGCCCCGCAACCGGATCGGTCGCGGAGCGGGAAGACCCTTTCAGCCCTTGGCGGCGTATTTCTGCCGCACCTGGTTGATCTGCTGCTGGTCGGCCTGCTGGGCGGGATACCAGCCCTTCTGGGACATCTTCTGGTAGATGTCGCTCTGCATGCACAGGCTGTCGTTCAGCGCGGTATCGAAGGTCTGCTGCACATTCTGGGTGGCGGACTCAATCGTGCCGTGCATATACAGGTCGCACACGCCCTTCGTGGTCAGCAGGATGTTTTCCATGATCGACTGATCGTTCATTGCGCTCGCCTCCCTTACACCAATTGATAGAATTTGCCGAAGAGCTCGCGATGCTTGGCCAGCATCTGGTTCACGCAGTTCTTCAGCTCGGGGTCGCTCAACTGGCTCACCGCCTGCTGGCACTGGCTGGTCAGAAATTGTTCATGCCCGAGGGCATCTTCGATATACTGCAATTCCTTGGGACTCATGCTCCTCACCTCCTGGGGTTAGTATGGCCGGATGCAGGGGAGGATATACGGACAATTCTGATTTGTCGCGGAGCGACAAATCAGAATTTACGGTTTCGCGTGCGGCTTGAACAGCAGGGCGTTCAGCAGGCCGAACACTACGGCGGCGGTGATGCCCGCGGCGGTGCGGGTGATGCCGCCCACGAATGCGCCGATCAGGCCGTACCGGTTCACCGCCTCGATGGCGCCCATGGCCAGGGAATAGCCGAAGCCCGTCAGCGGCACCGTCGCCCCGGCCCCGGCGAAATCCGCCAGGGGCTTGTAAATGCCCAGCGCGGTCAATACCACCCCGGATACCACGAACAGCACCAGTATACGGGCGTTGGTCAGCTTGGTGCGCATCACCAGCAGCTGGCCGATGTCGCAGATCAGCCCGCCGACCACAAAGGCTTTGACAAACATCCAAAGTGTATTCATGCTCCGCTCCTCTCGATGCAGGCGGCATAGGCGATGCCCGGCACGCTCTGCCCCTGTTGGCTGCTGGTGGGGGACAGCATGGCCCCGGAACCCACCAGCAGCAGCCGGTTCAGATCTCCGGCTTCGATGCGCTTCATCAGCCAGCCGCAGCTGACGGCGGCCACGCAGCCGCACCCGCTGCCGCCGGCGTGGGTGTCCTGGCGCTGGGCATACAGGCTCGCGCCGCAGTCGATCAGCCTGTCCGGGGGCAGCGATACCTCGGCGGCCTCGGCCAGGGCCAGCAGCAGCTCTCGCCCGATCCAGCCCAGGTCGCCGGTGGCGATCAGGTCATAGTCCTCCGCCGTGCGGCCCGTGTCCGACAGATGGGCGGCGATGGTATCGAATACCGCCGGAGCCATGGCCGCGCCCATGTGGTTGGCGTCGGTGATGTTCAGGTCGATCACCCGGCCGATCGTGCCGGAGGTGATGCGCAGGCCGTATTCGTCACAATCGGCGGTGAGCAGCGCCGCGCCGCAGGCCGTGGCCGTACGGGAGGCCTGGGGCGGTCGCTGGGTGCCCAGCTCCAGGGGAAAGCGGAACTGGCGCTCCGCCGTACAGAAGTGGCTGGAGGCGACGCACAGCGCGTTTTCCAGGAACCCACCGGAGATCAGGGCGGAGGCCGTCACCAGCGCCTGCACGAAGGTGGAGCAGGCCCCATAGAGGCCGATGAAGGGAACGCCCAGTGTGCGGGCCGCGAAGGATGAGGCGATGATCTGATTGTTCAGGTCGCCGCCCAGCATGGCCTGTACGTCCTCGTCCGACAGCCGGCTGCGGTTCATGGCGTCCTTCGCGCATCGGCGCACCATCTCCATCTCCGCCAGCTCCCAGCTCTTCTGGCCGAGGATGTCGTCCTCCAGGATCGTGTCGAACCAGTCGGCCAGTGGACCGCGTCCCTCCTTCGGCCCAACGATGCTGGCGTGGGCGCGGATGACGGGGGGATGGTCATAGATAAAGGTCTGCTCTCCGGCGCGGCTCACATCACCCACCCCCTGACCAGCCAGTAAATCACGCCTACCACCACCGACGACGCGATGCCGTAGGCCAGCACCGGTCCGGCCAGCGTAAACAGCCGCGCGCCGACGCCCATGACCGCGCCCTCCCGCTGAAATTCGATGGCCGGGGCGGCTACCGAGTTGGCGAAGCCCGTTACCGGTATGGCCGAGCCCGCCCCGGCATACTTGCCAATCTGGTCATAGACGCCAAAGCCGGTCAGCGTGGTGCCCAAGAGGATCAGGCAGCCGGTGGTGAACATCGGCGCTGTGACCTCGCCCAGGTTCAGCCCCTGGGCCCATAGCGTCAGCGCCTGGCCCAGGCAGCAGATCAGCCCGCCCACCCAGAAGGCGCGCCAGTAGCCCCGCAGCATCCGGGAGGGCGGCGTCAGCCTGGAGACCAGTTCGTGGTATTCGGCCGGCGTGAAGGGCTGGCGGCTCATAGGCACACCTCCCGTCCGTTGCGAAGGTTGTGCCGGCCGGAGCGCATGGGCAGGCGAATCTCGGTGACCTGAATGGGCATGTCCGCATCGGCGGTCAATGGGGGGATATTCTGTCGTTTCATAATGGTTGTCCTTTCCCGACAATGATTCTTTCACCGGATAGTATGCGTCGATCATCGGCGGATTATGAATCAAGGGCAACCGTTGACATATGGGCGTTGTGAAGGGATGTGATGAATTGATAAATTAATATGGGGAATGGGTTTTGTTTTGTCAAGGGGGATTCTGATTTATCGAGCTGACGGTCCCAAAATAGCCTTTTCCCTTGGGTGCGCGGAGCCTTGCCCAACGGGGGAAGACCTTTGGAAGACACTCGTCACACCATCAAATCAGCGATTATACAGTAGTGAAAAACGTATAAATATGCAAGAAGCGAAGCCCGTACGGCTGCTATTCCACTGCCAGCAATCGCACCTGCTCCACGCCGTCGATGCCGCTGAGCGCATCCACCATCTCGTCGATGCCCCGGCTGAGCTGGGACAGGTCGATGGACAGCATGATGCTGGCCTTGCCGTGTATGGGCAGGCTTTGGGTGATGGTGAGTATATTCGCGTTGCAGCCGGAGAGGGTGTTGATGACCTTGGAGAGCATGCCTGCCCGGTGGTTCAGCTGGAGCATCAGCGAGGCCTTTCGGCCGACGGTCAGCTGGCTGGTTTCCAGGATCTTATCCTTGTATTTGTAATAGGTGCTCCTGGAGATGCCCGCGGCGTGAACGGCGTCGATCACCTGGGTATACACGCCGGACTGCAACAGTCGCCGGGCCTCCACTACTTTGATGAAGTAATCCGGCAGCGCGGATTTTTCCACGATCAGGTAGTCGTTCAGCATGTTCATCCCAAAACCTCCAAAACCATTCTGATTCCATTATAGCCCGCCCACCGGAGTCCGTCAATGCCGGACACAAAAAAATGAGCCGGGAGAGGTTTACAAACCCGGCCCACCGTGGTATAATACAACGTGCGAATCGCTGGTCGGTTTGTAAAGCAGGGGAGGGAAGCTGTTATGCCGCATAAGGGCGTCAAGGTCGTTGCGCAGAACCGTCGCGCCCGGCATGATTACTTCGTCCTGGAAACCTGGGAAGCGGGCATCGAGCTAAAGGGCACGGAGGTCAAGTCCATTCGCTTGGGCAAGTGTAGCCTGAAGGACTGCTATGCTGCGGTGAAGAATGGCGAGATGCTCGTGTACGGCATGCACATCAGCCCCTACGAAAAGGGCAGCTACTTCAACACCGATCCACTGCGCCCCAAGCGCCTGCTGATGCACAAGGCCGAGATTCGCAAGGCCCATCAGAGCGTGATGCAGCAGGGCCTGGCGCTGATTCCGCTGAGCGTGTATTTGAAGGACGGACGCATGAAGCTGGAGCTGGCGCTGTGCAAGGGCAAGAAGCTGTACGACAAGCGCGACGACATGGCCAAAAGGGACGCCCAGCGCGACATCGAGCGCACGATGCGCGCCAGGGGATAATCTATCGGAAGGAGTCACAGTTCGCCTTCCCGCCATTCGGGGCCGTATTTTGGTTTCGACGGGGATGCGGAGGGACAGAGAAGCGAGCGGCGGCCCTGTACCGCCTGACAACGGGAAACAAATTGAACTGACAACTACGATAACGTAGCTTTCGCCGCCTAATCGGCGATCGTCGACCCTAAGCCTCCTGCGGCGTAGGCCATCGGCGTCGTAAAAGCAGGGAACCAGCCGCCTCAAGCTTTGCGGACGGTGGGATTTTATGAAGCTACTGAAGCCGGAATCCTGTCTGGGGGAGTCCGGCGGAGGGAATGTCAATACACAGACTGCGCTCGGAGATGCTCTGGTCTTCTGGTCTTCGGACAGGGGTTCGACCCCCCTCGGCTCCACCATAACTGCACGGCAATTTTGATACAAAGTGTGTCAGGGTTGCGGTGCAGTTTTTCTATGCTGAAAAGCCCGTAACTACGGGCTTTTTCAGACACTATAACACGAAAGCCCTTCTCTCCATCCCCTCCGAGACCTACGCAAAATGGACCCGACAGGCGTTGAACCCTCCACACTCTTACACGATTGCTTTTTGAAAGGTGCACTATTACACGATTGCTCAGAGCTTTCGTGTAATAGTGGGAGACGGATTTTTGTCATGTTTCCTTCTGGAGGAAACAAAAGCGGTTGAAAAGGACTCATGCATCTGTAAAACGGTTCAGAGACCTTGCTCTATCGATTTATCACGACCAAGCCGCTGACGCAGTGGCTGCCTCGATTTAGTTTACGTCAAGGTCACGCCTATGGCTCCGGGACTCTCGACTGTTCACCATTTTGGAAGTTCGTTGACTGCGCAAAACATGAGGGGTTTATATTCGGCAAAGGCTTGAATGATGTGTAGTGGAAGCCTGGCGATCACGTCCTGCGACGGCGGCGGAACTGTGGCGACGGTGACGGTCCCGTTCAGGTAACCAGAATAATAACATGACAATCTGGAACATCGCCTTGAAAGCATTCCTGGTTATTAATATAATCATATTGGGAGAGTACAAATCTCCGCGATCAATTCTCTGACCACCGTCAACACAAACACAGTGGGGGACGCGCTGTGAAGGAATAGACAATCGCGGCAAACCTTGAAAACACCGCGCCCGTCACGGCATTTATCTACGGGGAGCCGGACCGGAGACGTTGGACTGTTCAAAAAAGGCCCCGATGCAGATCGATGTGGCCATCAACGAGCTGTTCGGCAGCATGGCGCACTGTGCTTATCCGGAAGGGACGGGCTAAGCGACTGTGCGGTTTGACTTCGACGAGGCCACGCATATGGCGGGCATCACATTGGTCGACGGTGACGTATCCCTCAATCCCCTGAGGAGGACCGACCTGGACGTGACCCATCCGCCCAGAGCAGGGGAGATGGGCGGTCTCGGGATACTCATGGCCCAAAAGACGATGGGCATGCTGAAATACGGCCATGAAAACGGCTTCAACATCCTGACCATACACAAGCGCATTTGAAGTACAGGAGGGAAGATCCACAGTGGGAAAGAGGACAAATCATAGAGGAAGATGGATTTACGGTTTGGTTCTGTTTCTGGCGCTTATCATGTTGTTGGACATGGGCGTGGCGAGCGCGGACGGGACAAGCACCGTGGATCCGGTGAACCAGCCCGAAAACTTCTCTGCGGTGCTGTATGACAACACCAACGGTCTGCCCACATCGGAGGCCAACGCCATCGTACAGACTTCGGAGGGCTTCATCTGGATCGGCAGCTATGGCGGACTGATTCGCTACGACGGCAATACCTTCGTGCGTATAGATTCCACCAGCGGCATCACCAGCATCAAGTGCCTGTATGTGGACAATCAGGACCGCCTGTGGATCGGCACCAACGACAACGGCGTTGCGGTGCTGGAGAAAGGCGAGCTGCGCAAGTGGGGCAAGCTGGACGGCATGCTGTCGGCCCACATCCGCGCCATCACGGGAGATGATGGCGGCACCATCTACGTCGCCACGACCTGCGGCATCGCGATGATCGATCCGGACGGAAACCTGCGGATGATGGCGGATGAAGCCATTGCCGAGGCGAATATGCGCGATCTGCGGATGGGCAGCGACGGGATCATCTATGGCCTGACCAATTTCGGCGACCTGATGAAGATCAGGGATGGCACGCTGATCAACTTCCTCAGTGCGGATGAAACCTCCGTGCAGGGCGTGGCCTCCATGCTCCCCGATCCGGTTGAGCCGGGCAAGCTCTGGTTTGAAGGCGGCGACTTCGGATTCTATCACGCGACTTACGGGGAAAAACTCACCGACCTGGAGTCGATCGACATTCAGCCCCTGAGCTCTGTGCAGCAGATGGAATACATCGAAGGCAGGTTGTGGATATGCGCCTCCCATGGCATCGGCGTGCTGACGGACGGCGGCATCCAGGTCCTGGAGGATTTGCCGATGAACAACTCCATAGGCCACGTGATGCGGGATTACCTGGGCAACCTGTGGTTCACTTCCACCCGCCAGGGCGTGATGAAGGTGGTGCCCAACCAGTTTTCCGACTTGTTTGAGCGCTATGGCATGCCGACCCAGGTGGTGAATTCCACCTGTATGTGCGAAGACAAGCTGTTCGTCGCGACGGACGCCGGACTGATCGTGCTCGACGAAAACGGCCCGGTCTCCAGCCTCCCGCTGACAAAGGTCATGACCAACACCGGCGCGGCGTTTGAAGCGGATGTGGAGGCGGACGACCTGATCAGGCTGCTGGACGGCTGCCGGATCCGCTCCATCATCCGCGACAGCCAGGATCGGCTGTGGATTTCCACCTGGCGCAAGTACGGGCTGCTGCGCTACGCAAAGGGCGAGCTGACCGTGTTTGCCCAGGGAGACGGCCCGCTGTCCAACAGCATGCGCGCCGTCTGCGAGCGCAAGGACGGCACGATCCTCGTGGCGCTCACCGGCGGCGTGAACGTCATCGACGGCGACAGCATCGTCGCCTCCTACGGCGAGGCGGACGGCATCGTCAATACTGAGAGCCTCACCGTCGCGGAGGGCACGAATGGCGACATCCTCCTCGGCTCCAACGGCGGCGGACTCTACATCATCAATGAATCCGGCGTGCGGAACATCAACGTCGAGGACGGGCTGCCCTCCGACATTGTGATGCGCCTCAAGCGCGACCCAAAGCGGGATCTGATCTGGATCGTCACCAGCAGCGCCATCGCCTACATGACGCCTGATTACCAGGTGACGACAGTTCAGAAGTTCCCCTACAGCAACAACTTCGATCTCTTCGAGAACAGCAAGGGCGACGTGTGGGTGCTTTCGAGCAACGGCATCTATGTGACACCGGCGGAGGAGCTTATCGCCAACGGTGAGATCAACCCCGTCTACTACAGCATCGCCAACGGCCTGCCCTGCATCACCACGGCAAATTCCTACAGCGAGTTGACCGGCGAGGGTGATCTGTACATCGCCGGAACCACCGGCATCTGCAAGGTCAACATCGACAAGCCCTTTGAGAATGTGGACGACCTGAAGGCGACGGTTCCCTTTGTGGAGGTGGACGGCCGGACGCTTTACCCCGAGGCGGACGGCGGGTTCACGATCCCCTCGAACACGCAGAAGCTGACTGTTTACAGCTATGTATTCAACTATGCGCTGAGCGACCCCCAGGTGAGCTACCGGCTGGAGGGCTTCGAGCGCGGCGACACGACGGTCAACCGCAGCGATATGGTGCCCGTGGATTACACCAACCTGCGCGGCGGCACCTATCATTATACGATGCAGCTGAAGGACTCCATGGGCCGGGGCGACCGGGAGGTGTCGGTACAGATCGTCAAGGAGAAGGCGTTCTACGAGCGGGCGTGGTTCTACATACTCGTGGGACTTGCGCTGATATTGCTGACCGCCCTGCTGGTGAAGCTGTATGTCGCCAGGAGAATGCGCGAACTGGAGGCCAAGCACCGCGAGGAGGCAAAGCGGGAGCGGCTCGAGAATGAACTGCAGCTGGCGACGAACATCCAGGCATCCGTGCTGCCCCACACCTTCCCGGCCTTCCCGGATCGGGACGAATTCGACATCTACGCCAGCATGACGCCCGCCAAGGAGGTCGGCGGCGATTTCTACGACTTCTTCCTGATCGATGACGATCACCTCGGCCTGGTCATGGCCGATGTCTCCGGCAAGGGCGTGCCCGCCGCGCTGTTCATGATGGTCTCCCGGGCGCTGATCCGGGCCCACCTGCAGAACGGTGAGAGCCCCGCCAAGGCGCTGGAGAACGCCAACGAACAGCTGTGCGAGGGGAATGAGGCGGAGCTGTTCGTCACCGTGTGGGCGGCCGTGCTGGACATCAGCACGGGCAAGGGCGTCGCCGCCAACGCCGGTCACGAGCATCCCGCGCTGCGCAGAGCGGATGGGGGATACGAGCTTCAGATCTACCGCCATTCGCCGGCCGTCGCCACGATGGAGGGCATGCGGTTCCGGGAGCACAGCTTCCAGCTCAATCCCGGCGACAGCCTGTTCGTCTACACGGACGGCGTGGCAGAGGCCACCAACGCCGAAAACGAGCTGTTTGGAAACGAACGGATGATCAAGGCCCTGAACTTCAATCCGGATGCGAAGCCGGAAGCGGTGCTGTCGAATGTCATGCATGGCATCGACGTCTTCGTCTCGAATGCGGAGCAGTTTGATGACATCACCATGCTGTGCCTGAAATACAACGGCCCCGCTGATCGCCGGGCATGAACGGAACGCGGATAACAGGCACTGAAGCGGTATAAAAATAACAGGATTATACATCAAAAAAACCATCAAGAGGAGGGAAAGAACTTGACCATCACCAAGAACCTGAACGGAAGTACTCTGACAGTCGCTCTGGAGGGCCGCCTGGACACCACCACCGCGCCGGAACTGGAGCAGGCGCTGAAGGAGAGCATGGATGGCGTGAACGAACTGACGCTGGACTTTGCCAAACTGGACTACATCTCCTCGGCAGGCCTGCGCGTGTTGCTCTCGGCGCATAAGGCCATGAGCAAGAAGGGCGGAGGGTCCGCTCCCGGTGGCATGAAGGTCGTGAACGTCAACGAAACGGTCAAAGAAGTATTCGAGGTCACCGGCTTCGCCGACATCCTGAACATCGAATGACCTCATGCCAGTCCCGACCCGAACCTGTACAATCCTTCGGGATGTATAGGGAGGTTTAACAATTGGCCTTGTCGTATCTGGCGGGAAAGACGAAATACCCGCTGACGGTGTATCATTAAGATTGAGGAGGATTGACTGATGAAGCTGAACAAGCTGCTGGCCGTGCTGCTGTGCGCGGCATTGATGATGATGAGTCTGACCGGTTTTGCTTTTGCGGAAGCCGTGCCGGTTGAAGAACCATTTTCCCAATGGAACGCTGACGCCCCGGCATTGAACGCACTGACTGAATATGTGGAAGCTGTGACCGATCCCGATTCGCCGGACTTCATCCCCGCGGCGGACCGCGTCGCCACCTTCGACATGGATGGCACATTGATTGGCGAGCTTTTTCCGACCTATCTGGAGGTCGTCCTGCTGACCGAGCGCATCCTGGGCGATCCCTCCTGGCAGCCGGACGAGGAGATGCTGGAATTTGGCCGTATGCTCCGCGACCATGCACTGGACAAATCCTTCCCGGATGATATGGACTACCAGTTTTCCCATCATCAGGCCAGGGCCTTCGCGGGCATGACGCTTCAGGAGTACACCGACTTCATCACCCGTGTGCTGGTGCGTGAGGTGGACGGCTTTACGGGCATGACCTATGCGGACGCCTACTACCAGCCGATGGCCGAGGTGGTGGAATACCTGCGGGACAACGGCTTCAAGTGCTACATCGTATCCGGCAGCGACCGCTTTATCGTTCGCACGTTCATGGAGGGCGCCTTGGACATTCCCGCCGACAACATCATCGGCTCCGATACCGCGCTGGCGGCCCGGAACCAGGGCGACGCGGATGGCATCGAGTACGTGTTCACCGGCGAGGACGAACTGGTGCGCACGGACAGGCTGCTCATCAAGGACCTCAAGACCAACAAGGTCGTGCAGATTGCCCAGGAGATCGGCAAAAAGCCGGTGCTGTCCTTCGGCAACAGCTCCGGCGACGTGAGCATGAACAATTACGCCTTGTTGAACAACCCCTATCGCAGCGCGGCCTTCATGCTGGTGGCGGACGACAATGCGCGCGATTACGGCAACCCGGACAACCACGACGGGCTGACCGAAAAATGGCAGGGCATGGGCTACAACGTGATTTCCATGCGGGACGACTGGAAGACGATCTATGGCGAGGATGTCGTCAAGACAGGCGAATTCCACTGGCTCTCGGATTACGCGGACAAGCCCGATGACGAAAGCGCCTCCACCGACTATACCCTCGAGCAGGTGGTCGTGCTGAGCCGCCACAACCTGCGTGCGCCGCTGTCCAGCAATGGCTCCGTGCCGAGCGACCTGACGCCCCACGAATGGATCAAATGGTCGGCGGGCTCCAGCGAGTTGACCCTGAAGGGCGGCATCGAGGAGACCTGCATGGGCCAGTACTTCCGCAAGTGGCTGGATCAGGAGGGGCTGATTCCCGAGAACACGGTTCCGGCTGAGGGCGAAATGCGCTTCAACGCCCGGGACAAGCAGCGCTGCCGCGCCACCGCCCGCTATTTTGCCGGGGGCATGCTGCCGCTGGCGGACATTGAAGTGGAGTACCCCGGCGATGCCAAAGGAACCGAGGACTTCATGCAGCCCGTACTGCACTTTTACAGCGACGACTATGCCGCCGACGCCATCGCCCAGGTCGCGGCCATGGGCGGCGACGCGGGCTTTGACGGCCTTGCCCGGCAGAATCGGGATGTCATCGAGCTGATCATGGACACCGTCGATATGCAGGACAGCGAGATCTACCGGAGTGGCAAGTACGGCGATATACTGGCCAGCGACTATGGCTATGCGATGGAGCCGGACAAGGAGCCTGATCTCACCGGCGCGATCCGACCGGCCTATTCGGTGGCCGACGCGCTGCTGCTGCAATACTACGAGGAGCCTGACGCCGTCAAGGCCGCCTTCGGCCACGAGCTGACGGACGCGGACTGGGCGCGGCTGGGCGCGTTCATGACCACCTGCCTGGAGATAAAGCACGGCGCGCCCCTGGTGGCCGCCAACATCACCAACCCGCTGCTTCGGGAGCTGGAGAGCGAGCTTCGGAACGAGGATCGGAAGTTCAGCTTCTTCTGCGCCCACGATTGCACCGTACTCGGCGTCCTCTCCGCCCTGGGCGCGGAGGATTATTCCCTGCCGGAGAGCATCGAGACCAGGACGCCCATAGGCGTGAAGCTGGTGTTCGAGCGGCGGCGGGATGCCGAGGGTAAGGCGTGGTATCGCGTGAGCTTGATCTACCGCAGCACGGAGCAGATTCGCAGCGGCGAGATGCTGACGCTTCAAAATCCGCCCCTGCGCTACGACCTGCGCTTCGAGGGCGTGGAGACAAACGCGGATGGACTGATCGTCGAGGCGGACCTGTTTGCCCTGTTCGACCGCACCATCGCGGTGTTGGGTGAACTGGAGAAAAACTACGCGCCCAAGGAGGCCGCCGGGGAAGCGCTTTCCCAGTGGAACGCGGACGCCCCGGCGCTGAACGCGCTGATCGACTATGTGGGCGATGTGACCGATCCCGATTCCCCGGACTTCATTCCGCAGAAGGATCGTATAGCCGTTTTCGACCTGGATGGCACGCTGATGTGCGAGACTGATCCCTTCTGCTTCGAATACATGGTCTTCGCGGATTACGCGCTGAATCACGCGGACGCGATGCCCGAGGATGTGCTGGCGGTCGCCCGGGAGATCGAGGATGCCGCCGGCAACGCCAAGCCGAGCGGCATGAGCACGCGCCAGGCCGCCGCGGCAGCCATCGCCTATAAGGGCATGACAATGGATGAAATGGCCCAGGTCGTCTCCGACTTCAAGGACAGCGAAGCCTGGGGCTTTACGGGTATGACGCGGGGCGAAGCCTGGTTCAGGCCGATGGTGGAGCTGGTTGAGATGTTGCAGGATAACGGCTTCGAGGTCTACGTCGTCACGGCGACCGAGCGCAATATCGTTCGGGAAATCGTCAACGGGACCCTGGATATTCCGCCGTCTCATGTCATCGGTACGGAATACGGCTATGTAGCTACGAATCAGGGCGACGCGGCGGACGCGGATTATACGTTCCAAACCGAGGATCAGATCGTCTTCGATGGCAATTACTACGGTGAGAACGCCAAGACCAGCAAGGTGGACGCCATTGTACGCGAGATTGGACAACAGCCGGTGCTGGCGTTCGGCAATTCCTCTGGCGATCTGGCCATGGAAATCTATACCATTTCCAACAATCCTTACAGGAGCGCGGCATATATGGTGGTCGCGGACGATGGGGAGCGGGAGTACGGAAACGCGGACGGCGCCGCCGAAAAGAAATCAGACTACGAGAGCATGGGCATCGGCGTCATCTCCATGCGGGATGATTTCGCGACCATCTTCGGCGACGGCGTGGAAAAGGCGGAACACTGACCGACAAGCTGATTTTCCCGTCGATCGATGAATGGCTTGCGGAGCCTTTGAACTGAGTTTGATATTGTTCTCAATTTATACTGATCCACATGCCGGCGCGGCGACCGGCATGTGGATTATGCGTGTGCGCCATGCCCGGCACACGTATAAAAAGGGCCGTCCCCATATGACCTTTCCAAGCCATTTGGGGACGGCCCTTTTCTATTCAGGAGACACAGGGGACACCTTGCGGATTATAATCCGATTACGTCGCCATGTCTTTGAAGGTGGTCACACCCATGCCGCATTCCCTCTGTTCAAGGGGATTGCAGGGTGTGCTGACGCCATCATTTATCCCGGTACACATTCACCACGGGGGAATCCTTGAGGACGGCCCACCACAGGGGAACGGACATATAGGGCTCTGTCACAACGGTGTTTTCAGGCTGATCCTCGAAATCGGCGCCTTCCCAGTTCTCGAAATCGCCGACCTCCATCCAGAAGACGATGTCGCAGACGCCGGTGGCGAGCGCTATGCCCCTGGCCGCGCAGGTCACGTTGACCAATTCGATGTTCATCTCCAGCCGCTTCGCGACCTCCGCGATCAGGGCCGTGTTAAAGCCCAGAGGTTCTCCGCCGGCAGAGACGTAGTCCATGGGAGGACGGTCTCCCGTCACAGCCACTTTGATCGTCTTTGCACCCTGGAAGACCTGGGGTTCAATGGCCTCGGGATCTTCTCCAGCGATGACATCCTCGATGTAGGTCTGCTTCATCGCTTCGATGGTGCCGTCTTCATTCATTCCGGCGATGCATTCGGAAATCTGATCGCGCAATTCGGTATCCTCTCCCCGCAGGAGCATACAGAAGATCAGCATATTGGGGTTCATGTAAGGCGGGCGATCCACGATATTGTCGTTCCTGGACGCGATGTACCTGACGGTATTCTGGTCGGTCTCGAGTACGACAATATCGCCTCTGTTCAGGGCCATGAGCATATCGTTCATCGTGTCATAGAAGACATACCTGTTGCAGATGCTGTCGACCATGATATCCTTGAGCACGTCATTCAGTTCGTCTTCGGTGATATTCAGCTTGGACAAGCGGCCGATGTCACCATATTTCTGGACGGCGCCGGTATTACCGGCCTCCTCGGCGACACACGCAGACAGGCCAGCGCAAAGGGCCATCATCAGCGCAAGAATCAATGCTACAGTCCTCTTCACAGGAGTGCACCTCCATAAAATAAAAACGTTATCTCTGTTCGGTCATATACTGATTTGTCGTGACACGATATATCGGTATTTGCACGACTGAACAGCTACAAATCACTTAACACCATCACAGCTTGATGGTGATACGATTCCGGCTGTCTGTGTAGTGATAATCCAACTGTCTGGACGTGTTTTTCAGGATCGTCACGCTCAGGCTGTCCTCCTCCTGCTCAAAGGGGTTGTAGCTCGCGCCGCCGCAGTCGACGTCGATCTGTGTCGTGCCATCCAATTCTGCGTGAGATATCGACACGTTCATGTTGACGTCCTTCCGGTTGGGATAGCAGTGGTCCAGCATTTCATAGATCAACTCCTCGCAGCACATCTGTAGACGGTAGGTGTGCCTCTGATCCAGGCCGTATTTCTCGCCGAAGTTCTGTATGCCGCCCTGGAGCTGCATCAGGTCGAAATCCCGATGGGTGATCTCATAGCTGAAATACTTGATCTTGTGGATGAAGGACACGGTCTTTTCCCGCTTTGGCGCGTCGAAGATCTCCTTGGGCGTACCCTGCTCATAGATGCCACCGTCGGCGAAGAAAAGCACGCGCTGTGCGACCTCGCGGGCGAAGTTCATCTCGTGGGTTACGATCAGCATGCCCAGATCCCGCTTGGCCAGCATCCGGATCACGGCCAGCACCTCGCCCACCATCGTGGGGTCGAGGGCGCTGGTGGGCTCATCGAACAGCAGCACCTTCGGTTCCATCATCAGGCAGCGGCAGATCGCGATGCGCTGCTGCTGGCCGCCGGAGAGCACTGTGGGCCAGGCATGTGCGCGGGATGAGAGGCCCACCTGGCGAAGCAGCTCCATGGCTTTCTCTTCCGCCTGTTCCCGGGGCATTTTGAGGATGCGCGTCGGCGCCAGGCACAGGTTGTCCATCACGTCCATCTCGGAAAACAGGTGGAACTTCTGGAACACCATGCCCGTGCTGCGGCGAATCTCGTCCACCCTGGCGCCCTTCGCGGTGATCTCCTTTCCGTCGATGAACACCTGACCCGCGTCCGGCTTTTCCAGCAGGCACAGCGAACGCAGGAACACGCTTTTGCCGCAGCCTGACCCGCCGATGATGGCAATGCGTTCGCCCTGTTCCACCGTCAGATCAATGCCCTTCAACACATCCAGCGAACCGAAGGACTTCTTCAGGCCCTTCACTTCGATCAGGCTCATGCCGCTTCACCCCGCTTTCTCTGCTTGAGCCTGTCCGACAGCGCGAACAGGCCGAACACGATGTAGGACAGGGCGAGGTAAATCAGCATGCCAATGATGATGGTCAACAGCGGCTGCATGGTCCTGGAGGCGGTGTTATTGATGACCCGGGTTAAATCTGTGATGGTCACGTAGCCCACCACGCTGGTCCACTGGATGAGGTTCACGATGGTGGACTGGTAAACCGGCTTGGCGATGCGCAACACCTGGGGCAGCGTGACGAGGCGGAAGGTGTCCCAGGCGGAAAACCCCAGCGTTCGCGCGGCCTCGGCCTGTCCGTGGTCGGCGGCATCCAGTGCCGAGCGCAACAGCTCGGCCACGTGGGCGGAGACGTTCAGTGAAAAGGTGATTACCGCCACCATGACCGGCGCGATCTTCACCCGCGCGAGCACGCCGTAGTACAGCAAAAGCAGCAGCATCAATACCGGCGTACCCCGCAGCACTGCGATGTATACCGAGGCGATGCCCCGAATGACGGGATTCTTCCTCGTGCGCAAAAAACAGATCAAAGCTCCGAGTAAAGTGCCAAACAGCAGAGACAGAGCGGAAATCTGAAGGGTGACCCAAAGGCCGCCCAGGATGGTCTTCCAGGAGTCGCCCTTTATGAGAATTGTGTAAAGCTTGTCTGATAGCGTCATTCCATAGCTCCTTCTCGTACCGTGAAAAACTCCCCGCTTCTGCGGCGTGGCGGCAGTTGGTCGATGGCATTACATCAGCTTGCGGAATATGAGCGCCTTCAACATCGACGGTGTCCTTCGCGTCAGTCCAAAGGTTTCATCGTCGGGAACAGCAGCACATCGCGGATGCTGTCCGAATTGGTGAGCAGCATCACCAGCCGGTCCACGCCGAAGCCGAGGCCGCCGGTGGGGGGCATGCCGTACTCGAGGGCGTTGACGTAGTCGTAATCCACCTGGGCGCCGCTGTTGGGATCGAGGCTCTTGCGCTCGGCCACCTGCTTTTCAAAGCGCGTGCGCTGGTCCAGCGGGTCGTTCAGCTCGGAGAAGGCGTTGCCGAACTCGGTGGCGTTGATGAAGTATTCAAAGCGCTCGGTGAACATCGGGTCATCGGGCTTGCGCTTGGCCAGAGGGCTGATCTCCACCGGGTAATCGTAGATGAAGGTGGGCTGGATCAGCTTGTCCTCGACGAAGGCGTCGAAGAACTCGGCCAGTATGGAGCCCTTCGTGGGGATCTCCGGCAGCTCCACATGGTGGGCCTTGGCGGCGGAGATGGCGTCCTCGTCCGTCTTCCAGTCATTGAAGTCCACGCCGCTGTACTTCTTCACGGCCTCCACCATGGTCAGACGCTCCCAGTGGCCGATGTCGATGTCGTTGCCCTGGTAAGGGATCACCAGGCTGCCGCAAACCTTCTGGGTCACGGTCTTCATCATGTCCTCCACCAGGTCCATCATGCCGTGGAAGTCGGTGTAGGCCTCGTACAGCTCGATGGTGGTGAATTCAGGGTTGTGCTTGGTGTCCATGCCCTCGTTGCGGAAGATGCGGCCCACCTCGTACACCCGGTCCAGGCCGCCCACGATCAGCCGCTTCAGATAGAGCTCCGTCTCGATGCGCAGCACCATGTCCATGTCCAGAGTGTTGTGGTGGGTGTAGAAGGGCTTGGCCGCCGCGCCGATCTCAAAGGGCGTGAGGATGGGGGTGTCCACCTCCAGGTAGCCCCGGCCGTCCAGGAAGGCCCGCAGCTCCCGCAGGATCAGGCTGCGCTTGATGAACGTGTCCTTCACCTCGGGGTTCACGATCAGGTCGACGTAGCGCTGGCGGTAGCGGGTGTCGGTATCGGTCAGGCCGTGAAACTTCTCCGGCAGCGGGTGCAGGCTCTTGGTCAGCAGCGTCAGCCCGGTGGTGTGCACGGAGATTTCACCGGTCTTGGTCTTGAACACGGTGCCCTCGACGCCGATGATGTCGCCGATGTCCAGCGCCTTGAAGTCCTTGTATACATCCTCGCCCACGTCGTCGCGCTTGACGTAGATCTGCATGGTGCCGTCCGGGTCCTGGATGCGGGCGAAGCTGGCCTTGCCCATGATGTGCTTGCCGAGGATGCGTCCCGCGATGCGCACGGCCTTGCCCTCCAGCGCGTCGTAGTTGTCCCGGATCAGGCCGGAGGTGTGGGTGCGGTCATAGGTGGTGATCTCGTAGGGGTTCCTGCCCTGTTCGATCAGCGCGTTCAGCTTGCCCAAGCGAATGGTGTCCTGTTCGGTGAAGCTCGACGGCGCCTGGTAGGTCTGGGCCATGTTATTGCTCTCCTCTCGGTGGATGTAGATGGGGTGATCAGCGCTTGCGGATGGAAAGCACCTTCATTTTGACGATGCCGCCGGGGGTGTTGGCCTCGACAATGTCGCCGACCCGGGCCGGGGGGATGTAGTCGCTCTTGCCGGGTTCGCTGCGGCCGATCAGCGCCATGCCGATGGGGGATTCGTTGGAGATGAACAGCTTCGCCGGGTCGGCCTCGGTGAAGCCTACGAGGGTGTATTCGTCCTCCTCGTCGTATTCCATGTCCAGCACGCGCACGACGGTGCCCAGCGCGGCGGTGGTGGAATCGGCGGAGCTGTCGTCCACGAAGGTGGCGGTGCGCAGCTCATTCTCAATGCGGGCGATGTTGCCGTAGACCTCGGCCTCCTTGGCCTTGGCGGCGTCATACTCGGCGTTCTCGCTGAGGTCGCCAAAGCCGCGGGCCACCTGGATCTCCTCGGCAACGCGCTTCTTTTCCTCGTTCAACTGGGCCAGCTGTTCCTCCAGCTTTTTCTTATCTGTAAATGTGAGTATGCGGTTTTCTGCCATGGTGAAACCTCCTGGGTGATGGTCCTGTTCCTTCACATGAATTTAGCCGAATAAGAATCGACACTGCGATAACCTACGCAGTGCCTGCTTATTCGGACCGCAATGATTATACAACAATTGGATTCCATTGTCAACCGCGCGGCGGCTTTTTATCCGGCCCGACGCTGCCTTCCGGCTTTCCGGCGGACAGGATGATCTGAAATAACCCCACATTGTCAGGATTTTGTCACATTTAAGGCGGAATATAAAGTGGTTTGCGGTTGCAGAGCAAAAGTAAACCCATTATAATGACTCTATCTGTATGTATAACGACAGGAAGGAGAACATTGTAAATTGGCAACGAGATATCCTTCGGACTATGATAACCGCAGTCGCGTGGAGCCGGGCATCAGCCGTTCAAACCGCAGCGGCAGCTATTCGGGCCAGCGTCCCTCCGCCAGGAGCGGCGCTTCCCGTCCGTCCTATTCCGGCAGCCAGCGGCCGCCCCAGCGCAGGCCCCAGGGCCAGCGCCCTGCGGGGAGCCAGAGGCCTCCCCAGCGCCCGGGCAATCCGCCTCGCCGCAGCCCCAGGCGTCGCAAGCCCAATCGCACGCCCCTGTTTGCCGCGCTGGCGGCGGTGCTGGTGGTGGTGTTGGTGCTGGTGATCGTGAAGCCCTTCGGCAGGCGCGGCACGGATGCGACGACGAATCCGGTCGCGGTGCCGGCCTCCAACCCGGTGTCCGCCGAAGCGCCCGCCACAGCCTCCGATCCGCTGCTCAGCGGCGATGACGGCGGGGAAGCCGCGCCGCAGTACGACAACATCGGCGACAAGCTGGCCGACGCCGACTACAACGTGGGCAGCCTGTCTGCGGACCAGATGGCCCAGGTGTCGGACCTGCACATGAACACCAGCCTGCCCGAGGAGTGGCTGAACGTGCTGCTGCTGGGCACTGACGAACGCACCCTCAGCGAGAGCGCCCGCACCGACGCCATGCTGATCTGTTCCATCAACCGCAACAGCGGCGAGGTGAAGCTGTCCTCCATCATGCGCGACCTGGCCATCGAGTATACCGACATCGGCGAGTACAACGGTACATACCGCATCAACGCCGCCAACTACTTCGGTGGCCCGAATCTGGCCATGCGCACCGTCAACGAGAAATTCGGCATGAACATCCAGTATTACGTGCTGGTGAACTTCTTCGGCTTCCAGAAGATCGCTCAGCGCCTGGGTGGCGTGGACATTGACATTACCGAGGCCGAGAAGGACAAGATCAACAAGATGATCGTGCAGCAGGCCAAGTTCGCCTATCGCGAGGGCATCGATGAGTCCGACCAGGAGAATGTCTACCTGGAAACCTACGGCGAAAACACCCACCTGAACGGTCGTCAGACGCTGGCCTATGCCCGCATCAGGAAGCTGACCGGCGGCGATGCCATGCGCACCGAGCGCCAGCGCATCGTGCTGGAGAAGCTGCTGCAGAAGGTCAAGGGGCTGGACGCGATGCAGCTGGCCACGCTGGCCGCGGACATGCTCGACCAGGTGCGAACGAATCTGCCCCTGGACGACCTGCTAAAGATCGCCCTGCAGGTTTGCGGCAATGGCATGAGCAACCTGTCCTCCATGCATCTGCCTGTCAGCGGCACCTATAAGGAAGAAACGCGCAACAACCAGTCTATGCTCTACGATTGCGATTTTGCTGCCAACGCCCTCCAGCTGTACAATTTCATCTACGAATAAAGCGCCCCTTCCCGGGTGATACAAAACGGGGCTGCCACAAAGCGCATAAACATGCGAATGACATGCAATTGCAGGGGCGACGTAATGTCGCCCCTGCAGCTGTTAAGTGCAGCGATGTTTGTTTTGAGACAGCCCCGTTTCAACGGGCTACAGCCCTACAGCCAGCCGCAGGGGCCGGGGCAGGGGATGACGGGCTTCCCAGGCGCAAAAGCACCAGGGCAGGGCGAGACCGAGGATCAGCATCGCCAGCGCGGTGATCGCCCAGGGGACGTGACAGAGGGCACCCAAGACCTCCACCATGTTTTGCACACACATGGAGAGCACATAGATGTTGAAGGTCCTGCCCCTGAAGGCGGCGGCGAGGGCGTCTGTTCCACGCGAGGGCACACAGGCTGCCAGCAGCGCCAGCAGTCCACTTACAGTGGTCGAGAAGAGGGTCAGAGGCAGCTCAGGCCAGGCGACCTGGGCTGCAAAAAGCATAGAGCCCGTGACGCCCAAAGCCATTGCACACGAGTTTGTCAATAAAAACCGCCGGATATCCCACGTCTTCCCAACCGCCAGGCCCAGGGCAAACCAGAACAGGTACAGTTTCAATTCATCCAGGCACAGCAACGTGGGCAGCGTAAGGGGCAGCAGCGACAGCGTGAGCAGCACCGCAAGCGTTGCAAGGCGCGGGGCCCGTTTGCCGCAAACGAGGACGTCCAGCACCGGCAGCATCGTCGACATAATCATCAGCGTCGGCAGGAACCACAGGTGGGGCGCGATGCCCTCCTCGTGGGGATCCAGCAGGGAAAGCACCAGCCATTCCAGTGACAGATCGGGCTGGACACCCATCAGAACAGAGGCTCCGTAGCGGGGCGCCAGCATCAGCAGGTTGATACAGAAGTAGGGTGTCATCAACCGCAGGAAGCGCTTTTTCAGATAAACCCGCCAGCCATCCTGCCGCCACTTTCCTGCAAAGAGCCCGCTGGCCAGGAAAAAGCCGGCCAAAGCAGGGTAATGCAAGGTGTCCAGGAGCCTTTCAAGCACTTCCGGGCCGCTATAGCTGTTGGGAACACAGTGATGCACCACTACCAACAGCATACACAGCACTTGCAGCCGTTCCACCCAAGGGATTCGGCCCTTTTCAGAATACGATGCCATTTTTTACTCCATATTATACGAGATTAACCAAGACTATTATAATCTATTGATCTGACAATTGCAATACTTAATTGAACCATGACGCCGCATGTGGTATAATTACATTGGAGGTGGATGTATGTATGCCCATGTGAGGCGCATACTGGACTTTCCACTGTCGCCGAAGGCCGCTGCCTTTGTCTCCCGGGACACGTATCCTTCCGGCGTTAGGGCACCTCTAAAAACCCTCATCACAGGCGGGCAGCTGAATTATACCCATCTTCAACCTGCAAAAACCTTGACGGCCATTCGGGCAGCTTGCGTCTTTTGTAGGCCGAAACAGGATAAAACACATCACGCCGGCCGTTGCGATAGTTTTTAGAGATACCTATAAGCGGATGAGCCGAATCCTCGTTGCCCGGCGCATAACGGACACGGGGCTCAAGGCGACCCGCCCCGAAGGCGTCTTGGAGGGTGTGCAGGCCGAAACTCAAACCCAGAGGGAAATAACAGATGCAGAATCAGAACAAGAACAATGCCCTTTCCTGTCAGTGCGGGACCGCTCCGGGGCGCATGAACCGCGCCTTTTTAACCGTGGACCTGGAGGAGTGGTATCATCTGGACTACCTGAAGGGCTACAATTGCCGGGAAAGCGGGGTGCGGGTGCTGCCCCGGATCTTCGACTTCCTGGACATGCTGGACGAGGAGGGCGTGAAGGTCACCTTCTTCTGCGTGGCCGAGATCGCCGATGAAAATGCCGGCATCCTCCGGGAGATCCTGCGCCGGGGCCACGCCCTGGGCTGTCACGGCCTGGACCACGAGCTGCTGACCAACAAGAGCCTGGACCGGTTTGTGGACGAGACGCGCCGGGCCAAGGGGATGATCGAGAGCGCTGCCGGTCGTGAGATCACCGGTTACCGGGCCAGCTGCTTTACCATGGAGCGGGACAAGCTGGACGCGATCCGGGAACTTGGCTTTACCTACGACAGCAGCAGGATCCGCTTCGCCCAGCACCCGCTGTACCGCAACCTCGACCTCACCGGCTTCACCCAGGCCGAGGACCTGGTGTACATTCAGGACGGCTTTTCGGAATACGAGATCCCCACGCTGGAGATCATGGGCTATTCCATCCCCATCTCCGGCGGCGGCTACATGCGGCTGTTCCCGTTCTGGCTGCTGCGCCTGCTGCTGGACATCTATGCCCGCGGGCACGAGAACTTCACGATCTACGTGCATCCCTTTGAGCTGACCAACCTGCCGCTGCCGCTGCCGAAGGGCCTGGGGAAGGCCACGACCTTCCGCTGCCTGGTGGGCCGCAGGGGCAACCTGAAGAAGCTGCGCAAGGTCATCCGCTGGCTGAAGGGACGGGGCGCGCGGTTCATCACCCTCGAGGAGGATCGAAGGGAGCGTGGCCTGGCATGACCCATACGATACTGCTCACCGGCGCGTCGGGCATGCTGGGCAGCCGGGTGGCCCTGGCGCTGTGCGACCGGGGACACCGGGTGGTGGGCGTGGACATCGCCGGCGCGAAGGTGGTCCATGAGCGCTACACCCACGCCGTCTGCGACCTGACCCGGCCCGATGACGTGGCCGAATTGTTCACCGCCCATCCGGTGGATCGGGTGATCCACCTGGCCGCGCTGGCCCACGTTACGGGCGAGAAGGACCTGAGCTGGAGCCGCTATTTCATGCTGAATGTGCTGGCCAGCCAGCATGTGTTCGAGCAGGCGGCCAGGGCGCGCATTCCCGTGTTCTTCGCCAGCACGGTGGACGTGTACGGCCTGCAACGGGACGCGATTACCGAGGCCACGCCCCCCGCGCCGGTGGGCGGCTACGCCAAGTCAAAATATGAGGCCGAGCAGCGCCTCCTGAAGCTGATGGGGGATACCCCGGCCTTCGTCGCCCGGTTCACGCCGGTGTATACCGCCGAGGATATGCACGACGTGCAGAAGCGCTATTATATAAAATATCCCTCCGTCGCCTTTACAGTGGGCGGGGGCACCGACTACGCCTTCTTGAACCTGGACCGGGTGGTGGAGGTCATCTGCGCCTGGGCCGACCGGGAGGTCGCGCCCTCCGGCCTGGTGAACTTCTGCGACGACGCCCCCTTCAATTCCGCGGCGATGGTGGCGGCTGAGAAGCGCGCGGGCAGGGCGAAGCGGACGCTGCGCCTGCCGGGGTGGGTGGGTCGTATGGGCCTGGGGGTGTCCCGGGTCTGCCCGCCGAAGCTTCGGCTGAACGTCAGCAAGGTGCTCAGGCCTTACCGCTTCGACACCGCCGGGATGAAGCGCTTCTTCGAGGGCGGCGATGGCGCGGACCACCGCCGGGAAAAGCCCGACCTGCGGGGGGTGCGGGTGCTGCTGCTGGAGGGCTTTGCCCGCCAGAACATGGCCCTGATGCCCGCGCTGAAGGCCCTGGGCTGCCATCTGACCACCTACAACAGCAGCAGGCTGGACGTGGGCTACGCCTCCCGCTGGCCGGACGTGAAGCTCATCCGGCACTGGGACCGGGAGAATCCGGAGAGCTCCTTCGCCGCGCTGATGGAGGTGCTGCGGGAAGGCCACTACGACATCGTCATCCCGATGACCGACTTCTCCGCATCGCTGCTTTGCGCCCACATCGACGAGGTGAAGCCCCTGGCATGGCCGGCGGTGAACGAGCCGGAGGTGTTCTGGCGGGCGGCGGACAAGCAGCGGACCATGCAGGCCTGCGACGAGGCCGGTGTGCCATGCCCGAGGACGCTGTACGACATGCGCACCGCCGACGAGATCCTGGCCGCCGGGCTGCCCTTCCCGTTCATCATCAAGCCCCGGGTGGGCTACGGCTCCATCGGCTTCCACGTGATCCGGGACGAGAAGCAGCTGCGGGAGGTGTTCCCGAAGGCGCTGGAGCGGTTCGGCGGCATGGTGGTGCAGGAGTACATCCCCCAGACCGGCACCCAGTACAAGTGCGAGGTGTTCCTGGACGGGGACGGCAACCCGAAGAGCGCGGTGGTGTTCGACAAGACCCGCTGGTATCCCATCGACGGCGGCTCCACCTGCTGCAGCTGCAGCGTCCACCGACCGGACATCGCGGCGGATTCCATCAAATTGCTGCGGCACATTGGCTGGAGGGGCTACGGCGACGTGGATCTGATCGAGGACCCCCGGGACGGCGTGGCGAAGGTGATGGAGATCAATCCCCGCATCACCGCCAGCGTGAAGGTCTGCTTCGCCGCCGGGGTGGACTTCGCCCGCCAGATTGTGGAGCTGGGCATGGGCCTGCCCGTGACCGACTACACGGATTACCGGGACGGCGTGCGCCTGCGCTACATGCACACCGACGTGCTGTGGTTCCTGCAATCCCCGAATCGGTTCAAGGTCAAACCGGGCTGGTTCGACTTCCGCCACACCACCGACCAGATCTTCAACCCCAGGGACCCCTGGCCCTGGTTTACCTACACCGTTCAGGGCCTGCGCAAGCGCAAAAGTGAGATGGCGAAGCGGAAACGGTAGGGCGTGAGCCGTTGGGAGGATGCTTCAGCCCAATACATGGGACCAAACGTATCTGTTCAGCCAGTTATATTTATTGCGCTGATGCTGATCAGACGGAACCCTTCCGACCCCGTCTGCGACGGGGCCACCTCCCCACTAGCTTCGCGTCGCAGGGGAGGCTTTTGGCTAACTTACCGGGGGTATCGGGGGCGGAGCGCCCCGATCTTCAATCGTACGCGGCGGCGTGTACGCCGCGGGCGGGGCCTTTTTTGCGACGCGAAGCTA
>JAFWEL010000170.1 GCA_017512905.1 Clostridia bacterium
CCGCCGCTACATGGGACTTTGAATTCCGTACATCGTTTTCTCGCGGGAACGTATGTTTTATCCTGGCTGTAACGTTCCGTGCGCGGCTTTTCCTGTTCCCTGTTCCCTGTTCCCTGTTCCCTCATCTCCCCGACAAATCATAATATGCCTACGACTAAACAGTTACCCATTATGATACCATCATACAGCATCCGGCGGCGTTTGTCCACTTCGCCACACAAAAAAACCGGGTTTTGCCCGGTTTTTGAAATAAAAACCCGTTCCGCGTCATGCGGGGATTACATGCTCTCGTCGATGGCGGCGTAGATGACCCGTATGGCATCCTCGTAGCGATCCTCCGGCACACCCACCAGCAGGTTCAGCTTGCCCGCGCCCTGGTTGGCGGTGTTGATGGGGACGCCCTCCCGGGCCAGGGCCTGGAGCACCTGGACATTGGCGTCGCTGGACTCCGTGTCCCGCTCGCCGATGACCGCGATCATCGAAAGGTTCTCCGTCAGTCCCAGGTAATCGGGGTTCAGCTTTTCCCGGATTTCGGCGAACAGCTCGTCCTTGCAGGAGGCCAGCAGGTCGCTCCGGATCACCAGCGTCACCGTGTCGATACCCGTCAGGCACTGTTCAAAGGGCAGCCGGCGGTTTTTCAGCATGTCCAGCATAATGGCAGTGAAGCCTGACTCGTCGCTGACCATCACCTTTTCCACCTGGATGACCGACATGCCCTTGCGCCCGGCCACGCCCACGATGGGATACTTGGTTTCGCCGCGGGGCAGCTTGCGCACGATGGTGGTGCCGGGGTCCCCGGGCCGGTCGGTGTTGCGGATGTTGATGGGGATATCCAGGTCCGAGACCGGCAGCACGGCGTCGGTATGCAGCACCGACGCTCCCATGTAGGACAGCGTGCGCAGCTCCCGGTAGCTGACGTATTTCACGGTCTTGGGCCCTTCCACGATATGGGGGTCCGCCGCCAGCAGGCCGGATACGTCGGTCCAGTTCTCGTACAGGTCGGCGTGGATGGCGGCGGCGGCCAGGCTGCCGGTGACGTCCGAGCCGCCCCGGGTCATCGTGCGCACCCGTCCGGCCATGTCCGCGCCGTAGAAGCCGGCGATCACCGCGTTTTGAAGGGGACGCAGCGCCGCGCCCATGGTGCGCCGGGTCATCGGCCCGTCCAGGTGGCCGGCGTCGTCAAAGCAGACGCACCACTCCGGGTCCACGAAGGTGAAGCCCAGGTAAGCCGCCAGCAGCCGGGAATTCAGGTACTCCCCCCGGCTGACCACATAGTCCCGCCAGGGCTCGCGAGAGAGATGCCCGCGCAGGGCCTGAAGCTCGTCATCGAGGGGGAAATCCAGGCCCAGGGCGTCGATGATGCCCCTGAAGCGCGCGCCCACCGCCTCCAGGTCGGCCTCGAAGTCCTCCCCCGCGGCGGCATGGGCGTAGCACCGCAGCAGCATATCCGTCACCTTCACGTCCTCCGGGTCCCGCTTGCCCGGCGCGGAGGCCACGATGAAGCGCCGGTCCGGGTCCGCCCGGACGATGTCCCGCACCTTGCGGAACTGCGCCGCGTCGGCCAGCGACGTGCCGCCGAACTTGGCCACAACCGTTCTCATGTATATCTTCCCTTCATAGCAACCTGTTCAATCCATGCAGCGGCGCCTGTCAGTCGCCACATGGCGGCAGATTGCCGCCGCTACTAAAACAAAGGCACACAGTTCCCCTTCAATCTCATTCCCCAAACAGCTGGGTGGAGTAGTAGCGCTCCGCCGTGTCCGGCAGCACGGTGACCACCGTCTTGCCTGGCCCCAGCTTCTTCGCCAGCTTCAGCGCGGCGGCCACGTTGGTGCCCGAGGAGATGCCGCACATCAGCCCCTCCTCCTTCGCCAGGCGGCAGGCGGTGTCGATGGCCTCGGCGTCGGTGACCACGTAGATATCGTCGTAGATCTCCCGGTTCAGGATTGCCGGGATGATGCCGTCGCCGATGCCCATCTGGATGTGGGTGCCGATGGTGCCGCCCGCCAGTATGGCCGCGTTTTCCGGCTCCACCGCCCAGATCTCCACATCGGGGTACTTCTCCTTCAGCACCTCGCCAATGCCGGTGAGGGTGCCGCCGGTGCCGATGCCGCTGCAATAGCCGTGGATGGGCTTGCCCACCTGGTCGATGATCTCCAGCGCCGTGGCCTTCCGGTGGGCCAGTGTGTTGTTGGGGTTTTCAAACTGCTGGGGCACGAACACCTTGGGGTTCTTCGCCTTCATCCGCAGCGCGCAGTTCAGGCACTCCTCGATGCACTTGCCGATGTCCCCGGCGTCGTGGATCAGCTTGACCTCCGCGCCGTAGTGGCGCACCAGCTTGCGGCGCTCCTCGCTGACGGAGTCGGGCATGACGATGATCGTCCTGTAGCCCTTCACCGCGCCCACGAGGGCCAGACCGATGCCCTGGTTGCCGCTGGTGGGCTCCACGATGATGCTGTCGCGGTCGATCAGTCCCTCCCGCTCGGCGGCCTCAATCATGTTCAGGGCCGTGCGGGTCTTGATGGAGCCGCCCACATTCAGCGCCTCCACCTTCACGAGGATCTCGGCGCTGCCCGGCTCGGGCATGCGGTTGAGCCGCACCATGGGGGTATTGCCGACGGCTTCGAGGATATTCTGGCAAATCAAGTCCAATGCCTCCAATTCATAGCCATTTCCGGTTCTGTCAACGGCGCGTGGCGTCAGGTTGCCGCCGCCACGGCCTCATCCCGGGACAGTCCCGGCACATCGCGTACCATTATAGCATCGACGCCCGCCCACCGCAAGCGTAAGAAGGGATCAGGCGGAAAGGATTAACAGTAATCGCCATGATACGCGGTCAGGCCCAACCGAAACCGACCCTCATGGCATAATAAACGCCCTGAGTCTCTGTTCAGTCGGTTAATTCTGATGGTGTTAGTCGGGAAGTAGGGTGATGACTCCCTCAGTCAGCCTGCGGCTGACAGCTCCCTCTGGGAGGGAGCCTTAAAAAGGCCCTGTTTCCAGCACTTCCCCAAAGCCTCCCTCTCAGAGGGAGGTGGCCC
>JAFWEL010000124.1 GCA_017512905.1 Clostridia bacterium
CTAGCTTCGCGTCGCAAAAAAGGCCCCGCCCGCGGCGTACACGCCGCCGCGTACGATTAAAGATCGGGGCGCTACCGCCCCCGATACCCCCGGTAAGTTAGCCAAAGGGGAGTTCGTCATCAGCTCGATAAATCAGAATTGTCACAACATCAACGGAGGAATCCACATGCGCGCATACGAACGCCTTTTAAACTACATCCAATTCGACACCGCCTCGGACGCCAAGAGTCCCACCTGCCCCAGCACCGAAAAGCAGCTGGCCCTGGGACGGGCGCTGACCGACGAAATGAGGGCCATGGGCATTGCCGACGCCCGCATCGACGAGCACGGCTACGTCTACGGCAGCATTCCCGCGAACGCGGAGGGTCTGCCCGCCATCGGGCTGATCGCCCACATGGACGTGGTGGACTGTGTGCCCAGCGCGCCGGTGAAGGCCTCCATCGTGGAAAACTACGACGGCGGCCCGGTGACGCTGAAGAACGGCCTGGTGCTGGACCCGGCGGTTTTCCCGGAGGTGGCCGGAGCGAAGGGCAAGCGCCTGATCGTCACCGACGGCAACACCTCGCTGGGCGCGGACGACAAGGCCGGCGTGGCCGAGATCATGACCGCCTGCGAACGCCTGCTGACCGACCCATCGCTGAAGCACGGCAAAATCTGCGTCGGCTTCACCCCCGACGAGGAGATCGGCCGGGGCGCGGACCGCTTCGACGTGGCCGGCTTCGGCGCGGACTTCGCCTACACCGTGGACGGCGGCGTGGTGGGCGACATCAGCTTTGAAAACTTCAACGCCGCCGCCGGCACGGTCACGGTCCACGGCCGCAGCGTCCACACCGGCAGCGCCAAGAACATCATGGTCAACGCCTCGCTGGTGGCCATGGAGTTCGCCTCGATGCTGCCGCCCCAGGAGCGCCCGGAGCACACCGAGGGCCGGGAGGGCTTCTACCACCTGAATGAAATGAAGGGCCGTGCGGATCTGGCCACGCTGGAGTACATCATCCGCGACCACGATCAATCCCGCTTCGAGGCGCGCAAGGCCCGCTTCGCCGCCATCGCCGACTACCTGAACGGCAGGTACGGCCCGGGCACGGTGGAGGTCAGCGTCAGGGATTCCTATTTCAACATGCGCCGGGTCATCGAGGGCCGCATGGACATCGTCGAGCGCGCCCTGGACGCCTACCGGGCCATGGGCGTGACGCCCGTCGTCGCCCCCATCCGCGGCGGCACCGACGGCGCCAGGCTGACCTTCATGGGGCTGCCCTGCCCCAACATCGCCACCGGCGGCATGAACTTCCACGGGCGCTTTGAGTGCGTCGCCGTGGAGGACATGGACACCATGACCGACGTGCTGATTCGCCTGGTCACAGAATAACGAGGTCCCGAAATGAACAACACCCCTTCCAAAAAGGTGAGCCGGATCACCGCCGCCGTGCTGACGGTGGCCTTCCTGGGCTTCATCTTTGTCGCCTTCTTCTCGATGGTCATCGGCAACCGCGAGGACCTGGCCCACTCGGTGCGGATGACCCCCGAGCTGAAGAAGTCCCTGCCCGCGCACCCCAGCCGCCTGGACCGGCTCTCCGCCCGCATCAACGGCTTTACCTCGGGCATCGCCGGGATCATGTGGCACAAGGACGAGCTGGGCTACATCAATTCCGCCTTCCAGTACGGCCTGGGCAAGAAGGTGATCAACACCGGCAGCCAGAACATGATCACGCTGAACGACGGCCACCTGTACGACCTGTCCAACTACAAATCCCTGACGGAGAACGCCCTGGAGATCGCCGCCCTGCGCAACACCACCCTGGCGGGGATCCCCTTCCTGTTCACCTACGAGCATCCCACGCTGTATGACGCCAGCCTTCTGCCCGCGGGCTACGAGGTGCTGGACCATTCCGCCGAAATGGCCGACGAGGCCGTGGCGGTGCTGCGCGGGCAGGGCATCGACGTGCTGGACAGCCGGGACGTGCTGCCCCACTGCGGCCTGGAAATGAACGACCTGCTGATGTACACCGACCAGCACTGGTCCACGCTGGCGGCCATCACCATGGCCCGGGCCATCGCCGGCCGGCTGAACGACATGACCGGCGCGGGGCTGGACCTGTCCCGGGTGGACCTGGAAAACCTGAACACCCTGGTGCACGAAAAGCTGTTCATGGGCAAGTACGGCCAGCGGGTGGGCCCCGGGATCATCGACCCCGATGACATCGTGGAATACTGGCCCAAATACGCCACCCACGTCAGCCGCCACACCAAGCGGACCAAGTCCCTGGACGACGCCGAGGGCGAATGGCGGGAGGTCATGACCCGCTTCGACAAGCTGGAGCCCGACCCCGGCAAGACCTGGAACACCTCGGCCTACATGGACTACGGCCTGGTAGAGAGCTTCGACATCTTCACCAACGAGGCCGCCCCGGACTTCACCATACTGCTGCTTAAGGATTCCTACAGCTCGCCCATCGGCCGCTACCTCGCCCTGATGGCGCGGCACGTGGTGTGCGTGGACCTGCGCCAGGAGGTGGACCCCCTGGAAACCTGGGTGGCGGAATACCATCCCGACGCCGTGGTGATGTCCTACAGCCTGCAAATGCTGCGGGACGACGAATACGCCTTTGAATAATCCAAACAACACACCGGAGGTACCCATATGACCGTCAACGAAGCCCTGAAAGCCCTCGGCGAGCTGGAAGCCGTGCTGCGCGCCTACACCCACGCCCTCGGCGTTTTGAATTACGACGGCGAGACCGTCGCGCCCCGCAACTCCGCCCCCGCCCGGGGCGAGACCACGGCCTTTCTCAGCGGCATCATCCACCAGCGCGTCACCGCCGGGGAAACCGGCGAGCTCATCGACACCCTGCTGGCGAACGGGGAAGGCCTGTCCCCGGCGGACCGCCGCCGGGCCGAGCTGCTGAAAAAGGACCGGGACGAGCTGACCCTTATCCCCGCGGAGGAATACATGGCCTACCAGCAGCTGCTGGCCGAGGCGATGCAGGTGTGGCACGACGCCAAGCTGGCCAGCGATTACGCCGCCTACGCCCCCTACCTGGAGAAGATCATCGCCTACAACCGCCGGCTGGCCCAGCGCAAGGACGCCTCAAAGCCCGCCTACGACGTGCTGCTGGACAGCTACGAGGAGGGCCTGACCCACGCCACGCTGGACCCCTTCTTCGCCCTGCTGCACCGGGAGCTGACCCCGGTGATCCTGGAGGTGGCGAAGCAGCCCCGCCCGGACACCGCCTTCCTGAACCAGCCCTACCCCATCCACCTGCAGCGGCTGTTCACCGACCGGGTGATGGAAATCATGGGCATCAGCCGGGACGACTGCGCCGTGGGCGAGACGGAGCACCCCTTCACCGAGGGCTTTAACCGGCATGACGTGCGCATCGCCACCCACTACCACGAAAACAGCGTGTTGTCCAACCTGTACAGCGTGGTGCACGAGGGCGGCCACGCGCTGTACGAGCTGGGCGTGGCCGAGGAATACCAGGGCACCCTGCTCTCCGGCGGCAGCAGCATGAGCATCCACGAGAGCCAGAGCCGCTTTTATGAAAACCTGATCGGCCGCAGCCGCCCCTTCATCGAGGTCCTGCTGCCGGATCTGAAGGCGCTGTTCCCGGACCAGCTGGCCGGCGTGGACGCCGAGAAGCTGTACCGCGCCGCGAACCTGGCCGAGCCGTCGCTGATCCGCACGGAGGCGGACGAGCTGACCTATTCCATCCATGTGATGATCCGCTACGAGCTGGAGAAGGCCATGATCGGGGGCGACCTGGGCGTCGCGGACATCCCCGGCGAGTGGAACCGCATGTACCGGGAATACCTGGGCGTGGAGGTGCCCGACGACCGGCGGGGCTGCCTGCAGGACAGCCACTGGTCCTTCGGCGCCATCGGCTACTTCCCCAGCTACGCCCTGGGCAGCGCCTACGGCGTGCAGATGCTGGAAAACATGGAGCGGGATATCGACGTCTGGGGCGCGGTGCGCGGCGGCAGCCTGAAGCCCATCACCGTCTGGCTGGGCGAAAGGATCCACCGCCACGGCCGGCTGCTGACCCCGGCGCAGCTGGTGGAAAGCGCCTGCGGTGGCCCCTTTGACCCCCACCGCTACGTCAACTACCTGAAGGACAAATACGGGACGCTGTACGGGCTGTAATGCATATCTCAGTTTACAGCGCAGCACAATGAAAAGATCCTTCGCGCCGCCCGGGATGACACTGTTTGCCTGTCATCCGGGCACAGCGAAGGATCTTTCCGTTCCTGCCGGGGGCACAGTCACCGAGACACGAACACCCGGGCTGAATCCGTCAGCCTCTGGTGCTTCACGCTGGTGGCGTCAAAGTGGACCGTGGCGAAGGCCAGCTGCATCACGGGACCCGCGCCGAAGGCGCAGATCAGTGTTCCGATGCCGACGGGGCCGCCCAGCAGCCAGCCGATCAGCGTCGCCGTGCTGAGCAGGGCGATGCTCACCCCGCCGATGGGCACCCGCCTCACCCGCTTGGCCAGGCCCACCAGCAGCGTGTCCCGGGGACCGCAGCCCAGCGAGGCGATCATATAGGTATACTGGGTATAGGCGAGGACGAACAGGCCGGCGATCATCACCGGTATGGCCGTGAGCATGGAGGTGCAGGGCGGCACGATATGGGTCCAGTTGAAGAAGTCCACGGCCTTGCCCACCACGATAGCGTCGATGAACATCGCGATGCCGATGGGCTCGCGCAGCAGGATGTCGATCAGCAGTATCGAGCCTGAGACGGCGATGGAGGCCGTGCCGTACAGTATCCCGAAGGTCCTGGAAAGCCCCAGGTTGAGCACGTCCCAGGGCGCCGCGCCGATGTTGGCCTGGATCGTCAGATAGATGCCGAACCCGTTGACGAACAGGCTGAGCGCCGCCAGCAGCGCGTTCAGGACAATCGCCCCAACGGTTCTGTTTTCCCGCAGATCTTTGCGCATTTGTAACCCTTCCCGTCCATTTCTGCGCCACAGTATAGCACATAAATTCACCGGTGAAAAGGTATGAATCGTTATGTTATGCCCCGTAGCAGCATCCCCGTCATGGCGGTACATGACCTGCGTTGCCCTTGATGAAAACACGTTTGGACAATTATGGCACTCTAACACAAAATTATTTTTTTATATATTGACTTCTCGTACAATTTTCATTAATATGAAGGGCAGTCAGGGGCTGAATGTTGCAAATTTACAATATAAAACACTTTTGTATATACTTTGTCAGATCAAAAAACGACGCCCAGGGCTTGTATTTTGTTGCTATGTGATGATCTTCCATTTATTTCGGGGAGAAAAGCCATGACAAACGCGGAGTCTGCCAAACCATCCAAAAAGCTACTGCAAAGGCAACAGACGATGGCCAGGATCATTGACGCGGCCATCACCATTTTTCGGGAAAAGGGTTTTGAAAGGGCCAACATCACCGACATCACCGGGACGGCCAACGTCGCCACAGGTTCCCTGAACAACTGCTTCGGCAACAAGGAGCGCCTGGGCGCCTATGTCACGCTGGCCATACTCATGCACATCACGCCGCCGATGCGCTCGATGATCGCCTTCGACGACGACCCGGTTTTGTACGCGCTGGTCGCGGTTTCCACCTACGATCGTTTTATGCTGGAAACCGGCGGATACCGCCGGTTTTTCCTGGATTCCCTCAAATACGATCTCATGTTCAACTATCTGTCGCGGATCCCCAACAGCCTGGCCATGGACCTGATCCGCCGCTATGACCAAGATATAGACCTGGAGACCTCAAAGCTGCGATCCCAGTTCCTGCCCTACATGCTGGGACGGACGCTGATCCTGAAAAAGGAGGAGGGCTATTTCAACGAAATAACCGCCGGTGAGATCGCGTTCCTCGTGTGTCAGGAGGCGCTGAAGGGCTACGTGGCCGAGGCGGAGATTCGCCGGCGCGTGCCGGAGGGCATGCGAATCGCGGAGGCCATCTGCGAACGCCTCCCCCAGCGTCCTTCCATGGAAACCATTGAAAACGCCGTCAGGATGAGCATCTGGATCAAGTGATCCCGGCAGTCAATCAACAAACCGATGAGTATAAATGCGAAAGGAGGGTTGCCACCATGAACGGGAAAACCAAGGTGATCATCGCCATCGTTGTCGTGCTCGTCATCCTCATCGCCAGCTTCGTCATCTACTGGGAAACCACCCACGGAAACCGCCAGCTGATCGACACAAAGTATCGCTTCGACCGGGCCATCATCGCCCTGCCCAACGGCCAGGTGATCGACGGCAAAGTCACCTCGTGGCTGGATTACCAGGATTCGGACGCGGTGCAGGTCACCATCAACGGGAAGACCTACCTGACCCATTACGCCAATGTGTGCCTGATCGACGAATGAGTGTCAGCCGCCGGGCGGAGGTCCGCTTCAGGATGACCGCCGCTGTACAGGGCCGCTGAGGGGGGACGCCTGAACGGCGTCCCCGTTTTATGCGCCTTCCGCTGAACTGCGCCGCGGTCATGGCCACCCAAGCCGGATGCTCAGGAAAACGGGGAAAACACCGCGCCATGCAGGAAATTGCAATGTCGGTGACGAAATAAACCCTGCAACAAGAAACGTGTATCATATACCGGAATGGAGGATAATCATGAGCGATATCTACAGATTGGCCAAACCCCGGCAGAAGGGCCTGTTGTCCCTGCTGTTCAGCCGTTTTTTTGTGATCGCGCTGCTTCTGCTGGCGCAGGTATTCCTGGCCTTCAGCTTCTACACCTGGCTGAGGGACCTGCTGCCCTTCTTCTCCGTGATCGCCACGTTGTTTACCATCGGCGGCGTCGTCTACCTGTTCAACTGTGACATGGATTCCTCGGCCAAGCTGACGTGGATGTTGGTCATATCCATCGCGCCCTTCTTCGGCGTGTCCCTGCTGGCGTTTACCCAGACGAACCTGGGCCACCGCGCGATCCAGCGCCGGGTGGCGGAGCTGATCGACAGGACCCGCAGGGCCATTCCCCAGCCCAAGGAAGCAATGGAAAAGCTGGAGAACGACCCCGCGGCCACGGATAACCTGGTCGCCTTCATGAACCGCAGCGGCTGCTTCCCCGTGTTTGAAAACACGGAGGTCACCTACTTCCCCCTGGGCGAGGACAAATTCGCCGCGATGCTGGAGGAGCTGCGCAAGGCCGAAAAGTTCATCTTCATGGAGTATTTCATCATTGAAGAGGGCTACATGTGGGGAGAGATCCTGAAGGTCCTGGAGGCCAAGGCCAAGGAAGGCGTGGACGTTCGCGTGCTGTATGACGGCATGCTGGAAATCGCGTTGCTGCCCTCCAACTACTGCGAGCTGCTGCAGCAGCACGGCATCAAGGCGAAGGTGTTCGCGCCGATCCGCCCCATCGTATCGTCCCACTACAATTACCGCGACCACCGCAAGATCCTGGTGATCGACGGCAAGGTGGCCTTCAACGGCGGCGTCAACCTGGCGGACGAATACATCAACCGGGTACAGCGCTTCGGCCACTGGAAGGACACGGCCGTCATGCTCAAGGGCGACGCGGCCCGCAGCTTCACGCTGATGTTCCTGCAGATGTGGAACATCACCGAGGAGAATGGCCAGTTCAACCCCTGGCTGGTCAGGACCGGCTATGTGCCTGAGCATCCCTCCGGATATGTGATTCCCTTCGGCGATTGCCCCCTGGACGAGGACAAGGTGGGCCGCGCGGTGTACATGGACATCCTCAACCGGGCCACGGTTTACGTGCACATCATGACGCCCTACCTGATCCTGGACGACGAGCTGAAGACCGCCATCACCTACGCGGCGCAGCGCGGCGTCGATGTGAAGCTGATCCTGCCCGGCATCCCCGACAAGAAGCCCGCCTTTGCCCTGGCCAAGTCCCATTACAGCGCCCTGGTCGCCGCGGGCGTCAAGATCTACGAATATACCCCCGGCTTCGTCCACGCCAAGGTCTTTGTCAGCGACGACATCAAGGCCGTGGTGGGCACGATCAACCTGGACTACCGCAGCCTCTACCACCACTTCGAGTGCGGAACCTACATCTACAAGTCGGAAAGCGTGCCCGTGATCGAACGGGATTTCCAGGAGACCCTGGCCAAGTGCCGCCAGGTCACGCCCGAGACCATCAAGAACGAGACGACCTATTACAAGGTCATGGGCAGCCTGATGAAATTCGTCGCGCCGCTGATGTAGATACTAAATACTCAAATTCTGATTTATCGAGCTCAGCTCGATAAATCAGAATTTACCGCCCCTACAATTCCCACGACCTCGCACGTTCGAGCCTCTACAACGAAAAACCCTTCCCTTCATCCGGAGCGACACAGCGACGTATCGCTGTCATCCCGAGCGAAGGGAAGGGTCTTTGTTTGCATATCGGACGACGGGTTACTTCTTTTCCCCCGTCGTCAGCACCGCCGCGGCCAGCAGGCCCGCGACGCCGCCGCCAATGTGTCCCTGCCAGCTGACGCCGGCGCTGAAGCTGTAGACCAGGTTCACCAGGATGCCGCGCAGTGCATAGGCCGGGTTGATGCTGTTGCGCAGGTTGTAGACCAGCGTCGACGTCATCAGCGACCAGATCGCGCCGCTCGCGCCGGCGTGGACGCCCCTTCCGCCTGCGAAATTGATCAGCAGCCCGGAGCCGACGATTCCTATGAGGTAAATCAACGCGTAGCGCCACCAGTCTATCCGGTTTTCCAGGTCAAGCCCGAACACCGCCAGGCAGATCATGTTGCTGCCAAAGTGCATGATGCCGAAGTGGAGAAACGCGCTGACGAAGAGACGCGCCCATTCCCCCCTCTGCAAAGCGCCCTGATACATGCCGAACCGGGCGATAGCCGCGTTTTCCCCCACGGAATATTCATAGATCAGGCCAATCACGTTCAAAAGGACGATGACGATCGTCACAAAGGGAATCCTGCGGCCAGGCTGCTGTGTTGTGTATTCTACGCTCATTGTAGTTTCAACCTCCAGGTATCGTTGTCTGGTTGTATTACATCTCCGGCTCGAGCTCCAGGCTAACCTCGCCGTCCTGCGCGATCAACGCGTCATCGAAAGGGTCGTCAATGTCGAGGAGTCCCTCGCCTTCCCCGAGGCCAAGGCATCGTGTTCCCTCCTCAGCTTGTCCGGGCCACCATGGCCGGGTGGATACCCCGGGCCAATGCCGTGCGGCGGAAATCTGCCTGAAAAGCAGAAATCTTACCAATTATTATTATAACATAACGAACCCATGATGTACATATATGGAAATATTTTTTTATGGAAACGTTTTTATCCTGACCTCATGCCTCCGCGCCGGTCATGATGTCGATGTATTGGCGGGTGTACAGCTCGAAATAATAGCCCCGCCTCTTCATGAGCGCCTCGTGGGTGCCCCGCTCGACGATCCTGCCGTCCACCACGGCCAGGATCACGTCCGCGTGGGTAATGGTGGACAGGCGATGGGCGATCACGAAGCTCGTGCGGCCCCGGATGACGGTCTCGATGGCGGCCTGGATGGCCTTCTCGGTCATGGTGTCGATGGATGACGTGGCCTCGTCCAGCACGAGTATGCGGGGATCGGACAGCAGCGCCCGTGCGAAGGACAGCAGCTGCTTTTCCCCCACGGACAGCCGGTCCCCGCCCTCGCCCACGTCGGCGTCCAGGCCGCCCACCTTTTCCACGACCTCCCGGGCGGAGACCGTCTCCAGCGCTTCCATGATCTCCCCGTCGGTGGCGTCGGGCTTGCCATAGCGCAGGTTATCCCGCACGGAGCCGGAGAACAGGTGGGGCGTCTGGAGCACATAGCCGATGTTGGAATGCAACCACAGCTGGCTGCGCTCCCGGGCGTCCCGGCCGTCGATCAGGACCTGCCCCTCCGTGGGCTCGAAGAAGCGGCAGACCAGGTTCACCAGGGTGGATTTCCCCGCGCCGGTCTCCCCCACGATGGCCACGTTGGTTCCCCGGGGCACGACCAGGTTGAAGTGCTCCAGCACCAGCTCCTCGCCGTCCGGATAGTGGAAGGATACGTCCCGGAATTCCACATCCCCTAGCAGCGGCTCCCAGTTTTCCCGTTTCGGGTGGAAGGTGTCGCCGTATTTGGCCACCACCTCCGCCGAATCCGACACATCCGATTCCGTCTCCAGCAGCCGAGTCAGCCGCTCGATGTTCACCTGTATGGCGATCAGGTTGGAAATGGTGTTGACGATCGTCTGTATGGGCTCCATCATCGAAAGGGCGTAGGACATGAACACCGACAGCGTGCCGATCTTCACCGCCGCCTCCCGGGTCATCCGCCCGCCCTTCCACAGCACCAGGGCCAGCGCCACCGAGGACATCAGCGTCACCGTCGAGGTGAAGAGGGCGCTGAAATGGGTGGCACGTATGCCGGTTTTGCGCATGTTCTCGGTCTCGGCACGGAAGTCCCCGCCGATGCGTTCCTCCGCTACCAGCGTCTTGATGGCCCGAACGCCGGTGATGCCCTCGTTGAAATTGCCGGTGATTCGGGAATTGATCTCCCGGATCTGCCGGTTCAGCGTCACCAGCTTGCCCTGGAACCAGGCGATCAGCGCCGCCGACACCGGGATCAGGGGCAAAAGCCACAGCGTCAGCCGAGGGCTCGACAGCAGCATCATCAGCACGATGAACAGCAGGTAGGACAGGTTCCACACGATGTCCATCATCCGCCAGGCCACCAGCTCGCCGATCTTGCCGCTGTCGCTGATCACCCGGGCGTGGATATAGCCCACGGAATTCTGGTTGAAGTAGGAGAAGGACAGGGTTTGCAGGTGGTTGAAGGCGGCGTTGCGCAGGTCCCGGTCCACGGTCATTTCGATCTTGCCGCAATAGGCCACGCTGAAGTAATTCAGCACCACCTGCCCCAGCAGCACGGCGATATACAGCGCGATGAACCCGCCCATGCCCTCCAGGCTGCCGCCGATGACGAAGCGGTCCAGCGCGTAGCGGTTGAACAGGGGATAGGCCGCGTCGATCAGCGAGACCAGGCAGCCCACCGCGATCATCGCGACGATGCCCTTCCGGTAGGGCCTGATGTACGGCATCAGCTTCGGCACGCCGAACCAGGGAAGGGCCTTTGTCCGCTCTTCGCTCATGCCATCGCCTCCCCGTCCAGGTCCAGCCCCTGGGTTTGCAATTCGTACACCCGGCGATAGATGCCGTCCCGGCGGATCAGCTCGTCGTGGGTGCCCTGTTCCACCACCCGGCCCTTGTCCAGCACGATGACCCGGTCCGCGCCCATCAGCGTGGTGACCCGATGGGCGATCAGTATGACCGTGGCCCCGGAGGTGTGCTCGATCAGTGCCCGCCGAATCCGGGCGTCCGTCTGGGCGTCCACGGCGGACAGGGAATCGTCGAAGATCATGATGGGCGCGTTGCGGATCAGCGTCTGGGCGATACGGCGACCCGCTGCTTCTGCCCGCCGGACAGCGTCACGCCCCGCTCGCCCACGAAGGTGTCGTAGCCGGCGGCAAAGCGCTCGACGGCCTCCTCCAGCTGGGCGACCCGCGCCGCCTGCCGCGCCTCATCCATCGTGGCGTCCTTCCGGGCGATGCGCAGGTTGTCCCCGATGGTGCGGGAGAACAGGAAGGGCTCCTGGAGCACCAGGCCGATGTTCTGCCGGAGCCATCCGACCTCCATCTGCGCGATGTCCACGCCGCCGATGGTGATCCTCCCGCCGTCCCCGGGCAATTCATACAGCCGGTCCAGCAGCTGCACCAGCGTGGACTTGCCCGACCCCGTGCCGCCCAGTATGCCCACGGTCTCGCCCTTTCCGACGGTGAAGCTCACGTCGTCCAGCACCCTTCGTCCCCCGTCGCCATACCGGAAGGAGACGTGTTCAAAGCGGATGTCCCCGTCGATGGGCGGCTTCAGCGCGCCGGGCGCGTCCCGCTCCGGCTCGGCGTTCATGATCATGCGGATGCGGTCGATGGAGATGCCCGCCTTGCTCATGTCGGAGATCACCCGGCCCAGCTCCCGCACCGGCCAGGTCAGCATGGCGTTGTAGTTGACAAAGGCCACATAGCTGCCCGCCGACAGCTGTCCCCGGACGCAGAACGCCGCCCCCAGAGCCACCACGGCCAGGATTTGCAGCCCGGCCACAAGATCGCTGGTGCACCAGTACATGGTGAGGATCTTCATCAACCGCACCCACATGTTCGTATACAGCTGGTTCTGGGCCTCAAAGCGCCTGCGCTCGTACAGCTCCCGCCCGAAGGCGCGCACCACGCGCACACCGGTCAGGTTTTCCTGGGCGATGGCGGAGAGCTTGCCCTCCTGCATGTCCACCTCGGCAAAGGCGCTGCCGATGTGGCGATGGAATATGAAGGAATAACCCACGATGACGGGAACGAACGCGAAGGCGACCAGGGTCAGCCCCCCGTGGATCAGGCGCATGTAGTACAGCGCCATCACCAGCATCACCGAGATGCGCAGCAGGCTGGTCAGTCGCTCCGCCACGAAGCTCTTCACCGTCTCCACGTCCGACGTGCAGCGCTGGATGATGTCGCCGGTCTGCTGGCCGGCGTACCAGGCGCAGGGCAGGCGCAGGATCTGGCCGAACAGCTGGTCCCGCATCTGCCGCAGCAGCGACTCCGCGCCCATGGCGTTGAACAGCCTGAACAGGTACCGCGCCAGCGCCCCGCACAGCGCCACGGCCACCACAATGCCCGCCACGACGCCCAGCCGCCTCGTCACAAAGGCCGCGCCGCCCATCCGCTCCAGCAGCCTGCCGGTCAGCGAATTGCCGGCGCCGGGGGTCTGGCCGATCAGCGCGTCCACGGTGTAGCCGATGATCTTCGGATTGACGAAGTCGAGCATCGCCACGGCGAAGGTCATCACCGCGCTCAGCACAAAATAGCCCGCGCTCCCCCGAAGAAACGCCGCCAGCATGCGCGTACGGGTGGGATACCGCGCGGCGGTGCGTTGCTTATCCATAGCCTGCCCTCTCCTGTCGTGTCTGAGAATGAATCCGCCCGGAACGGACGTCGGACGAAGATTCCCGTGTCGTTTGACTGTGTTCTGATTGTACAGGACCGTGCGGCGGTTTTCAACATAGTTTAGATGAAATCGCGCGCCAAGCGCCATCATCCCCAGCGGCGACAACCTCCCCGACCGGTTGCCGTATCCGCAAATCTATGATAGAATAGGAAACGGATGGACATGTGGTCAAAGGGGCGCTACGGCGCTTGCAAATATGGATCGCGGCTGTTCGGGCGCAGGCAAATCCCTGAACCCGCGCTCCGCCACGGAGGATTGAAACAACCATGCGTAAAGTCATATCCAAGGTCCTGAACCTTCTCATCGCTGTCCTGTCCCTGGGCGCGTGGCTGTCCATGACGTTTAAAACGGGGCGGCACGGTTCGCTGAGCCTGGGAGGGCTCCAGAACCTGCGCTATTTCACGGTGCTGTCCAATCTGTTCCAGGGCGGCGTATCCCTGGTAGCCCTTTGGGGCAGGAAAACCGGTCGCTGGAAATACGCCTCCACCGTAGCCGTCGCCCTCACCTTTTTCGTCGTGCTGCTCTTCCTGGGGCCGGCCTACGGCTACGATTCGATGTACACAGGGGCCAATTTCTGGTTTCATCTGGTGGTGCCGGTCCTCGCGATGGTGGATTTCCTGATCTTCGACCGGGAGGGGACCTTCACAATCCGCGACAGTCTGTTCACCGTGATCCCCATGCTGGCCTACAGCCTGTTCTATGTCGGCAATCTGCTCGTCAACGGCGTCCGGGGCAACGACTGGTACGGCTTTGCCAAGCATGGGCCGCTGTCCGCGGTGGCCGCCTTTCTGATTATCCTGGCAACAAACTGGGCCATCGCCCTGCTGCTGCGACTGCCGAGAAGGGCGGCGCGCGCCTCTGTGAGCAATCGGTGAATGGATTATTTCAATATACAGGGGGATTTATACACATGCAGAAGATATTCGCGCATCGCGGCGCTTCCGGCTATGCGCCGGAAAACACGCTTGAGGCCTTTGAGCTGGCGGCAAGGATGGGCGCGGACGGCGTGGAGCTCGATGTCCACATGACCCGGGACGGAGAGCTGGTAGTCGCCCACGACAAAGAGCTCGGCCGCGTTTCCAACGGCCACGGCCTTATCCGAAACATGACCACGGCGGAGCTGAAGCAGCTGCGCTTCAACAGGACCCATCCCGAATACGCGAACGCGACCATTCCCACCCTCAGGGAGGTCTACGAATTGCTGAAGCCCACCGGCCTGGAAATCAATACGGAGCTGAAAACGAGCCGCATACGCTATGAGCACATCGAGAAAAAGTGCGTTCAGCTCGCGGCGGAGATGGGGATGACGGAGCGGGTGCTCTACTCCAGCTTCAACAGCGCCAGCCTGGTGCTTATCAAGCACATGGATTCGAGCGCCCGGGTCGGATTGCTCCGGACGCCCATCGGCAAGCTGAACAACCGTAAGGTTATCGATCCCTGGGATCTGGCGCACCTGGTGGGCATCGACGCCATTCACCCCCATTTTTCCGAGCTGCTGCTTTATCGGGAAGCCGACAAGGTCCATGCCAGGGGCATGCAGGTGAACGTGTGGACCACCAACGGCGAAGACGACATTCGCAAGAGCCTCGAAGCCGGCGCAGATATGCTGATCGGCGACTATCCGGACCGCATGCTGAGGATTCGCGACGGGCTGCCGGACCGTCAACAGTCCGGGCTGTAATCCCCCACCGTCCGGGGCCATGCGCCCCACCGCCCGATCCACGCCACCCTGAAAAATATACAGATGCGGAAAACGCCCCGGAGAGGGGCGTTTTGGGGTTGAAATGTATTGATTCAGCCAGATAAATGCTGAGTTGGCGGGCTGACAGAACCCCTCCGCCAACTCAGAATTCACCCATAATCACATACACGGGCACTGCTCCCCGTCGGCGGGCCGGTTTTCGTCCTGCCATTCGGGAAACTGCCATCCGGGAAACTCATGCCGGCTCTGGGGGCCCCAGTCGAAGGACCAGCTGAACTCCCAATTCCCGTATTGCTTCCTGCCGCTGAACGGGTTGTCGCCCTGCTCCCACCAGTTCTTCGGCTGTGCTTCGTCCTGCTCCTCCCCGGCGTGCCTGAGAATCAGATCGGCCTGCTCCTGGGTGAGCTTACCCTCGGCGACATAGGCGTCCAGCTCGGCCTTCAGCGCCTCCTGCGACCTCCCGGCCCGGGCCTCCCGGAGGGCGTTCATGGCCTCGGCGACAGCTTCCCGGGAATCCCCGACTTCCACATCCTGGCCGTAGATCGTCCTGAAATCATCCCGCATGGAGATGATGCCGATGCCCTGGGCCTCGTATCCGGCCTTCTTCTCCGCGGCGCTTTCAGCATTTCCATGCTCCCTTTCCTCGTCGTCGGCCATGACCATAAACGCGGCGCTGCGGTAGGGGTTGTTGCTGATGGTATAGATCTCCATCGCCACGTCGCCGGAGGAGTTGCCAAAGGCCAGGACCGGCTGCTGGCCGATCTCCCGCACGATGGCGTCCACCTTGCTGGTCTTGGCGTTTTCGCCGTAGTAGTTGCCGTCGAAGACGACCTGATCCTCCGGCTGGAAGGTGTAGTCCGCATCCGTCGCGTCACCCTGGTTCGTGGCGGTATAGCCGTACTCGGTGCCGATGACATGGGACGGGGGGATATCCAGGACGCCCCTGACGACCTCCCGCACGATGTTGCGCTCGGTCGCCGTGACGACGTAGACCTCGAAGCCGTTGGCCTGCAGCTTCTCAAACAGCTCCACCATGGGCTTGTACCAGGCCTCTCCCCGCGTCAGGCCCGTAAAACCCCAGGCGTCGCTTTCCTTGAAGTCGGAAACCACCTGGGCCAGCTCTTCCATCGTCATGCCCTTGTAGGCGATGGCGGCCGCGGCGGCCTGGCGCGTGCTCATGCCGTCCGGCTTGGCCTTGCCTGTGGCGTCCTCGATCTCCCGGGCGACCGCCACCACATCCTCGGGCAACGTGTCCGCGTGCTTCAACGCATAGTCCGCGAACACCATATACTCGAAGCAGAAGGGATAGGTCTCGCACATCAGCGTGCCGTCCAGGTCGAACACGGCCAGGCGGTCCTCCACGGGAATGTAATCGGGCGAGGCTTCATCCGTCACAGCCAGCAGGTATTCGTTCAGCTTCGCGGCCGCCCCGGAGCCCTCCGTCCAATAGTCGCAGAGCAGCACAGGCGCCTCCGCCGCGCCGGATCGTGGGCCTTCCGCAAGGGCCGCGGAGACCACCAGCATACAAATCAGCAACAGAACAAGAATCTTTTTCATTGGCGAAACCTCCCAGAATAAATGTCCGTGTGTATCTGTTCAGTCGTGGGGAAATTCTGATTTGTCGGGCTGATACGCATCATCACACGTATGCCGGGGATGTCGACTTCGCCAATTCCTGCACAAAGGCTAACGGTAGTTTCAGGACTGTAGCAATCTGCTCAAGCGTTAGATCACCTTTGATAATAGCATCCTTCGCAAGTTCGATCTTCTCTTCATTGATTCTGTTTTCCATAATCTGGCACACTTCTTGTCGCCCTCCTTCCGTTTCCTTCAAGACTCTTACCCGCTCTCGCAGGATTGGATTCAATATTACATCCGCATTCTTGCATGAAAAATCATGCATTAGTCTTCCGATAGGTGTGTCAATATTACGATACTCGCCGTTAACATAGATCATTCTGCTTCCGTCACCTAATGGTCGATTTCCTAACTCTGTAATTTTATATTCAGCATGGTAGATCGGCAACCCTTCATGGAAACAGTCTTCTTCAGTGATGAAGATCGTATACCTGTCGGGTATTTTGTTGACATCTTCTCCCCTTTTCAAAAGGCGTGAATCAACCATCGCTCTTGTAAACCTTGCCCTTTTTACAGAAGCCCTTTCCCTGCTTCTCTCGACCTCGAAATGATACGCTTGCCCCTCGTCGTCTTTTGCATAGATATCAAGCCTAAGCCCTCTGCCATAAATGTTCGACATGAAGAACTGAGCTTTTGAATCTATGACGGAAATATCATCTCGATCCAGAATCACTCTGATGAGGAATTCAGAGTTTCTTCCTTCTTACCATCAAACACGGCGGACATGAATGTATCATCAAACATTCGGAATTCTTTTACTGCTTCCAGATTCTTCTCCTGCTCTATCTGTGTCATTCAAGACCGCCTCATTTCAATGGCAATATCATACATGCTCAGCATGTCTTCCTTTTCACGGCTTCCTTTATGGCCTGAGTATAGCACAAAACTGACGTGGGCGCAACCAAGAAAACAGAGCCGCAGCTAATTGCCGCAGCCCTGCTCGATCATCTCTGCAAGTAGAATTATGAACTCCTCTGTAGTCATCTCCCGTTTACCGAACCGACTCCGCATCTCCCTTCGAAGCGTCAAATCTGAGGATGAGTGTATTGCCTCTTGGATAAGGTCACGCATCTCGTCAGCGGTGATACCGCGCTCGGCGGCCATGCGGGTTAGGACGATATTTGTGATGACATTGCAATTAGCCAACGATCAAACTAACTAACTGCACTATAGCCGGGAATATTGACGCTCCCGTAGTAAATAGGGCTATCCAATCGGACTTTTTAAACTTCTGTAATGAATCTTGGCCCTTCGGGGTTCCGTCATAGTAAGTACACCCATCTTCCACGTACTTATATATGTAACCTTCTTGTTCCGGATACTGCATGCAAGCATCGAATTGCATTTGTGTCATTCCGAATAATGCTGGCACAACTCCTTTCCCGTCACAGCATGCTTTCAAAATACTTTTTATTCGCGCAATCCCATTTTTTGCACGAGCTGCTGTATAGGGCTCCCTCGCAGAATCAGGAATGTAATTCATATCTGCTCCCGGAACATACCCCTTTGCAATCCAATTCATAACTGTCGGGCTTGAAAATATAATACGCAAATCATATTGATTTTATCCTGTATTATGATACAATTGAATCATGGAAATGCGTCTGAAATCAGAGTGGATATAAGCTCAAACGGTGGCGGTAAGCGCATTGCTATGATATTTAGAAGGAATGGAGGCCCATGACGAAGTCTGAATGGGTAGACACGATCGCAGAGAAGACCGGCCTGAGCAAGAAGGAGGCTGCTGCTGCGTTGGATGCCTTGACCTCTACGATCACCGATGGACTGAAAGACGAGGATAAGCTTGCCGTCCCTTCCCTGGGTTAAGGAACATGTTGCCCGCACGGGCCACAAGCCGCGGACAGGGGAGACGGTGGAAATCAGCGCAAAACGGATCCCTGACTTCAAGCCCGCCAAGGCGCCGAAGGACGCTGTGGAATAAACACACGGAAGGAGAAATCAGAATGAAGAATGTCGAGAGCGTTTGCAAATTCCTGGATGACGCACAGACCTACTACCTGGCTACAGTCGAAGGCGATCAGCCGCGTGTACGCCCCTTTGGAACAGCTCTGGTATATGAGGATAAGCTCTATATCCAGACCGGTAAAGTGAAGAACGTCTCCAAACAGATCGCCGCGAATCCCAAGGTTGAAATCTGCGCCTTCCAAGGCGGTAAGTGGATGCGCATTGCCGGCGAGCTGGTGAATGACGACCGCCGGGAGCCGAAGGCAGCTATGCTGGAGAAGATGCCGAGCCTTAAGGCGATGTACAGCGCGGATGATGATAATACGCAGGTATTGTATTTCAAAAACGCTGTGGCCACTATTTCCTCGTTCACCGACGCACCGGAAGAAATACGGTTCTGAGCGAGTTTGCCCACTGGTGTGAACGGTCAGCGAAAAAGGAGATTGTCATATTATCCTCAATGTGATATAATGGGGACAAACCAATAACCGGAAGGAGTTGTACACATGCCGAGAAAGAAGATTGCTGATGTTGCGGCGGACGTGAAGAAGGCGGCAAAGGCCACGGCTGAGAAAGCTGCTGATACGGCTGCTGCGACCGAGGTGGAAGTGAAGAAGGCCACCCGCGCCGCAGGCCGCAAGGCCAAGACGAAGGTTGAAGAGGCTGCTGCGAAGGCGGCTTCGAAGGTTGCCGAGAAGGTTGACGATGCGGCCACTGCGGCCGAGATCGAAGCAGGCAAGGCCAAGGCGAAGCGGGGCAGGAAAGCGGCGGAAGCGAAGGAAGCGCTTGTGGAAGCGGCCTCAAAACCAGCGCGCAAAGTCCGTGCGGCGAAGCTGGACATCGTCATCCAGAGCAAAATGGGCGGCGCGATCACTCCTGATGGGATCGCCGCAAAAGTGCCGAAGGATGCTGTGAGCGCTTACGTAAAAGTCGAGGAGAACAAGATTTATTGGGTGAATAAAGCGGGAGAAACCGGAGACGTGGAGATTTGGAACTGATCACAGCGGCGGCGTATGATTATACGCCGCCGTATATTTATGCGCCTATACCGCCTTGAATTCGATCACCTGCGCTACGCTTACACCCAACCCTTCGCAGAGCTGTCCCACGACCTTCAACGACACCGCTTCATCCGGCTATTGGCCTATCATAGCCACGGATTTCTTCAGCCATGCATGCTGCCGGGAAAACAGCGCGGTTATATCGGTCACTGGCCCGTTTCAATCTCAAAAGCGGGGAATAAGAAAGGCTGTAGCGCTCAACTCTGAGCGACGCGCCGGCTCTATTCTACAACATAACGGTGGAAAATCGTGTTCGGGATCGAAATAACAATCAACGACCGGTACAACACATATTATTAGTTATCCGTACATTCGCGCTGGCGGGTGAGATCATATCGATCAGGCGGAAAGCAGGGCCGTGTCAAGGGCTTGACTGGCCCGAGTATTCCGTAGCGCGTGGTTCATATTATCGGTGTCATTTTAGCGCTTAGTGGCTCGATTATTCGTTGACATTCACACTCCGGGGGATTTATATAACCTACGCCTATAACGACTACAAGATAACAGGTATTGGGAAGAATTGAGTCAATCACTGAAACGACAGCGGTGTTTTGGGTCGATGGGACAGGTGGAGAGGAACGTCTGACAATCCACGCGCTCACCGATCAGGATTTTGACGAAATCTGCCTACAGAGGAGGTCTGATAAGTGGGCGGTGCCGCAGTCAAAGGATGAACTGTATTCATGGTACGTTGGGTGAGCGATTTCCCACATGAAAACCCATAGAACGGCATCGAATTCGAGTTCAGTAGGATATATACAAGACTCGATCTGTTGTCGAATGCGCGCCGGGAGAATGCTTGGTTGGAGGTGCTGCGGGTCATGCCGTCGTCGCCCTCAATGGTGCACATGAGTACGTTTTTGTAGCCGTTCCAGTCGCTCTCGGTGACCTCGACGCCTTTTAAACTGTACCCCAGAGAATGGACACCTGCTTTGGTAAGGCCCAACAACCCGTTCCTGGCAAATGGACACAATTTCCAGCCATGAACGGATAGAAGAAAGGCAAACCCCAAGCGGTGGACATTTCTGGTACGGCAGGC
>JAFWEL010000125.1 GCA_017512905.1 Clostridia bacterium
TGGGTGAAATCAAGAGACTTGCCGACAAGGTTGCTGAGTACGAAAGGAAAGAGGCACTTGCTGAGGGCGCTGCTACTCTTGAAGAGCTTATTGAAGGTTATGACGTCGCATTCAAGCCGGCACTTAGAGCTATCATCGGCGAATTCGTCGCCCGGGGCTACAACATCATGAAGGGCTACTACAAGATGCCCAGGGCCACTGCCTCCGCCATCGATAAGGACGGCTGGCTGCACACCGGCGACCTGGCCTGCCGCACCCCCGAGGGCAACTACCGCATCACCGGAAGGCTCAAGGACATGATCATCCGCGGCGGCGAGAATATCTACCCCAAGGAGATCGAGGAATTCATCTACACCCACCCCAAGGTCTCGGACGTGCAGGTCATCGGCGTGCCCGACAAGGCCATGGGCGAGGAGATCATGGCCTGCATCATCCTCAAGGAGGGCGAGACCATGACGGTGGAGGAGATGAAGAAGTACGTCCTCGACCACATGGCCAAGCACAAGGTGCCCAAGTATATCGACTTCGTGGATGCCTTCCCGATGAACGACGCCGGCAAGATCCAGAAGTACAAGATGCGCCAGCAGGCCGTGGAAAAGCTGGGATTGCAGAAGGACGCGGCGATCGAAACCGCGTAAGGTCCTAGTTTGGCGAGCTGACGGAACCCCTCCGCCGCTGCGCGGCACCTCCCCACTAGCTTCGCGTCGCAGGGGAGGCTTTTGGAAGGCCAATGTTTGGTGCTTAGCCTCCCCTGAAAGGGGAGGTGGCCCCGCCGTAGGCGGGGTCGGAGGGGTTCCGTATGAATCGCAACACCCCGCCAAATCAGCATTCACGGAGACAAAACCATGGTCAGGGAAATCGAGCGCACGGAATTGAATGATCTGTTGGCCCTGTACACCCATCTCCACGAAAAGAGCATACCGGAATGGTCAGATCACCTGAAGCACACGTGGGAGACGATCCTGCAGGACCGGAATCACCATATCATCGTCAATATCGTCGATGGGAAGCTGGTCTCCTCCTGCGTCTGCGTCGTCATCCCCAATCTGACGAGGGGCATCCGACCCTATGCCCTCATTGAAAACGTGGTCACACACAGCGATCACCGCGGCATGGGCTATGCGACGGCCTGCCTTGACTACGCAAAAGCGCTCGCAGAAAGAGAGCATTGCTATAAAATCATGCTGCTTACGGGGTCGCGCGACGCTGCGACGCTGAGGTTCTATGAACGCGCGGGATATAACAGCAGGGAAAAGACCGCGTTTACCCAACGCCTTGAATAAACTGTCCATTCACGCCACACAGAACAAGGAGGTCCCTCCCATGACCGAGAAGAAGAATCCCGTCTACGTCACCCTCGACGGCAACGAGGCCGCGGCCTATGTGGCCTACGCCTTCACCGAGGTCGCCGCCATCTATCCCATCACCCCCTCCAGCCCCATGGCGGGCAAGACCGACCTGTGGTCGGCGAAGGGGAAGCAGAACCTGTTCGGCCAGCCGGTGCGGCTGGTGGAGATGCAGAGTGAGGCCGGCGCGGCGGCGGCGGTCCACGGGGCGCTGCAGACCGGCGCGCTGGCGACGAGCTTTACGTCCTCCCAGGGCCTGATGCTGATGATCCCGGTGCTGCACCGCATCGCCGGCGAGCGCCTGCCGGGAGTGCTGCACGTGGCGGCCCGCACGGTGGGCACCCACGCCCTGTCCATCTTCGGCGACCACTCCGACGTGATGAACTGCCGCCAGACCGGCTTCGCCATGCTGTGCACCGCCAGCGTGCAGGAGGTCATGGACCTGGCCGGGGTGGCCCACCTGGCTGCCATCAAGGGCCGAGTGCCCTTCCTCCACTTCTTCGACGGCTTCCGCACGTCCCACGAAATCGACAAGGTGGAGCAGATTTCCTATGACGACCTGCGCTCCCTGCTGGACTTCGAGGCCGTGGACGCCTTCCGGGACCACGCCCTGAATCCGGAGCACCCGATGATCCGCGCCACCGTGCAGAACCCGGACATCTTCTTCCAGGTGCGGGAGGCCGCCAACGCCGATTACGACGCCCTGCCCGATATCGTCGAGGACTATATGGCCAGGATCGGCAAAATCACCGGCAGAGCCTATCACTGCTTCGATTACTACGGCGCGCCCGACGCCGAGCGCGTGGTGGTGGCCATGGGCTCAGTCTCCGGCTGCGTCCAGGAGACCGTGGACGCCCTCAACGCGAGGGGTGAAAAGGTGGGCTTTGTGCAGGTCCATCTGTTCCGGCCCTTCGACGTGAAGCGCTTCGTGGCCGCCCTGCCGGGCACCGTGAAGGCCGTGGCGGTGCTGGACCGCACCAAGGAATCCGGCAGCGCCGGCGAGCCGCTGTACCAGGACGTGTGCACCGCGTTGCGCGGCAGGAACGACCTCGTTGTCGTCGGCGGGCGCTACGGCCTGTCCAGCAAGGACACCACCCCGGCCCAGATCGCCGCGGCCTTTGAGAATCTGAAGGCGGCAGCCCCGGTGAACCGCTTCACCATCGGCATCACCGACGACGTGACCCACCTGTCCCTGCCCGATGCGCCTCTGGAGCTCTCAGACGAGGGCGTGGTGAGCTGCAAGTTCTGGGGCCTCGGCGGCGACGGCACCGTGGGCGCGAACAAGAACACGGTGGAGATCATCAATTCCCACACCCCGATGTTCGCCCAGGCCTACTTCGAGTACGACGCCAAGAAGAGCTTCGGCGTCACCAAGAGCCACCTGCGCTTCAGCGACCATCCCATCCGCGCCTCCTACTACGTGAAGTCCGCGGACTTCGTGGCCTGCCACACCCCCAGCTACATGGAGCGCTACGACATCGCCGGGGAGGTCAAGCCCGGGGGCACGCTGCTGCTGAACTGTCCCTGGGACGCGGCACAGCTGGAGAAGCACCTGCCCGCCCACGCCAAGCGGACCATCGCGAACAACAGCATACAGCTCTATACCATCGACGCCGTGAAGATCGCGGAGGATCTGGGGCTGGGCAACCACTTCAACATGGTGCTGCAATCGGCGTTCTTTTATGTGATGGTCATCATTCCGGTCCAGGAGGCCATCGAATACATCAAGGCCGCCGTGAAAAAGACCTACTTCGCCAAGGGCGAGGACGTGGTGAACCGGAACCTGGCCGCCGCCGACGCGGGCGGGGAATACCTGGTGAAGGTGGAAATCCCCGAGGCGTGGAAAAACGCCCAGGACGCCCCCACCGCGAAGCGGGACGTGCCCGAGGTGGTCACGAAGCTGCTGGACCCCATCAACGCCCAGAAGGGCGACGACCTGCCCGTCAGCGCCTTCGCGAAGTACGCCGACGGCGTGATGGACATGGGCCTGACCGCCTTTGAAAAGCGGGGCATCGCCACTCAGGTGCCCGTATGGGACGCCCAAAAATGCATCCAGTGCAACAAGTGCAGCTACGTCTGCCCCCACGCGGTGATCCGGCCCTACCTGGTCGATCACACGGAGCTGGCCACCGTGCCCGAGGGCGCCAGCGTCGTGCCCGCCAGGGGCAAGGCCTCCGCCAAGGGCCTCGGCTTCACCATGGCCGTCAGCAACCTGGATTGCACCGGCTGCGGCTCCTGCGCCAACGTCTGTCCGGCGAACGCCCTGACCATGACGCCCGTGGCCGCGGCCCCGGACACCCGCGCCGCCTGGGACTGGGCGCTGAAGCTGTCCGACAAGGGCGATATCTTCGATCCCTACACCGTCAAGGGCAGCCAGTTCCGCCAGCCGCTGCTGGAGTTCTCTGCCGCCTGCGCCGGCTGCGGCGAGACCCCCTACGCCAAGCTGCTGACCCAGCTGTACGGCGACCGGGTGTACTGGGCCAACGCCACCGGCTGCTCCCAGGCCTGGGGCTCGGCCATGCCCGGCATCCCCTACACCGTCAACCGCTGCGGCAGGGGCCCGGCCTGGTCCAACTCGCTGTTTGAGAACAACGCCGAGTTCAGCCTGGGCATGGTTCTGGCCGTGCAGCAGCAGCGTCAGGCCCAACGCGAAAGGGTAATGGCCTATCGCGAGGCCCACGTAAACGACGACGGGGTGAAGGACGCCATCGACAACTGGCTTTCCACCTATGACGACATCGACCTGAACGGCGAATGCACTGAAAAGCTGATCGCCGCGCTGGAGGTCCGGGGCGACGCCGACGCGAAGGCCATACTCCGCCACAGGGATATGCTGGCGAAGAAGACCTTCTGGATGTACGGCGGCGACGGCTGGGCCTACGACATCGGCTTCGGCGGCCTGGACCACGTGGTGGCCAGCGGCGAAAACGTGAACGTGCTGGTGGTGGACACCGAGGTCTACTCCAACACCGGCGGCCAGTCCTCCAAGGCTACTCCCGTGGGCGCGGTGGCCCAGTTCGCCGCCAGCGGCAAGAAGCGCCCCAAGAAGGACCTGGGCGGTATGCTGATGACCTATGGCAATGTGTACGTGGCCCAGGTGGCCATGGGCGCGGACAACGCCCAGCTGGTCAAGGCCATGAAGGAGGCCGAGCACTTCAACGGCCCCAGCGTGATCATCGCCTACGCCCCCTGCCAGAGCCACGGCCTGAAGTGCGGCATGGCGAAGGTGCAGGACGAGATGAAGCGGGCCGTGGAGGCCGGCTACTGGCACCTGTACCGCTACAACCCCGACGCCACTGCGAAGTTCACCCTGGATTCCAAGGCCCCGACCCTGGATTACGAGGCGTTCCTCGAGGGCGAGGTCCGCTACGCCGCCCTGCGCCGCACCTTCCCCGAAAACGCGGAAGCCCTGTTCAGTGAAGGCGCCAGGCTGGCAAAGGAAAGGTATGAGAAGCTGGCAAAGGAAGGAAATCGGGAATGAACCCCATCTACACCAAATCCATCACCATACTCCCCAGTCAGGTGGACGCCTGGGGCCGGTTGAGCCCCGCCCACACCTTTGACCTGTTCATGGACACCGCCACCGAGGCGGCGGGGGCCATGGGCGTGGGCTGGGATTTCCTGATGCGCAGGGGCATGTTCTGGATCACTGTCAAGGCCCGGGTGCGCTTCATCGACCCGCCCCGCCTGCTGGACGCGGTGGAGGTGGTCACCTGGCCCGAAGCGCCGGGGGACATGCGCTGCAACCGCTATTATGAGGTTCGCAAAAACGGCAGCGTACTGGCCCAGGGCGTGACCGAGTGGGCCATCGTCGACATTCAGAGCGGCAAGCCACAGCCCCTGGCCGGCATACTGCCGCCGGAGCTGGAATATCCCCGGGCCACCGCCTGCCCCGGGCCCTTCCTAATGATTGACGGGGATTTCCCCGAACCGCCCTTTGCCGAACACCTCGTGACGGCCACCGACATCGACATGGCCCGCCACATGAACAACGTGGCCTACGTCCGCGCCATTATAAACGCCTTCCCCCTGAAGGCGTGGAAGGCGCTGAACGTCAGGCAGATGGACGTGATCTTCCTCACCTCCGCCCACGAGGGCGACGCGCTGCGCTTCCAGCAGCGCCGCGAAGCAAGTCCTTTAGGGCGCCGCGACGGCCACATCCTGGATATCCGGGGCACCCTGCCCGACGGCAGGGTCAGTGTGCTGGCGCGACTGGCGACAGAGGGATAATCCTGGAACACTACCACGATTGGGGCGCTGACAGCGCCCCAATATTTATCGTTGAATCTCGGGAAGAATCATGGTATACTCAATGGCAGGAGGTGTTTCCCATGCCGAATATCCTGCCGGTTTCCGATCTGAAAAACTACGGCGAAGTGCTGAGCCGCTGTGACGGCGGTTCTCCGGTCTATCTCACCAGGAACGGGCGCGGTCGATATGTGGTCCTGAGTCTGGCCGACTACGAGAAACAGCAGGCGACCATCAAACTGCTGGCGGAGCTCTCCAAGGGTGTCGAATCGCTGCGCAAGGACGGTGGGCTGTCCATCGACGAGGCCTTTGAAGGGCTGGGGGTTTGACCATGGCGGAGGTCATCGTCTTCCGGCTGGCGCGCAACGACCTGGTCCACATCCACGATTACATCCGGGATGAGCTGTCCAACCCGGATGCTGCCCATCGCATCATGGTTCAGCTGAAACAGGCCATGGAAAGCCTTCAAAGCATGCCTGAGCGGGGCAAACCCCTGGACGCCATACTGGCCGTCCATACGGAATACCGCTTTCTGGTCTGCGGCAACTACCGCGTCTTCTACCTGTACGACGGCCAGCAGGTCGAGGTTGTGCGGGTGCTGTACACCCTCCAGGATTACATGCGGGCGCTGTTTCTGTCATAAAAAACCCTCCCTGATGGGAAGGCTTTGTTACTTACTACCAGAGCGTGTTTAAACCCCCATCGCCGCGATGATGGCGTTGGCCGCGCCCTCATACCCCAGGGTCGAGGTGTTCAGCATCAGGTCGTAATTTTCCCGGTCGCCCCAGGTCTTGTCGGTGAAGAACTTGTTGTAGTTCTTGCGCTGGTTGTCCCGGCGCTTGATGTACGCCTCAATGCGGCTGGCCTCCACGCCATCCACCTCCCGGGCCCGGTCGATCCGGTCCTGCATGTTGCTGGCGTACACAAAGGCGTGGATGAAGGGCACCCGGGCTTCCGCCTTCAGGATCTGTCCCGTACAGCGTCCCAGGAAGATGGCGGGCCCCTTTGCCACCAGCTGCTGCACCAGCCGGGACTGGGCGGAATACACCTGGAACGGAGCCTCGTTCACGGTGGTGCCGTAAACAGTGCTGCCGATGCCGCTGTTGCGCACCAGGGACAGATCGTGGAGCAGACTACCCACGCCCTTTTCGTCGTAGGTTTGCAGTGTACCCAGGTCGATGCCGTACTCCTTGCCCGCCAATACCAGCAGGTTGCCGTCGTAAAATTCCATGCCCAGCTTTTCCGACAATATCCGGGCCACCTCGCGGCCGCCGCTGCCGTATTCGCGGTCGATGACGATGCTCTTTTTATTCATTGTATGCCCTCCCTTCGGCTGTGCCGGTTCATCAATTCTTTACATTGATATTATACACCATCTTCGGCTGCTTGTCCAGTGAGGAACCTCAGCTTTTCTAATGTTTCTCAAACGCGGCACTACCACCGAGGATGGGAACTCTGTCCAGGCGGCCGGGAGCGCCGAAGAGGCATCGTCGAGGGCCTGGTAGGCATGATCGCTACCTGTTCAACTGTATCCGCTTCGAAGCGCGCAGGGGAGACGTGCTGCCGGAGGTGACGGCGCTGATGCTGCAGGTGATCGATTTATTCGCTGGTTGCCGCTGTACCTTCTCCGGCGCCGAGCTGGACCCAGTTTGAACCAGGCCATGGACAGGGCCACCGAAGCCGTGGGGCGGGTCAGGGATGAGGTCACAAGGGGAGCATTGACAGGGTCGTGGGCATGAGCTATAGCTATTTTGATCTGGCGGGGATGTGATATTTCCTTAAAGGCGGATGAGGTCTTTTTCGCTCTGAAGGTCCTGCTTCGCGCCGCCGGGACCAACGTATGTAGGAACAAAGGCGGGAGACGCAATGTCAGGGGGCCTCATCCGGCATGAACACGTCCTCCCGGCCCAGCTCCATCAGCATCATGGCGCTGGAGACCAGCAGGGCGAGGTGCTGGTCGGGGTCGTCCACGGGGATATCGTATTCTTCCCTCAGCTTGCGCATCCTGTACAGGACCGTATTGCGGTGGGTGTACAGCCTGGCGCAGGTCTCCTGCAGCGACCGGTGGCAGCAAAGATAGGTGTACAGCGTCAGGCAGTACAGCGTTTCGTCCTCCCGGTCCCGCTCGCCCAGCGTCCGCACCGCGGGCAGCATCAGGTCGCGGCTGCCCTCCAGCTGCTTGATTATCATCAGCGCCTGATAGGATTCGGCCATCACCGCGAAGGGATGGGTCAGCCGGGGCAGCAGCGCCGCCATCAGTGCCCGGGTGGCGGCGTAGACCTCCGGCAGCCGGAACAGCCGGCCGATGGGCGCGGAGACCACCACCCGCAGGCTGAACTGGCGGGAGAGGCTGCCGAACAGGCCCATGTCCGGGTCGCTGTTCAGGAAGAACACCACGCTGCCGTCGTGCACCAGGGGCCGGGACGCGGGAAACACGTCCAGGATCGTGCTGCGCAGGGCGTTCTCCGACCAGTTGGCGCTGCGGTACAGCTCCAGGTTCACCAGGGCGATGCGCCGGGGGGCCAGGTACTTCAGCCCCGCCGCCTCGGCCTGGAGCTGAAACAGCGATTCGTCGGTGAACCGCCCCTCCAGCAGGTGCTGGAGCACCGACTCCTCGGCGCTGCGCATGCTGCTGCCCCGGCTGCTCTCCAGCATCAGCTGCTTGGCCAGGGCGGATTCCACCGCCTGGAATACCCGGCCGTCCTCCCGCTCCAGGCGCTGGCCGATGTCCACCAGGATCAGGTAGCCCACCGGTGTTCCGCCCGTCATCAGCAGCGAAAAACGCCGCTTGTAGGGGCTGTCCTCCGGGCTGACCAGCTGGGCCTGGGTGTCCGCGCCCGCCAGCAGGCTGCCCGCCTCGTAGGTCAGGCTGCCCCGCTGGGTGGAGGTGCGGAAGGGCGCATCGTCAAAGTCGGCTTCGCAATGCCAGGCGATCACGTGGAAGGCCATGTCCACCACCATCGCGGGGCATTCAAACAGCCCGGCGGCGTCCCGCACCAGCAAATCCAGGTCGTCCTTGTTCATGAAGTCGTTCAGGAACGTCTGCAGATCCACGTTATCGCCTCCTTTTTGTCATTTTTTCGACCCATTTTCGCGCACATTAAAAGTCATCACAGCTATGTTGTGCTGTTAGCACAAAGCCTATCAAAACAATTATACCGCGAGCATCGTGCAAAATCAAGTCCTTTTCGATATAATTCTGACTGTACCGAGGAAACGGTACGGCAATCGAACGCAGAAAGGATGCGATATTATGATGCTTCTGAAGAATGCTAAGGATATAGATAATCTGGTTGAGGCAGTCAACCGTTGCCGTGACGACGTGCTGCTGCGCTCCACTGACGGACGGGAGGAGTTCAACCTGAAGAGCGTGCTGAGCCGCTACATGGCCATCGGCGAGCTGTGCAAGGACCACGGCGACAGCTACGAGGTCTTCTGCATGAACCGGGCCGACGAGGTCTACATGATGGAGTTCTTCAACAACCTGGGCCACGTGAACACCAAGTGCGCGTAACCGACCCAGCGCAAAACAGGCCGTCCCTCAGCGGGGCGGCCTGTTTTCCTTTGAATCGGCTTACTTGAGGTAAGCAGCGGTCATGTCCAGATAGGTGACGTCGGTGTCGTCCCCATCCCGCTCGGCGATGATCATGATGTCGCCGCTGACCCACGCCTTGGCCTTGGCTTCCGGAGTGCCATCGTCATCCACGGCATAGACGCCGTTGCCCAGCACCTTGACATCCAGATTCGCGCCATCGCCGAAGGCGGTGGTCAAGGTCTTGTCGATCTCGTCATAGCTCATGGCCTTGTCGTCATAGTCCACGCGAATGGCCACCAGCGCGTCCTCAACGAACATATACGTCACGTCCGCCTTGGCGCCTTCGATATCGACGTTCTCATACTCCACCTCGGTAAAGGTCACGGGGCCCTTGGTGTTCTCGGTATCCACCTCATAGCGGGCGTCGCCCTCGGTGGCGATGACGTCCTTCTGGGTCATGCCGAACAGGACGCCGTTGCGGAAAGCGAATACACTGGTCTCCTCAGCCAGTGCGGCCATGGACAGAATCAAGCAGAGAACGGTCAGTACAGCAATAATCTTCTTCATTGATTAACCCCTCCGTTAAAAAATTTACCAACGCTGAAAATATATCACGATATAATCTCTCTGTCAAGTAGGATATACCGCATTGACACAGAAAAACCACAGGCGTACAAGCCGCAGCGGCGGCGACCTGCCGCCACCGTCCCCTGACGCATCAGGGAAACGGTAGCGGCGCGGTCGCCGCCGCCACAATACTCAAACTAATCCATACACAACTGCGGGCGTCTTTTCCGCCCTGGCTTAGCGTCGCTTCAGTCAACGATGCTCACTTCGTCTCGTAATGCTGGAACTTTTTCCCGCACTTCTTCTCCATGTACTTCTTCAGTTCATCCGCGCCCGCGCCTTCGACGCTGGCCTTGGGCAGGATGTAGTAGGCCTTGCCCTTGATGACAAAGTAGAAGCACATATCGGTGTCGTACAGGCCGTAGATCTCCCGGAACTTGCTGCGGGCGTAGTTCTTCTGACCCTCCAGGTGCATCTCGACGCCGTTTTCATCGATTTTGAAGGTCGCCTGCTTGTCCTGGTAGTACTTGCGATACTTGGCCGTGGATTCGTCGGGCCGCTTTCCCCCGCCGGACAGCGCCACCACCAGCAGCACCGAGCAGATCAGCGCGTAGCCCACCCGGGCGAGCTGGAGCCCTTCCCGGTAGAGCATGTACCCGAAGTAGATGACCCCCACTGCGCCCAGTACGCCCAGTACGATGCGCATGGCCGGGGAAACCTCCTTCTTCTGGCGGTAAACGGCCTCAAAATCCGATAGCACTGCGTCGGTATAGGTGAAGGCGGCGTTGAACAGCCCGCCGGATTGCTTCTCGCTCATTTACTTCTTGCCCTGGCCATAATAGGCGTTGGGGCCGTGCTTGCGCATGTAGTGCTTGTCCTGGATGCGCTGAGGCGCGGGAGCCGCGGCGGGGAACACCTGGCGGGTGTAGATGGCCATCTTCGCCACTTCCTCCAGCACTACGGCGTGATACACGGCGTCGGCGGCGTCCTTGCCCCAGGTGAAGGGGCCGTGGCTGTGGCAGATCACTGCGGGCACGGCGACGGGGTCGATGCCCCGGTCCCTGAAGCATTCCACGATGGTGTTGCCGGTGTTCAGCTCGTAGCCGGCGTCCAGCTCGGCCTGGGTCAGGTGGCGGGCGCAGGGGATCGGGCCGTAGAAGTAGTCGGCGTGGGTGGTGCCGTAGCAGGGGATGTCCAGCCCCGCCTGGGCCCAGGCCACCGCGTGGGGGCTGTGGGTGTGCACGATGCCGCCGATGTTCGGGAAAGCGTTGTACAGCACCATGTGGGTCAGCGTGTCGGAGGAGGGATTCAGATCGCCCTCCACCTTGTTGCCCTTCAGGTCCACGACCACCAGGTCCTCGGGCTTCAGCTCGTCATATTCCACGCCGGAGGGCTTGATGACAAACAGCCCCTTCTCCCGGTCGATGCCGCTGACATTGCCCCAGGTGTAGGTGACCAGGTTCCGGCGGGGCAGCTCCATATTGGCCTCGTATACGGCCTTCTTCAGGGATTCAAGCATGGGTTATTCCTCCTCTTATTCCGTTATCGTATACATCGCGACCTCGTCGATCTCGCGATTCGTGGCCACCAGCACGTCCTTGCCTTCGGCGTTGACAAAGTGCATCAGGTTGGCGCAGCCGGTGTTCCTGTCGATGAACTCGGTCCTGTAAGCGCCGTCCTCGTACGTGATGGCGATGGTGCATTTCGTGCCCTTGCGCCAGCCTACGCACCAGGTGGGCTTGCCCAGCATGGTGCCGGCCCAGGTGGCGTGGAGCATCTCGGTCTCCTTTTCGGGGGCGGGGTACTTCCAGGTGGGCACGTAGTTGCCGAACTCGTCCAGGTGGAAGATGGTCAGGGCGTTGCCGTGGAAGGGGCTGATCATGCCCAGCTCCAGCTGGCCGTCGCCGTCGAAGTCGATCAGCACGGAGTCGCTGGACGGCACCGGGCACAGCAGCTCGATGTCCCACTCCTTGCCGGGGGCGACGGGCGGGCGGAACAGGAAAGTGCCCTCCTCGCAGCCAACGACGGCGGCCTCGTAGCCGTCGATACAGACCTTGCTGTAGCCGTGGTTGCGCAGCATGTCGTCCATGACGGGCTCCAGGGTCAGCGGGTGATCCTCGTTGAATACGGACAGATCGCCAGGCAGCACCGAGGCGTAGCAGGCGCCGGGGAAGCGCCAGTCGTTCTTGTACTCGTGGTCGCTCTTCAGGCAGCACACCAGCAGGTAGTTGGTGCCGTTGCGGTTCAGGATGCCGAAGCGGTGCACGAAGGGGGCCTCGCACAGTGTGCGGATCTCCCAGTCGCCCTTCGCTTTGGCGGTGGCGATGACGATCTTCGCGTTGGCGGAATCGTTGGGGGAATAGAATTTGTGGGTGGCCAGGAACTGGCCGTCCGCGCCGGGCACCGGCACCATGGTCATCACGCCGCCGGGTTCGGACCACACCGTGTCCAGCTGGGTGCCGTCCTCGGCAAACACATAGCAGGGATCGTGCTTCTCGGCGGCCACCAGGAAGCGATGCTCGCCCTCCCAGGTCAGCTCTGACATGGCATAGCACTTGTTCAGGTTCGATATGACCTTCTTCTCGATCTTCATAGCATATCCTTTCCGCCGCCGAAGGCGGCGATTGTTGATCGGGGAAATTCTGATTTATCGAGCTGATGCTCGATGAATCAGAATTTACTCCTGCCGCTCCAGTATCTCCGACATGCTCCGGCAGGCGAATTTAATGTCGTCGGCCCAGGTGTCGTCGTTGCCCACGTACCACATCTCGGTCACGTAGCGGCGCACGCCCATGTGCCAGGCCCGGGAGATGACGGCGTTGAAGTCCACGTGGCCGGTGAGGAAGGGCACCTCGCGGAATACGCCGGGCACGGTCTCCTTCAGGTGCAGCGCCACGATGTGGCCGCGGCCGGACCACAGGTCGTCCAGCACATCCCCGCCGGAGGACTTCGCGGCGTTGGTCAGGTTGCCGGAATCGGGGTAGACCCCCAGGTAGGGGCTGCCCACCGCGTCCACGTAGTACATGGACTTCCAGACCGTGTTCATGAAGTCGGTCTCCATGGTCTCAAAGCCCATCATGATGCCCCGCACGGCGGCCATCTCGGTGGCCTTCTTCAGGTTGTCCAGGAACCAGGCCTTCGTCTCGGCGGAGCTTTCTTCGTAATACACGTCGTAGCCGGCCAGCTGGATGATGCGGATGCCCAGGTCGTCGGCCAGCAGTATGGCCTTTTCCATGATCTCCATGCTGCGCGCGCGCACCGCGGGGTCCGGCGCGCCCAGCGGATATTTCCGGTGGCCGGACAGGCACATGCTGCGGATGGGCAGGCCGACCTCCTTCATGGTGCGAACCAGCTCCAGCCGCTCGTCGGCGGTCCAGTCCAGCCGGGCCAGCTTTTCGTCCTTCTCGTCGATGCTGATCTCCACGAAATCATAGCCGGCCTCCTTGGCGAAGGCGAGCTTCTCCCGCCAGGAGAGGGTCGGCGGCATGGCCTTTTCGTAAAGGCCGATGGCATACTTCTTCATGTTCTGATTCCCCGTTCATGGTTATTTGCAAAGGCAGGAAGCATCAGATGTGCCATCTGTTGTTAACATTATATCGGAAATGATTCCTTTTTGCAATAGGCTGTGGGCCCGGGCGGGTCGTATATATTTCATTTTTTTGACAATATGGGGAAGTTTCAACGCGAATATATCCGCCAACCTGGCATAAAATTGAGTTAAATTTAATATTTGGCTTCCAACCGGGCACTTTATGATCGTTATATGATCGCCATGGTTTCATTTTGCCCGGGTTATGATGAAAAAACAGCCGAAATATGAACATATATAGGTTGAAAACTGGTAAGCATCCCTTGAAAAGACGTTCATTTTCGCGTATAATGTAAGGGCAAAGGTTGGAAACGAACATTAAACGGGAGAAAGGGAGGAATTAAATGAGCAAGGTATCTGAAATGACCCGCGAGAAGTGGATCATGTCTACGTTCCCCGAGTGGGGCACCTGGCTGGTTGAGGACATCGAGAACGAGGTCGTCCAGCCCGGCAACGTGGCCATGTGGTGGCTGGGCTGCACGGGCATCTGGTTCAAGACGCCTGGCGGCGCGAACATCACCATCGACCTGTGGTGCGGCAACGGCAAGCGCACCCACGGCGACGGCAAGATGAAGGTGGGCCACCAGATGGCCAACATGTGCGGCGGCCGCGCCATGCAGCCGAACCTGCGCAACGTGCCCTTCGTGATCGATCCCTTCGCCTTCAAGCAGGTGGACGCGGTGCTGGCGACCCATTATCACCAGGACCACATGTCCGCCGAGTGGGCGGCCCACGTGATCAACAGCGGCATGACCACCACTGACGAAAACGGCAAGGAGATCCCCGTGCCCTTCATCGGCCCGCTGAAGAGCGTGGAAACCTGGATCAAGTGGGGCGTGCCCGAGGAGCGCTGCAAGATCGTCAAGCCCGGCGACACCATTAAGATCAAGGACATCGAGATCGTCTGCCTGGACAGCTTTGACCGCACCTGCATCGTTACCACCGACTCCACCGGCCCCGACCGGGAGGAGCTGACCGGCAAGTGCCCCACCGACATGGACGAGAAGGCCGTCAACTACCTGGTCAAGACCCCCGGCGGCAACATCTACCATTCCGGCGACAGCCACTTCTCCATCTACTTCGCCAAGCACGGCAAGGACTACGACATCGACGTGGCCTTCGGCTCCTTCGGCGAGAACCCCATCGGCATGCAGGACAAGATGACCTCCATCGACGTGCTGCGCATGGCCGAGAACCTGCGCTGCAAGGTGGTCGTGCCCATCCACTGGGACGTGTGGACCAACTTCCAGGCCGACTGCGAGGAGATCAAGCTGCTCTACGACTTCAAGAAGGACCGCAACGAGTACAAGTTCCACCCGTTCTTCTGGCAGGTCGGCGGCAAGTATGTCTATCCCCAGGACAAGGACAAGATCTACTTCCACCATCGCCGCGGCTTCGAGGACTGCTTCGAAGCGCCCCAGAACATCCCCTACAGGTCCTGCCTGTAAGCGCCCGAAGGAGGATGTATCATGGCTGACAAGACCATACTTCAGAAGATCGTCGAGCGCGGCCACTACAAGTTCGTCGACAAAGTGGATTCCTGGCAGGAGGCCGTGAAGCTGAGCTGCGAATCCCTGGCGAAGACGGGCTACGTGTCCGACAACTACTACCAGCAGATCGTGGACTGCATCGAAAAGTACGGCCCCTACGTGGTGTTCGAGCACTACGTGGCCATGCCCCACAGCCAGGAGGGCGCGGAAGGCGCCAACCAGACCGCCGTGGGCTTCATGCGCGTCAAGGAGGACGTGGACTTCGGCAAGGACGAGGACGGCGAGGACAAGGTCGCCCGCCTGTTCTTCACTCTGGCCGCCAAGGACCCCAACGAGCACCTGGACAACATGCAGCAGCTGATGCAGATCTTCACCAACGAGCCGCTGCTGGACGCCCTGATGGCGGCCAACACCCCCGAGGACATCCTGAAGGCCGAGGCCGACTATCCCCCGGAGGACGATATGTAATCGATCCGGTTCCCAAAAGCCTTCCCCTATAAGAGGAATCGCGCGCGCCCAACGCTAACGCGCCGGGTCCCATCGCGCACGATATGGGAAGGTGGCCGCGTGTAGCGAGGTCGGATGAGGTCCCCACACGATACGCCTTGCGCCTTTGTTGCGACAGTCGTTGTCCCTGCGTCAAGGACCTCGTCCGTCTTTGACGAAAAAACGCAAGCTTTTTTCGTCAAATCCACCTTCCCCAAGGGGGAAGGCCACCCGGACAACCTGCACCGGCGGCAATCTGCCGCCACCACCCACTAACAACAGAGAGGGGTAATCCTGTGAACATTCTTGTCTCCATTTGGGAGTTCTTTACGACGTACATCCTGCGCCAGGCTCCCTTTATGATCGGCTTCATCACGATGATCGGTTACATCCTGATGAAGAAAAAGTGGTATGACGTGCTGGGCGGCACCCTGAAGGCCATCATCGGCATGCTGATCCTGAACGTCGGCTCCGGCGGACTGACCAGCAACTTCCGGCCCATCCTGGCCGGCCTGAAGGACCGCTTCAACCTGACCGCCGCGGTCATCGACCCCTACTACGGCCAGAACGCCGTCACCGCGGGTGTCGAAGAGCAGTTTGGCGCTGCCTTCTCCTCCGCGCTGACCCTGCTGCTGATCGCCTTCATCGTGAACATTCTGCTGGTGCGCTTCAACAAGATCACCAAGTGCCGCTCCCTGTTCACCACCGGCCACGTGCAGGTGCAGCAGGCGGCCACCGCCTACTGGCTGATTCTGTTCGCGCTGCCGGGTCTCTGGCAGGGCGGCGTGAAGACCGTTCCCATGCTGGTTGTCATGTCCATCATCCTCGGCGCTTACTGGGCCGTGGGCTCCAACCTGACCGTCAAGCCCATGCAGGAGCTGACCGACGGCGCGGGCTTTGCCATCGCCCACCAGCAGATGTTCGGCATCCGCCTGGGCTACATCCTGGCCGACAAGCTGTTCGGCACCAACGGCGGCAAGCGCAAGAAGGAGATCAAGAAGGTCGGCGACCTGGAAATGCCCGGCTTCTTCTCCATCTTCAATGAGAACATGGTGTGTACCGCCATCCTGATGACTGTCTTCTTCGGCATCATCATGACCGTCATCGGCAAGCCCTTCTTCGTGGAGCAGGGCAGCCTGGCCGAGAATGCCAGCTTCGTGATGTACGTGCTGACCACCTGCCTGAACTTCGCCGTGTACCTGGCGATCCTGCAGCTGGGCGTTCGTACCTTCGTCACCGAGCTGACCGCCTCCTTCCAGGGCATCGCCGACAAGCTGCTGCCCTCCTCCGTGCCCGGTGTTGACTGCGCGGTCTGCTACGGCTTCGGCGACGCCAACGCCGTGACATTCGGCTTCCTGGCGGGCCTTGCCGGCCAGCTGGTGGCCATCGTGGCGCTGATCATCTTCCACAGCCCGGTGCTCATCATCTGCGGCTTCGTGCCGGTGTTCTTCGACAACGCCACCATCGGCCTGGTCGCCAACGAAAAGGGCGGCCTGAAGGCCTGCCTGTGCATCCCCTTCCTGTCCGGTCTGATCCAGGTCTTCGGCTCCGCCTTCATCGCGGGCTGGGTCGGCATGGCGCAGTACGGCGGCTACCTGGGCATGTTCGACTGGGCGACCGTCTGGCCGGCCATCACCGTGATCCTGAAGTACCTGAGCTACGCGGGCGTGGCGGTCGTCGCCATCCTGCTGCTGGCCATCCCCCAGATCGAGTACATGCGCGATCCCAAGGGCTACTTCCTGATCACCGAGGATTACGAGGCCTACAAGGAGTACATCGCCTCCAAGAAGAAGTAATTCCAACCTCCTTTATCCGTTCCTCCGGGGCGGGGAAAAACGTCCCGGGGGAACATTCCCCCATTACGTCAATGAAAGGAATATGCTGCAATGTCTAAGCTCGACAACAAGAAGTTCATGGTTTGCTGCGCCAACGGCGCCGGTTCCTCGCTGATGATGAAGATGACCCTGCAGAAGGTGCTGACCAAGCTGAGCGTCAAGCCCGCCACCATCCACCACTGCTCCCTGTCCGAGGGCAAGAGCGCCGCGCCCAACTACGACATCGTGCTCTGTGCCCGCAACTTCGCCAACATGTTCGCCGATGCCCAGAAGAAGGGCACCACGGTGCTGGGCCTGAAGAACATCATGTCCGCTCCCGAAATGGAGCAGGCCATGAAGGACGCCGGCCTGCTGGATTAACCTTCCCAACCGATACGGCGAGCGCCGGCGGTGGCCATGCCGCCGCCGGCGCTACGCATATCCAGGAGCAATATGATCAAATCTGTCATATTCGATCTTGACGACACGCTCTACGACTTTACCTCGGCCCACGCCGTGGCCCTGCGCCGGCTGACCGCCTATGCCGGGGCCAACCTGGACCTGTCGCCGGAGCGCTTCGAGGCGTTGCATCGGGACGCCTTTCGCCGTCAGAAGGAACGCCTTGGCAGCTGTGCTGCCATCCACAACCGGCTGATTCGCTGCCAGCTGATGCTGGAGGCCGCCGGAAAGCCCGTTGGCCACGCCCCGGAGATGGCCGACCTCTACTGGAACGCGCTGCTGGAGCGCATACGGCCCATGGAGGGCGCGATCGATACCCTGGCGTCCCTGCGCTTCATGGGGCTCACCGTGGGCATCGGCAGCAACATGACCGCCGACTGGCAATATGCCAAGCTGAAGCGCCTGGGGCTGATGACCTATGTGGACTTCATCGTCACCAGCGAGGAGGCCGGCGTGGAGAAGCCGGACGCGGCGCTGTTCCGACTGTGCGCTGAAAAGGCCGGGTGCGCGCCGGGGGAATGCGCCTTCGTGGGCGACAACCTCAAAGGAGACGCCCTGGGCGCGCTGGACGCGGGCATGACCGCCTTCTGGCTGTGCCGAAGCCCTGAACCCGCAGATACGCCGGACGGCGTTACGCGAATCCAGTCGCTTTTCGAGCTTCCGGCGCTGATAGAATCACATTGCCCCCAAAGGAGTCACGACCGATGAAACGAGATCGCCAGACCGTCAGTCTTCGCCATGCAGAGATGCTGGCCATGATCCGGGACCGTCAGGAAATCCTTGTGGATGAGCTGGCGCGGGCCTTTGACATCTCCGCAATGACCGTTCGGCGCGATTTGCAGACCCTGGAGGAGCAGGGCAAGATCAGCCGCTTCCACGGCGGCGCGACCGTCGATGTGCGCGCCGTCGCCCCCGATGAAAAGAGCCGGGTGGCGCATTGCCAACGCCTGATCGCCCGCTGCGCCGCGGCCCTGGTGAACAGCGGCGACAGCCTGCTGATCAACGGCAGCAATACGGCACTGGCGATACTGGACCACCTGGAGGGCAAGTCCGTCAGCGCGTTCACCAACAACGCCATGATGGTGGGCCACCGGTTCCCCGACGGCGTGGAGGCACAGCTGTCCGGTGGTGTGCTGCGGGGCTCGCGCCACATCCTCACCGGCGACCTGGCCCTGCGCAACCTGATGGATGTGCGCGCCGACAAGGCCTTCCTGGGCTGCACCGGCATCTCTCCCGACGGGGAGATCCTCTGCGGCATCCCAGCCGAGCTGGGCATCAACGAGACGATGATCGAACACGCCGACGCCTACTTCATACTCGCCGACTACACCAAGATCGGCAAGGCCGGCACCTATGCCAGCTTCCATCTGGAGAAGAAGGGCTGCGTCATCACCGACGAATATGCCCCCGACGGGGTATTGACCCGGCTTCGGGCCGCGGGGATGCAGGTCATTCAGGCCCGCGCCGCCGATTATCCTGAGGTTTGCTGAGGGATGATTGACATTCGTCCCCACATGGCGTATAATAAATATGTTATGGTTTTAACCAACCAATCAACCAACAAGCAAAGGAGCGAAATTCCATGAAGCAGTTTACCTACACCATCAAGGACGCCCTGGGCATCCACGCCCGTCCCGCCGGCCTGCTGGCCAAGAAGGCCAAGAGCTATGCCGACACCACCGTCACTATCACCGCCAACGGCAAGACGGTCAACCTGGGCCAGCTGATGAAGCTGATGGCTCTGGGCGTGAAGCAGGGCACCGAGGTTACCATCACCTGCGAAGGCGCGAACGAGGAAGAGGCTGCTGCCGGCCTGCTGGCCTTCCTGGAGGAGAACCTGTAAGCGATGGGATTGCGCAGGGGCGCCGATGCGGCGCCCCTGCTTGCGTTTGGGAGAAGCTATGAGATATGACGCGATCTTCTTTGACCTGGACGGCACGGTTGTGGACTCGCTGCAGGACATCGTGGACGCCGTGAACCACACCATGGACCACTTCGGCCTGCCCCGGTACACCCCTGAGCAGCTGAAGCCCCACCTGGGCTGGGGCGTGGGGCGCCTGATGCGGGCCATCCTGCCGGAGCATACCGAGGAAGAGGTTGAAACGGTGCTCGCCCATTACCGGCCCTACTACGCCATCCACGCCGGAGACAAGAGCCGCCCCTTTGACGGGATCGTTCCCATGATGGAACGGCTGAAAGGGGAGGGCATGGTGCTGGCGATCCTGTCCAACAAGCCCGACGCCGCCGTGCAGCCCCTGGCCCGGCGCTTCTTTTCCGATGTGGTCAGCCTGGCCGTGGGCGAGCGGGAAAATGTGCGCCGTAAGCCCTGGCCGGATATGATTGAGGCCGCTGCCGCCCGGCTGAACGTGCCCTTGAACCGCTGCCTGTACGTGGGCGACAGCGAGGTGGACATCGACACCGCAAAAAACGCCGGCATCGACTGCGCCTGCGTTACCTGGGGCTTTCGCACAAGGGAGCAACTCAAAAAAGCCGGCGCGACGGTGATCGTCGATACGCCGGAGGAGCTGGAGGGGTACATCTATTAACTTCTGATTTGTCGCGTTGCGACAAATCAGAAGTTTCACATACTCCCCAGCAACTGATACAATATTCGGTACAGCGTCGCCGCGTCCTCGGGGCTGAGACAGATGCACTGTCCCATCCGGCCGGGGATGCAGGCGGCGCGGTCCCGCAGCGCGAGGCCCGCGTCGGTCAGCGTGACCACCAGGTTGCGCTCGTCCTCGGCAGAGCGGGCCCGGGTGACCAGGCCCTTCTCGGCCAGCTTCTTGATCACCGGCGTCAGCGTGCCGGAATCCAGGTGCAGCCGCTCGCCGATCTCCTTGCTGGTCACCGTGGGCTTCTCCCACAGCACCATCATGGTTACGTACTGGGTGTAGGTCAGGTCGATGTCGTCCAGAAAGGGCTTGTATTTCTTCACGACCTCCCGGGCGCAGGCGTACAGCGGAAAACACAGCTGGTTTTCCAGCTTTAACGCCTCATAGTTGACGTCGGCCATGTCAGGTCACCCCGAGCAGCTTGACCTGCTTGCGGGCAAACTCCGCCGCGTCGGCGCAGTCCTGGGCGTTAGGACGGCCCTTGTTCAGGAACAGGAATTCGCCCTTGCACTGGAAGAACATCTCCGCCGTCTTGACCGCGTTGCCCGCCGCGGCGGACTTGATGGCCGGGTAGGTGGATTTACTGGTGCAGGCGCTGCCGAACACCACGATCTTGCCGATGTTCTTCGCGTTGGCGCTGATGAAGCTCAGCACCGCCGGGTCGGGCTTGCCGGCGTAGACGCTGGCCCCCAGGAATACGATGTCCGCGTACTTTTCCAGCGGCACATCCACGGTCTTGGCCTCGGCCCCCACGGCCTCGGCGATGGCGTCGGCCAGCTTCTTCGTGCCGCCGCCCTTGCTGAAATAACGCACGTCAATTCGCATATCTTACGCTCCCTTCTTCTCTTCCTCATAGCCCTGGCGCACGGCCTTCGCCAGCTGGTCGGCGCAGGAGGTGGGCCGCGCTCCGCACAGGTTGCCCAGCAGATAGGATTCGATCTTGTCCACCGTCCAGCCGTCCACCAGCTTTGAAATTGCCTTCAGGTTGCCGTTGCAGCCCCCCAAAAAGCTGATGTTGGTGACCACGTCCCCGTCCAGGTCGTAGCTGATCAACTGGGAACAGGTCATCTTCGTCCTGTAGTCGTGATGCATGGATTGAGCCTCCATTCGGTTGAGTTTAATTGATTTTGCAAAATTGATTATAACACATCCATTGATTGATGTCAAGGGGACAAATTATGATTTGTCGGAGGGGTTCCGTGCGAACAGCATCAGCCCGATGAATCAGAATAGATCAGAACGCGCTGATGGGAAGGCTTTCGTCGTCCTTGCCCTTTTCGATCTTCAACACCTTGATGGTGTAGCTGTTCTCCCCGTCCACGCGCACGGTGGCGGTCTCTCCGACGCGCCGGCCCATGACGGCCTTGCCCAGGGGGGATTCCTTGCTGATGATGCCGTTGAGGGCGTCCTCCCGCAATGTGGTCATCAGCGTGATGGTTTCGGTGTCGCCGTCCTCCACGTATTCGATGGTCACCCGGTCGAACAGGCCCGCAACGCCCTCGCGGGTGTCGGATTCGATCACCTTCGCGGTGGCGATCATCCGCCGGAGGTAGCGCAGGCGGCTGTCGCAGCGGCGCAGCTCCTGCTTGGCGGCCTTGTATTCATAGTTCTCGCTCAGGTCGCCGAAGCCCCGGGCGGTCTTGAGGTCCTCGATGCACTTGGGCCGCACTACCTTCATCCGGTAGTCGATCTCCTCCTGCATCTTTTTGATGTCCACTTCCGTCAGTTCGTTGTACATGCGCCTCGCCTCACCGGATGAAGTTGGTCATCTCGCCCTTTTCCTTCTCGGGCAGGCCGTATTTCTCCCGGCCCAGGGCGATGCTTTTCATCAAAAAGGCCATGTTCCGGGCCACCATGCGCATGTTCCGCAGGCCCTCGGCGTCCTGGGCCGCCTCGCCGGGGGTCATGCCGTGGACGCTGTTCCAGTAGTAGCCGGAGGCCACCGGCATGCCGGAGATGGTGAAATACTTGTTCAGCCGGTCGAAGGCCGCAGACGAGCCGCCCCGGCGACAGACCGCCACCGCCGCGCCCACCTTCATGGTCTTGTCGAAGGAGGTGGAGTAGAACAGCCGGTCCAGGAAGGCCATGACCGTGGCATTGGGGCCGGCGTAGTACACCGGGCTGGCCACCACGATGCCGTCCGCAGACGCAAACTTCGGCGCGACCTCGTTCACCATGTCGTCAAACACGCATTTGCCCTGCTTCGCGCAGCCGTTGCAGGCCACGCAGCCCCGGATGGCCTTGTTGCCCACGTGGATCAGCTCCACGTCGACGCCCTCGGCCTCGAATACCGTTTGCATCTGGGAAAGCGCCAGCGCCGTGTTGCCGTTGGCCTTCGGACTGCCGTTGATCAGCAATACTTTCATATCTGTCACCTCTGTCAGATTCTGGATTATAATCGTATGGGGCTGTCCCAAAGCCCTGTTTGACACGTTTCACGAGCCAGAAGGCGCTTTGAAATAACCCCATCATTATACCATTCCCCACCGCCCGAGTCAAACTTGTCGTTGAAGGATATGGCGCGGCGTGGCGAAATAGAAGGAAAAGTCGGGCCGGCGGGACGCGATCGGCCTTCGATGTGGCGGCAAGTCAAGGTTTGACAACGCAGTTTTGGCGGAAAAGACGCCGAAATTGCATGTTCAGGGTTTAGAAACACGCCCTAATGCATCGCGGTGTACAGCGCAGGGCGCAGGCGAATGGACAACGCCGCGGCGATCACGCACAGGGCGATGTCGGGCAGGAAGGTGGTCATGCAGCCCGCGATGGCGATGCCAAGGCCCCACTCGGCGGGGGTGGTCAGCACGCAAGTGTACATGAAGTAGTAGTAGGCGATGCCCACGGCGTAGTAGGCCACCAGCCCCACCAGGGCAGCGGCCAGCAGTCGCGCCAGCTCCGGCAGGAACGGCCGCTTTGCACCGCCGATGGGCGGAGCCAGCCTGGCGGAGATCAGTCCGACCAGGAAAGCCGCCAGCAGAAATCCCAGCAGGAATCCGAACCCGGCCCGGAAGATGTATTGGGGTCCGCCGCCGTGGACGAACACGGGCACACCCACCAGGCCGATGATCAGGTAGGTGGCGACGCTCATCGCGCCCAGCCTGGCCCCCAGCAGGAAGCCTGCCAGCAGCACGAACAGCCATTGCAGGGAAAAGGTGAAGGGATAGGGCTCGGTGGGTAGCGTGATTCGGATGAACGCGCCCACGGCGATCAGCGCGGCAAACAGGCCGCAGAGTACGATGTCACGGGTGGAGAGCTTGCGCCGGTTGGGTTCACTGGACGGGTTCGGTCGGTTCAATTTCGTACACCTCGTTTGTAATGAGCTGAATAGGGGAATCAATTCTGGTTTTTCGGGCGTTACCCCGACAGGGCAAAACGCCTGTCACGGCCGTGTTTCCGATTCCGTTTCACTCATTCGGCTCAGCAGGCCGTAGGTGTTCTGGTAGGTTTCGCGGCGTCCCTCTTCGAGGATGGTATGCAGGCCGCGGGTGGTTTCCGGGTCCTTTAGCAGGTCCGCCAGCCACGGGGGATAGTGGGTGCCGCACTCCGGCAGCACCTCGTCGATGAATTCCTCCAGTGTTTTGCCCCGGTGATAGCTGCGGCCCACGCTGTCGGTGGCGGCGTCGAGGCAGTCGGCGCAGAGCACCAGGTCGATGATGGGCTTGACGGGGCTGGTGGAGGTGTCGAAGTCCTCGGGATAGCCCCGGGAGTTGTCGTACCAGCGATGGTGGCCCAGGGCCACATCCCGGTAGGGACGGGTGGAGGCGCAGCGGTCCAGCATCTCATAGCCTGTGGTGGGATGGGTGCGGATCAGCTCGAACTCGGTGTCGAACAGGTTCCTGCCGTAGACAAAGATCGTGTCGATGATGGACAGCTTGCCCACGTCGTGGCACCTTGCCGCGTGGCCGACGAAGTCCGCCAGCGCCGCCCGGCTTTGAACGACCTGCCGGGCGCTTTCACAGCCCAACGCGCCCACCAGCCATTCCGGTGCGCGTTCGATCAGCCGCTGGCAAAGGTAGACCGACAGCTTCGCCACCATCATCGAATGGACGTAGGTGGGCGGATGCAGTGCGGCGAGGCACTCCAGGGCCATCTCCTCGAAGGACAGGCCGCCGGGGACCTCGATGAAGCGCTCGATGATGCCCTGGCAGAATTCCAGCATCGACGACAGGCTGCCGCTGTTGGGCATGTGGATGGCGTAGCGGATCATCTCCCGGTAGAAGGTGTCCAGTCGCCGCTCGTCGTCCGGGGTCAGGTGTTCCCGGTCCAGCTGGCAGATGGCCTCCAGGGGCAGCTGGAGGTTGTCGTAGATGCCGTTCAGGTCGTAGCGGTGGGGGTCGCGCTGCTCATACAGCGCGGTCAGCCCGTCGTGGCATTCACCGTAGGAGATGCGCCCGGCCAGGCAGCGGTTGCGCAAAAGCAGCATCCGCACCTGCTTTTCGTTGTCGTATTCGCCGAAGTAGTCCGGGTCGCTGTGCCACAGCCGTGAGAAGTCTTCGGTGCGGTCGCAGATGGCGGCGAGGTCCGCCGGGCCAAAACCACGGGCGTTGCCGCAGTCGGTGACCTTGGCGTAGTAATTCAGCACGCGATATCGGAAATAGCGCCAGTTGTAATCGGGCATCAGGTCCAGGTAGAACGGATCGTCGGCCAAGGCCAGCATCCGGTCCAGGTGTGAAAGCTCCTCGTTCGGTCCGTCCCCGCAGGGAATGCCCTCGTAGAACACGGCCATGTACCGGGCGTCGGTCAGCACGATTCGCCGGCTGTCGGCATTCAGCGCCCGGAATCGGTCCGGCTCGAGGCAGTCCAGGAACTGGTGGCCGATTTTCAGCCCCTCCCGGCGGAAGCGGTCGGCGATCCTTGGGCAGGCGTGGACCCGGCCGAGCATCAGCATCAGGGCATAGCAGGTGTCCATCCGCATGTCCAGCCTGCGGATGGTGGTGGCTTCGTCGTCGTGGGCCACGGCGTCCTCCAGCAGCCGGTCCGAGATCAGCGAGACGATGGGCAGATCCAGGTTTTCCACGTTCGTGGCGGACAACAGTGCGTCGCTGAGGGCGACCAGGTCGTCGGTCTGGGCCTGGGACAGGGGCTGCTGATTGAGGAGCACGGGAAACAGCTCGGCATCCAGAAAGGCGCGGTTTTCGGTGGAAAGACGGCCGATGCGGGTAAAATTCTCCCGCAGGAGGTCGCTGTAAAGCCTGGCGTCGCCGATGCCCTCCAGCGATGGCGTGGACAGGCGGCGGATCTTTTCCAGGCGCTGTATGTATCCGGCGCGGTCTAATTCGTTGGCATTGGTCATTTCGTTTACCCGTTTTTCATTCGTGTGGGAATAAATGGGAAACCTTTTGATACATCCCTATTGTAGCATATTTCTGGGTGGGACACAACAGGAAAAAATGAGTCACGGGGACAGGTCCCATGACTCATCAGAGTGAGTCGGGGGAACCTGTCCCCGTGGCTCATTGGCTGTGGGCGGATGTGAATGGTCATACGCACATCGGCTCTTTTTAATACGCCGTTTCCGCCTCGAACACCTGCTGCACCTTGCCGGTGAGGGTGACGGTTTCGTCGGTGACGCGCACGTACAGCTTGCCGCCGGGGACCTGGACGAGTATGTCGGTGTCCCTGGGACTCAGGCCGTTTTCCACCGCGGCGGCCGCGGCGGCGCAGGCGCCGGTGCCGCAGGCCATGGTTTCGCCGCTGCCCCGCTCGAAGCAGCGCATGCGCAGGGTGGTGGGGTTGACCACGCGGACGAACTCGGTGTTCACCCGCTCGGGGAACAGGGGGTCGTTTTCAAAGCGCGGGCCCAGGGTTTGCAGGTCCAGGGCGTCCACATGATCGGTGAAAACCACGCAGTGGGGGTTGCCCATGGACACGCAGGTGACGGTGTAGTCCGCGCCGGCGATGTTCGCCTTTACGCCCACGGCCCGCTCCCCGGGCAGGTTGCAGGGCACGACCCTCGGGTCGAAGGAGGCGGGGCCCATGTCCACGGCCACCGACGACACCTTGCCGTAGCGGGTGAACAGGTGCAGCGCCTTCACGCCGCCCACGGTCTCCACGGTGATGTCCTGGCTCGTGACGATGCCCCGGTCGTACAGGTACTTGCCCACGCAGCGCAGGGCGTTGCCGCCCATGCCGCCCTCGGTGCCGTCCCGGTTGAACTGGCGCATCTTCGCGTCGGCCACGTCGCTCTTTTCGATCAGCGTAAGGCCCTCAGCCCCCACGCCGTAGTGCTGCTCGCACAGCCGCACGGCCAGGCTCTCGGGACAGGCGATGCCGCCGTCCATGTTGTCGATGAGGATGTAGTCGTTGCCGGCGGCCTGCATCTTGACAAAATGCAGCTTTTCATGCTCAGAACGCATGTGGTTGATGTCCACCAGCTCGGTGTTCTGCTGGCTGTAGCGGCTGAGCAGTATGTCCGCCAGCGCTCTCGCCGTGTCCAGCGACGTGAAGCAGGCGATGCCCAGCCCCAGCGCACGGCGATGCAGGGCGATGTAATCCTCCACGGTGCTGTCCATCAGCGCGCCGGTGTAGATGATGTAGTTGATTTTGCCGCTCTCCAGCAGCTCGAAGGCGTGATCACTCTGGCGGATGCCGGGGATGGTGGTCACCGGCAGATCCAGCGTGGCGATGGCGGCGGCGGTGCCCTCGGTGGCGTACAGCGCGCAGCCCAGGTCGCTGAAGCGGCGGGCCACGTCCACCACCTCGGGATAGTCGTGCTCGTCCACGCTCAGGAACACGCCGACTTTTGTCCCGGGCTGGGGCAGTCTGATGCCCGAGGAGATCAGGCCCTTGAACAGCGCCTCGGAAAGGTTCTTGCCCAGGCCCAGCACCTCGCCGGTGCTCTTCATCTCCGGGCCGAGGTAGCTGTTGGCGTCGTTCAGCTTTTCAAAGGAGAACACGGGCACCTTCACGGCGCAGTAGGGCGGGGTCCTGTACAGGCCGGTGCCGAAGCCCATGCCCTTCAGCGGTTCGCCGGTCATGACCCGGCTGGCGATGTCCACCATGGGCACGTTGGTGACCTTGCTGATGTAGGGGATGGTGCGGGAGGCCCGGGGGTTCACCTCGATCACATACAGCTGTCCCTGCCAGACCAGATACTGTATGTTCACCAGGCCCTTCGTGCCCAGGGCCAGGGCCAGCTTTTCGCTGCTCTTGACCACAGTGTCCATCATGGCGTCGTCCAGGGAGAAGGGGGGATAGACGGCGATGGAGTCGCCGCTGTGGACGCCAGCCCGCTCCACGTGCTGCATGATGCCGGGGATCAGCACGTCGGTACCGTCGGAGATCACGTCCACCTCCAGCTCGATGCCGGACATGTACTTGTCGATGAGTACCGGGTTTTCGATGCCGCCCGCGAGGATGCGGTTCATGTAGACCGTCACGTCGTGGTCGTTGTGGGCGATGGTCATGTTCTGGCCGCCGATGACGTAGCTGGGCCTCAGCAGCACCGGGTAGCCCAGGACGTTCGCGGCTTCGAGGGCCTCGTCCAGCGCCCGGACGCTCATGCCCTTCGGGCGGCGGATGGAGAACTGCTCCAGCAGCGCGTCGAAGCGCTCCCGGTCCTCGGCGATGTCGATGCCCTCGGCGCTGGTGCCCAGGATCTTCACGCCCGCCTGGTCCAGGTGCTGGGTCAGCTTGATGGCGGTCTGGCCGCCGAAGGCCACCACCACGCCCACGGGCTTCTCGACCTCGATGATGCGCATGACGTCCTCGTCGGTCAGCGGCTCGAAGTAGAGGCGGTCGGCGGTATCGTAGTCGGTGGACACGGTCTCCGGGTTGTTGTTGATGATGGCTACGTCGTAGCCCAGCTGCTTCAGCGTCCACACGCAGTGGACGGAGGAATAGTCGAACTCGATGCCCTGTCCGATGCGGATGGGGCCGGAGCCCAGCACGATGATGACCGGCTTGCCCGACCGGGGGAAATTCCTCGAATCGCAGACCTGGTCAAAGGTCTCGTAGAAGTAGGGGGTCTCGGCGTCGAACTCGGCGGCGCAGGTGTCCACCATCTTGTAGGTTGAATCGACCTTCGGCAGGTCCGCCCGGCCGGAGATGCGCGCCAGGGCGGCGTCGGGGTAGCCCAGCTTTTTGCCGAGGATGTAGTCTTCGTCGGTCAGGCCGCCTGCGATGCGGTTTTCGTAGTCCGCCAGGTGCTTGATTTTATAGAGGAACCAGCGGTCGATCTTCGTGATGTCGTAGATCTCGTCGATGGAAACGCCCGCCTTGATGGCTTCGAACACGGTGAAGATGCGGTTGTCGTCCCGGTCCGCCAGGCGCTCCCGCACGGGCCGGTCGCCGTGGTAGGGCCGGTTCAGCGTGTCCAGCTTGATCTCTGCGCCCCGCACCGCCTTCATCAGGCCCATCTCGAAGGTCGGGGCGATGGACATGACCTCGCCGGTGGCCTTCATCTGGGTGCCCAGCTTGCGGGAGGCGTTGGTGAACTTGTCGAAGGGCCACTTGGGGAATTTGACCACGATGTAGTCCACCGAGGGCTCGAAGCAGGCGCAGGTCTTGCCGGTGATCTCGTTTTTGATCTCATCCAGCCGGTAGCCCAGGGCGATCTGGGTGGTGACCTTGGCGATGGGATAGCCGGTGGCCTTGCTGGCCAGGGCGGAGGAGCGGCTGACCCGGGGGTTGACCTCGATTACCGCGTACTTGAAGCTGACCGGGTCCAGGGCGAACTGGCAGTTGCAGCCGCCCACGATGCCCAGGGCGTTGACGATGTTCAGCGACGCGCTGCGCAGCATCTGGTATTCCTTGTTGGACAGGGTCAGCGCTGGGGCCACGACGATGGAATCGCCGGTGTGGATGCCCACGGGGTCCACGTTTTCCATGCTGCACACGGCGATGGCGTTGCCGGTGGCGTCCCGCATGGTCTCGAACTCGATCTCCTTCCACCCGGCGATGTACTTCTCCACCAAAATCTGGGTGATGGGGGAGGCATCCAGGCCGGTGCGGGCCGCGGCCTTCATCTCTTCTTTATTATAAGCCACGCCGCCGCCGGTGCCGCCCAGGGTGAAGGCGGGGCGGATGATGACGGGATAGCCGATCTCGTCCGCGATGGCGAGGGCCCTGTCCACGTCCTCGGCGATGTCCGAGGGGATGACCGGCTCTCCGATTTGCTCCATAGTGTCCTTGAACAGCTGGCGGTCCTCGGCCTTGTCGATGGCCTCCACATTGGTGCCGATCAGCTTGACACCGTGGGCTTCGAGAAAGCCCTCCTTGTCCAGCTGCATGGCCATGGTCAGGCCGGTCTGGCCGCCCAGGCCCGCCAGCATGCTGTCGGGCTTCTCCTTTTCAATGATGCGCTTGACGGTCTCGACGGTCAGCGGCTCCAGGTAGATCTCGTCCGCCAGGGCCTTGTCGGTCATGATGGTGGCCGGGTTGCTGTTCACCAGAACCACGTTCACTCCCGCGGCCTTCAGCACCCGGCAGGCCTGGGCCCCGGCGTAGTCAAACTCCGCCGCCTGCCCGATGACGATGGGGCCGGAGCCGATCATCAGGACTTTTTTGATATCTTTGTTTAAAGGCATATCGTCTACTTCCTCTCGTTATGAGGGTTGATTGCAGAGGGGAGGGATTAAGGATTGGGGATTAGGGATAGTGGCTGCCGCGTGGAATTTCATTGAATCGCATTGAAACATTGCTTCGCGGGAGCAAAGGATGGTTCATATAAAACCAAATGCGCGCGGCATTTCCTAATCCCTAATCTTTTGGGCCTACCGGCCCCATCTCGCTGAAAAATGTCCACTGGACATTTTTCCGGGCGCTCGATGTCCCTGATCCCTTGTTCCCCATCATCTCGACAAACCGGTCGAACAGCACACTCGTGTCCCTCGGACCGGCGCAGGCTTCGGGGTGGAACTGGACGGAGAAGGCGTTCAGGGCGGGGTAGTCCACGCCCTCGCAGGTGCCGTCGTTGGCGTTAACGAAGCGCACTTCGCCGACGGGGAGGCTCTCGGAGACCACAGCGTAGCCGTGGTTCTGGCTGGTGATGTAGGTGTGGCCGGTCTGCCGGTCGATCACGGGTTGGTTGCCGCCCCGGTGGCCGTACTTCAGCTTCACGGTCTTCCCGCCGGTGGCCAGCGCCATCAGTTGGTGGCCCAGGCACAGCCCGAACATGGGGGCCTTGCCCAGCAGCTTTTTGATCTCGGCGATGCAGGCGGTGTTCTCCGCCGGGTCGCCGGGGCCGTTGGACAGCATCACGCCGTCGGGGCGGTCGGCCAGTATGGTTTCGGCGGGGGTGGTCGGCGGCACCACGGTTACGTCACAGCCCCGGGCGTTCAGTTCGCGGATGATGTTGCGCTTGGTGCCGTAGTCCACCAGCGTCACGGCACACCGCTTTTCCCCGGTCGCGGGATAAAAGACCCTTTCCTTCGCGCCGACCGCGGCCACGCCGCCAGTGACGGCATAGGTTTTGAGGGCGGACAGGTCATCAGGAACATGGTCCGAGATCATGGCGCTCATCACGCCCATCTCGCGGATGTGCTGGGTGATGGCGCGGGTGTCCACGCCGCACAACCCCGGGACGCCCTGCCTTTTCAGGAACTCGTCCAGCGTGTACTGGCTCCTGAAATTGCTGGGCTCGGGGCACCATTCGCGCACCACGTAGCCCCGGCAGGCGCATTCGCCTTCGAAGTCCTCTTCAATGATGCCGTAGTTGCCCACGGCGGGGAAGGTCTGCATGATGATCTGGCCCCAGTAGCTGGGGTCGGTCAGCGTTTCGATATAGCCCACCACGCCGGTGTTGAACACCAGCTCGCCGGTGGCCTCGCGTTCCGCGCCGAAGGCCTCGCCGGTGTAGACGGTGCCGTCGGAGAGGATGAGATAGCGTTTGGACATGATTATCACCTTCTGTTTCAGTCAGTCCCAGTCCTGGCTCAAATCCCGCCATTCGGGATTCATGGTTTCAATCAGCGTGTTCTTTTTCCTGCCATTCCAGCCCTTCAACTGTTTTTCTCTGGCAATGGCAGTTTTGACATCGGTTGTGGATTCATAGTAGACCAATTTGTTGACGTTGTATTGGTTCGTGAAGCCGTCTGCGAGATGGTGTCGGTGCTCATATAATCGGCGCTCCAGGTTGTTGGTAATGCCGATGTACATGACCTTGTTATTCCAGTTGGTCAGGATATAGGTGAGTAGGTCATGATGCACCTCGTAATGGGATTGGAACATCGTTTGTTTAAACTGGATGTGAGTTGGAGCGCATCGTACAGGTCCTTCGACTGCGCGTGTCCTTCGGTCACGCTCCGCTCAGGATGACAAAGCAACCGTCCGCCTTACTTCACTCAAGATGAAAACGCAGCTCTACCTTTCTTTGCACGGGACGACAATCGATACTGAGGACGCGACATTGTCATCCTGAGCGGAGCGTCAGCGGAGTCGAAGGATCTGTACATTGTGAAAACGGACAACACTGCAAGAAAAACGCGAGATTACAGCGTCGCCGCCATCACGGCCTTGATGGTGTGCATGCGGTTTTCGGCCTCGTCGAACACGATGGACTGGGGGCCCTCGAACACCTCGTCGGTGACCTCCATGGCGTCCAGGCCGTATTTATCGTGGATCTGCTTGCCGATGCCGGTGTTCAGGTCGTGGAAGGCGGGCAGGCAGTGCATGAACACGGCGTCCCCGCCGGCGGCGTTCATCAGCTTTGCGTTGACCTGGTAGGGAGTCAGGTCGTCGATGCGCTCCTGCCATACGGCGTTAGGCTCGCCCATCGATACCCACACGTCGGTGTAGATCACCTGCGCGCCCTTGACGGCGTCCATGGGGTCCTCGTTGAAGCTGAGGGTCGCGCCGGTTTCCTTCGCGATGGCACGGCACCTTTCCACCAGCGCGGGGTCGGGGAAGTACTTCTTCGGCGCGCAGGCCACGAAGTCCAGGCCCATCTTCGCGCTGCCCACCATCAGCGAATTGCCCATGTTGTAGCGGGCGTCGCCCATGTACACCAGCTTGACGCCCTTCAGCCGGCCGAACCTTTCCCGGATGGTCAAAAAGTCGGCCAGGATCTGGGTCGGGTGGAATTCGTTGGTCAGGCCGTTCCACACCGGCACCCCGGCGTACTTCGCCAGCGTTTCCACGATCTGCTGGCCGTAGCCCCGGTATTCGATGCCGTCGTACATCCGGCCCAGCACCCGGGCGGTGTCGGCGATGGATTCCTTTTTGCCGATCTGGGAGCCGGTGGGGTCCAGGTAGGTGACGCCCATGCCCAGGTCGTGGGCGGCCACCTCGAAGCTGCAACGGGTGCGGGTGCTGGTCTTTTCAAAGATCAGGGCGATGTTTTTGCCGGTGAAATCCGCGTGGGGGATGCCGGCCTTCTTCTTAGCCTTCAGCTCCGCCGCCAGGTCCAGCAGGCCCGCGATCTCCTCCGGGCTGAAGTCCAGCAGCGTCAGAAAGCTCTTTCCCTTCAGGTTCATATGCTTGTCCTCCCCGGTTAATGATACTACATTATAGCGCCGTTAGTGGGGGATTACAACGTCGCTAATGTAAAAATATACGCGCAATGGCCGCTGATAATGTATAAATATACAGCGGTATGCAGTAATGTTTCCCCCTGGCTCATTCCGTGAATGGCGTCCCGGGATGACATTTGGGTGTCGAAAATGCATTATTCGGCCAAAAACCGTTGCCTTTGGGCGGCTTTCATGGTATGATGTAGCCATGAAAAACGACCATGGGAATGGTTCAAGGAGGATAGAATAATGAGCATGAATCTGATTGCGATGCTAGTCAGCCTGGCCATGATGCTGACCGGCGCGGGTGGGGCCGTCCAGACGGAGGCGCTGCCTGTGGCGCAGACCGCCCGGACGCTGACGCTGAGCAACGTGAGCGTCACCTGGAACGGCGAGACGACCCAACTGGAGCCCCAGGTCCACATGGGCGTATCCACCGACGGGCAGAAGGCTGTGTATGACTTCGCCGTCGATCTGGGCGACAAAAAGCTGTTCCCGGTGCAGGTGAGCGCCGGTGAAAACGGCCTGACCGCCCTGTCCGGCAACAGCGGCGTGGCCGTGAACGTCACCGCTGGGGCCCTGGCGGGTTTGGCCGAACAGCTGGAGGCTCAGATGAACGCCTCCCTCGCCGAGAACGGGGGCGGGAATGCCCGGTTGATGCAGTTCATCACCGAGGAATACATGCCCGCCTATACCGGCCTGATCAAGTTGGCGATGGACCCCGAGAGGCGGGAGGGGATCAACACATCGGCCCAGGCGGTGTTCGACCGCGTGGTGGACCGGGGCGAGGGCACCGCGGCCAAGCTGGAGGTGGACAACCAGCAATATGACGTCACCGCCTACAGCTACAGCCTCGACGCCATGCAGATGGCGGCGCTGAGCGACGAGATCTTCAAAGAGCTGCCTGAGCTGGCTGACTACTACAACGCCCTGTTCAAGCTGTACGACATGATGCCCGAGGAATCCGGCCTGCGCGGCCTGGACAGCTATGCCGCCCTGTTCGAGCGCTTCGGCATACAGATGCAGATGGACGTGGAGGAGCAGCGCACCGAGGATGGCAAGGTGGACGTGATGGACGGCGTGCTGACCATGGACCTGAGCAACATGATGGCCATGGCCCAGTCCGGTATGGCGCAGGCGGCCGTGGAGCCCGAAGCGCCGGTGGACGGCAGTGCCCCGATGAAGGACGATGCCCCGGCGGCCGGCGTTGACGGCACGTCCGGCGCGGCGAACCCTGCGCCGATGGTCATGGGCGAAAGCGAATCGCTGGTGGTCGATGAACCGGCTGCGGAAGAGCAAGCTGTGGAAGAACCGGAGGCGGCGCAGGCCGCTCCGGAGGAGAAGCCCTCTGAGCTGCCCGTTCTGCCGCCCATAGTGATGAAGACCCACAGCGTGAAGATCCCGGACTACAGCGAATCCACCGCTGAATGCAGCTACGCCCTGGACGAGCGTCACGGCATCGAGGTGTCCATGCTGGTCACCGACAACGCCGGGGTGCAGGAGATCGAGGGTACGGCATACGTCAGCGAGGACGGCGCCAGGATCCAGGGCTGCAAGGTGTCCGCGTTCCTGGCGAAGGACGCGATGGAGGCCACCAACTACACCGTGAACATGACGGCCGTGCAGCAGGACACCGCCATGGTGGACGCCAGCTTCTATGGCGTGGAAAAGCCCGACGGTACCTCTGAGAACAGCGCCAACATCGACCTGCGCACCAGGGCGGTGAACGCAGGGGTATCCTTCGACCTGAACGTCACCGATGAGCCCATCGAGGATGTGGCCAGCGCTGCCAAGGCCGATTGCGTGATCGACGACCTGTCCGAGGCCGGCCAGCAGAACCTGACGAAGGACTCCGCCCTGCTCGGCGCGCTGATGCAGGCGGCGGGCTCGATGACCGCCGACTTTAACCAGCTGAAGGCGGACCCGGGCGTGAACACGCTGTGGTCGCTGATTCGCGGCGAGGGCATGCCCATCGATGTGAACATGCTGGAGGAAGCCACTTTCGACGTGGATGAGGATCTGGGTGGCGAGCCCGAGGGCGACGGCGAGGACTTCCAGCTGTCGCTGGGCGATGACGCCGACGGGGATTACCAGCTTGTGATGAATGAAGACGGCGATTATGAGCTGGTGATCGACGGCGAAGGCGGGGAGAGCCCCTTCGATTACGACGAGGAGCCGGTGGAGGACGACGGTGTGCTGGCCTTTGCCGAGCCCCGGATGAACTGGCTGCCCGAGGGCTGGCAGGTGACCGCCACCGAGACCGACACCGCCTATGACTGGGTGCAGCTGAGCATCGTCGATGCCAAAGGCGCGGAAATCGCCTACGCCATCTTCTTCCAGGACCCCGAGGCGGGCACGGCAAACTACATCGTGCAGTCCGACGGCAAGGTGCTGGACGGCCGCATGATGAACGTGACCGACTTTGGCGAGGGCGGGCTGTCCGTCACCGTCAGTGAAAACGGCATGTACGGCAACCTGATGTTCACTTCCGAGGCCATCGAGCTGGATACGATCGGACAGATCGTGGCCGGGATCGAGTTCTGACCTCATGACCATACAACGCCGCCCCGCGTTTTGTGCGCGGGGCGGCGTTGTATGCTTGGGATATCTTGTTCAGAATTTGCATACGGCTGAACAGCTACGTTTGGGCAAGTATTACATATCCACCTTTTTGTCCAGCAGCCAGGCGGAGATGCCGGCGAACACGGCGCAGAACCCGAAGTTCAGCAGCAGCGACAGGCCCAATGTGCGCCTGAATTCGTCGATTTCCGCGCCGAACTCAATCCGGGTGTACAGCAGCTTCTGGGAGAGCCAGGAGCTGCCCCAGGACAGGACCACGAACAGCACGATGCTGATCAGGCCCCTCAGGAAGCCCTTCTTGTTTTGCAGCAGCGTGGCGGACAGGGTGATGGCCAGGTAGGCGGTGCACATCGTCAGCAGCACCTCCAGCACCACACTGACGGCGACAAAGCCCGCCATCTGCAGGATCTGCTGGACGGTGGCGTCGGTCTTGAGGCCGAAGCGCAGCAGGGCGTTCATGTTGTTCATCGTCTGGGTGTCCAGGTGCAGCTTGCCCAGCAGGGCGCGGAAGTCCAGGTAGCCCGCCGCGCCGAAGAGGGCGGCGGAGGCCAGGGACACCAGCGCGATGAACACCAGCTTCGACAGCACGATGCTGATGGGCTGCACCGGGGCCATAAAGACCAGGTAGCCGGATTTTTCCCGAAGCTCCTGGGAATAGCCGGCGATGCCCGCGATGGTCAGGTAGGCGAAGGCGGCGAAGGTCAGCACCGCGATCAGCGACAGGCAGACCGTCATCAGCGTGGGCTTGTCCAGCTTCAGGCCGACGATGAAGCCCACCTCCAGCGCGACCAGTCCCGCCAGAAGGGCCAGCAGCGTGGTGCGCCACTTCCGGAATTCATATTTCATCAGCTTAAGCATCGGGGTTCACCTCCTGATCGTCGGGCTGGACCCCGACCGACCCATGCCCGTAGATATCCAGGTACAGGTCCTTCAGCGTGCGACCGGCGCAGATTTCCTGCTTGCCGCCGGCCATCACCAGCTTGCCCTGCTTCAGGAAGACCAGGGTGTCCACCACGTCCTCCAGCTCGTCCACCAGGTGGGTGGAGATCAGCATCGTGCGGCCCGACTGGCGACCGGCGCGGATGGCGTCGATGGTCTGGGTGCGGGTGAGGATGTCCACGCCGTTGAGGGGCTCGTCGAACATCATCAGCGCCGCGTCCCGGCTGAGGGCCAGGCTCAGCCGCAGCTTCGCCGCCATGCCCGAGGAAAGCTGGCGGATGTGGTCGGCCTCGTCCAGCTCCATGTCGGTCAGCATCCGGCGATAGCGGGCGGAGTCGAAGTCCCGGAAGAAGTCGGCGTAGTATTTGCCGATGTCCTTCACGGTCATGTAGTTGTAGAAGTAGTTCTCGGTGGGCATGTAGGCCACCCGGGCCTTGGTGGCCGGGCCGATGCCCTCGCCATCCAGGGTGATGTCCCCGGAGGTGGGGCGGGCCAGACCGGTGATGAGCTTCATCATCGTGGTCTTGCCGCTGCCGTTGGGGCCCAGCAGCAGGCAGACCTTACCCGTTTCAATCTCCAGCGAAACGTCGTCCAGCGCCGTGCGGCGCAGGTAACGCTTGGTCACGTTTTGCAGTTTGAGCATGGTGTCGTCCCTTTCTTTTTGTACGGGGGTCGCGCCGCGGAGGCGTGAGCCGTCTGCGCTGTAGTGGCGGTCCTAAAGGACTAACTTCGTGTCGCAATCTGCCGCCATTCCAGCTTTTAGAATAGCATCACAGGGTTTGCTTTCCGTTTACATATAATTAGATTTATATTAGAAATGCCACCCCAGGTCGTGGGAGGCGTGCAGCCAGGCCATCAGCTCGCTGTCGATGTCCAGCGCCGCGCCGATGACGGCGTGATGGGTGAACCGGTTCGGGCGCACGGGCACGCACACCAGCCGCGGCGATGGGTTCGGCGCGTCCAGAGAAAAGGTGACCGTCAGGAACGGCTCGGGGCGCTCGGCCCTGCGTCTCACCGGCGTCAGCGACGCGCAACAGTACAGATGCCCGTCGTAGAAGCCAATCTGGGTCTTTTTGACCCGGATTTGGGTAGACGGATAAGCTGAAAGCAGCTGCTCCGCCAGCGCCTCATACAAGGGCAGCGCGCCGGTATGCCCGTCGAAGAAGAACAGGACGTCGGGGGTGAGAATGGGCGTGGGCATGAGGAAACTCCTTTGTAAATTTATCGAGCGTCAGCTCGATAAATCAGAATTTACCCCACCAACTCCACCGCCTTCTTCAACGCCTTGGCGGCGAGCTCGCTGGGCATGCGGGCGCCGGCGCCGCCGCCCTCGATGACCACGGCGATGGCGTAGGGGTGGGCGGCGTCCTGGATGAAGCCGGTGAACCAGGCGTTGGTCTCGACCTCCTTGTTGTCGCTGACCTCGGCGGAGCCGGTCTTGCCGCCCACGCGCAGGCCCTTGATGGCGGCGCGGGTGGCGGTGCCGCTCTTGACGGTCTGGACCATGAAGTCGGCGATGATCCCGGCGGTCTGCGAGTCCAGCACCCGGCGATAGACCTCGCTCTTGGCGGTGGCGGTGGTCGCGCCCTGGGTGTTGGCGACGCGCCGGATCAGCAGGGGCTTCATCATCGCGCCGCCGTTGGCCACGGTGCCGGCAATCATGGCCATGTGCAGCGGGGTGACCAGCACCTCGCCCTGGCCGATGCCCGCCCACACCAGGCCGTTCATGCTGTTGACGGTGGTGGGGAAGGCGGAATTGTAGATCACGAAGTCGCCAAATTTGAAGTTCTCGTTGAAGCCGAAGCTCTCGGCGGTGGTCCGCAGGCGCTCCAGCCCCAGTTGGTAGGCCAGCTTGCCGAAGGTGACGTTGCAGCTGCGCTTGAAGGCGTCCTTCAGGTTCAGCGACCCGTGGGCGGTGTTCCCGGCGCAGACGATGTGCCCGCCCTCGTAATTCCACTCGCCGGAGCAGCTGAAGCCCTGGCCGGTGACCCCGGCGTCGTTGGACAGGGCGGAGGCCAGCGTGACGATCTTGAACACCGAGCCGGGGGTGTACAGCCCTTGCAGGCAGCGGTTCAGGTAGGCGGTGTCCTCCACGGTGGCGTCGGGGTGGCCGTTCAGGTCGTAGGGGTCGTAGCTGGGCATGGACACCATGGCCAGGATCTCACCGGTCCTGTAGTTTGTCACGCACACCGCGCCCCGGTACCCCTCGGGGAACTGGCCGGCGATGTAGGCCTGGAGCGGGCCGTCCACGGTGATCTGGATGCTGCTGCCCACGTGGCGCTTGCTGGCGAACAGCTCGCTCAGCCGGTCCACCAGTGAGGTGGAGATGTCCAGCAGCGTGGCGGAGTAGAAGGTTTCGATGCCGGTGCCGCTCATGCCTGCGGTGTCGCCCACGGTCTGGGACAGGGCGCGTCGCGCGGCGGCGTTTTTCGTGTACTGGCGGGAGCCGTCCTCGGCGGTGGTGGCCAGCAGGTTGCCCTCCCGGTCGGTGATGTCGCCCCGGAGGCTGCTGGTGGCCCGCAGGCGGCTGTTGCGCACGTCCGAGGCCCATATGCTGCCCTGGGTGAACACGGTCATGGCGAACCAGGCCGCCAGGCCCACGAACATCACCACTACGAGGGTGCCGACGAGGCGCATATTTCTGCGCAGCTCCTTCATGCAATCACCACCTCTATAATTGGGAATGGGGAACGGCAGTTGAAACCCTTGCGGGTTTCTGGAATTGGAGGGGAGGCGGCGGGTCAATTGAATCCAACAAATCCCGTCAGGGATTTACGACGCGAAGCTGACCCTTTGTGGGAACCAACATTCCTCATTCCCAATTTCTCATTCAATACGCGCTTTCCTTCAATTCCAGCGTCTCGATGTCCCGTGCTTCGTCCTCTGCGTTCATCGACGACAGGCCCAGCAGCAGGCCCATCGAGAAGAAGGTGCTCACCAGCGACGAGCCGCCGTAGCACACCAGGGGCAGCGTGACGCCGGAAAGGGGCAGCAGCTTGGTGTTGCCGCCGGCGATCAGCATGGTTTGCAGTCCCAGCATGATGACCAACCCGAAGGCGGTCAGCGAGTGGAAGGACGTGCGGGCGTTGAAGGCCACGATCAGGCCGCGCATGATGATCAGCACGTACACGGCCAGCAGGCCCACGGCGAAGATCAGCCCGAATTCCTCGGTGATGGCGGCGAAGATGAAGTCGGAGTGGTACAGGGGGATGTTTCGGGGCATGCCCAGCCCCAGGCCCATGCCGAACAACCCGCCGCTGCCGATGGCGATCAGCGCGTGCACCAGCTGGTAGCCCAGGTTTTCCGGGTCGCTCCAGGGGTTTTTCCAGATGGCGATGCGGCCCTGGACATAGGGCAGCGCCCGATAGGCCAGCACCGCCGCCACCGCGCCCATGCCCAGTCCGGCCAGGCTGATAAAGGCGTTGGAGGTGGCCACGTAATACATGGCCACGGTGGTCAGGAAGTACAGCAGCACCGCGCCAAGATCCTTCTCCGCCAGCAATATGCCGCAGCAGGCCGCCGCGAAGGCGATGGTGGGGATGCACTTGACGAACCGGGGCCGCTGGGAAAAGCCGCTGGCCAGGCAGAGGATCAGCACCGGCTTCATGAATTCGCTGGGCTGCACCGAAAAGCCGCCGAGGCCGATCCAGTTCCGCGCGCCGTATTTATAGATGCCGATGACCGGCAGATAGGGAGACGCCAGCACGATCAGGCACAGCGCCATCAGCCAGGGAGTGTATTTTTTCCAGTTCCGCCAGGCGCGGATGAACGCCGCCCCGACGAACATCGCTCCGATGCCCGCCAGCGCGTAGATGGCCTGGGTGCGGGGGGTGATGTTGGATTTGGCGATGTCCGACAGTGAGATCAGCCCCACGCTGCACAGCAGCATCACCAGGATCAGTATCGCCCGGTCCACCGGCCAGATCCGGCCCATCAGCGTGGTCACCAGCCAGGTGCCCAGGGGCAGCGCCACGGCAAAGCCCAGCGCCTGGAGGTTCACGCCGCCGCGCTGGAAGGCGATCAGCAGCATTGCCAGGAACTGGAACAGCATCACCGCCGTCAGCAGCAGGTGGGTATTCGAGCGCATCAGCGCCCTCTTCATCTTTTCGACTTTGTTGGGGGTCATGGGGGCTCCTTTTCAGATTCTGATTTGTCGCAACGCGACAAATCAGAATTTACCGCTCTTCCTCAAGAAACAAATCTTCGTTTTCGACGGGCGTTTCCGCCTCGTCCATCGCTTCTTCTTCCAACGCTCCGCCGTCGCTGAGCACCAGCAGCAGGCGAACCTCGCCCAGAGTGAATTCGCTGCCGTCGCCCAGCAGCAGCCGGTCGGTGGGACGGCCATCGGCGTCGCGCATGAGCGCGCCGGGGCGGGCCTGGATCTTCAGCCCACGGGGGGTCAGCTGGAAGTAGGCGTGCTTGCGCCGGATGCTGGCGTGGCGGATGCGGATGTCCGAGCGGCGGAAAGCGCCGATCATGCCCTCCCGGATCACCGGATAGCGCATGCCCCGGCGGGCCTTGCCGTCGCCGTCCAGCACCAGCAGCTCGCCGCTCAGGCCGGTCTGGGGCGACATGCGCCGCAGTGTGCCGGCTCGCCGGCTGTCGATCAGGGTGATTCGCCATGCCCGCAGCACGATCAGCACCATCAGTCCGGCGAACACGTAGCGCGCCCCCAGGGCGACCAACTCGTAAAGGTCTTCAGACACCGCGAAACACCCCGCCTTCTGACATAAAATATCAGTTTACATTATACCCCCGCGCCATTAACCGCGCAAGACGGCGCAGCGGGGATGTGTGGTACATCATTGTGACGAAATAACTGCGAAACCCGTCGAAATGGGCCGAATTTACCAATGACAGGGGAGGTAGGAAGTGATATAATGGGGAGGGCGATTGTCGTCTGTATAAATGGCGGGGGAACTGGCAACAATTGGAAATACCACGATAAATCCGGGCGGTGCATGGTCCGTCCACGGAGGGAATATGACTTGTAGCAAGATTTACAAACTGCTGGCCCTCGCGCTGGCGGCGCTGCTGATGGCTTCGGCCTCGGCGGAGGGGATGATCGAATGGGACGCGGATACACCGGCGCCGACGGAAGCGGTGTTCGACGGGATGCCCACGCTGCCCCCGGTGGACGCGCTGATGACCGGTGAGCCGGATGCCTCGGAGGCGACGCTCGCCCCGGAGACGACGTTCGTCCCGGAGGCGACGCTCGCGCCCATAGCGGACGCGGAGATTGGGGACGACGGCCTGCTGCGGGTGGAGCTGCGCTCATTGGTCCAGCCGGCGCGGCTGGACCTGACGCTGCTGGGCAGCTACGCCGTGGAGTCGGACCCTGGCTTCCGATTTGATTCAGGAACGGCCATCGCGCTGACGGCGGACCGGGACCGGGTGTGGCTGGCGGTGGGCGGTCTGACCATCGACATGGGCAAGTCGCTGACGCTGACCCGCCACCGCGCGCCGGAGGGAACGGAAAACGGCATCCGCATCGCCCAAGCGGAGAAGAACGGCCTGTATTGCGGCGACCTGACCGTCACCGCCCGGGGCAGCGGGCTGCGCTGTGTGCTGGCGCTGCCGGTGGAGGACTACCTTTACGGCGTGGTGGCCTACGAGATGAGCGACAGCTTTCCGCTGGAGGCGCTGAAGGCCCAGGCCGTGGCCGCGAGGACCTATGCCATGCGCCGCAAGGCGAAGGCGGGTAAGCGGGATTATCACGTGGTGGACACCACCGCGGACCAGGTGTTCAAGGGCTATGACCCCGACCACGCCAACGTCATCCGCGCCGTGGATGAAACCCGGGGCGTGGTGGGACTGGTGGACGGCGGCGGGTTTGCCACCTGCTACTACACGGCCAGCAACGGCGGCCAGACCGCCCTGCCCAGCCAGATCTGGGGCAGCGGCGATGACGACGGCTACCTGGCCATGGTTGACGACCCCTATGACCTGGAAAATCCCCGCAGCCTGCAAAACGCGCTGACCGTCTCCCCGACCTGCGAGGGCAGCGCGGCGCTGAAGGCCATGCTGACGACGGCGCTGGGAGAGGCCATGGCGACGGAGGGCGTCGATGAGGGCCGGTGGGCCTTCGATTCCATCGCCGCCATCAGGCCGGTGAACCCCCGCTTCGAGGGCAGCCGGATGTTCGACGGCCTGCAATTCGACCTGCGGGCCAGGCTGCTGCAGCCGGTGGCCACCGTCGAGCCCACGGATACGCCCGGGCCCACGGCGACCCCCGAGACCGGTGCGACCCCCGGAGCCTCGGAATCGCCCGAGCCGGAGCCGACCGGGACGCCCACCGAGCCGCCGATGGAATGGGTGTTGTCGGAGGCGGTCTATACGGTGACGCTGGACGTGTTCGGACAGATCAAGGATGGCCTGTCCCTGGGGTTGAACACGGCGGATTACGAGCTGATCGCCGTGGAAACGGCCATGGACGACGCCGGGGCGGCGGAGGCGTTCACACTGATCATGCGCCGATTTGGCCACGGCGTGGGCATGAGCCAGCGCGGCGCCCAGTGGATGGCCGGGAATTACGGCATGACCTGGCGGGAGATACTGGGTTTTTACTATCCCGGCGTGACCCTGGAGCGGATAAACTGGCCGGAGCTGACCCTGACGGCGCTGGACGCGCTGCCCGACAGCGTGGGGGCCGCCAGGCCCGACCCCACCTTAAAGCCGCTGCCCGAGCCCAAGTCCGGCGAGCGCTACGCCACGGTGACGGCGACCGCGCTGAACGTGCGGCAGCAGCCCTCCACCGACGCCCCGGTGATCGAGCGGCTGGAGGAGGGGCGAAGGGTGGTCGCGGCCTCGGAGCCCGACGCGGACGGCTGGGTGAAGGTGCACACCGGCGAGGTGGACGGCTTTGTGAAGGCGGAATATCTGGCTTGGTGAGCCGGATCATCATCCATTCGGAGATACGGAAATGACAAAACGCTTCCTATTATATATGGCGATCGTTCTTGCCGCGGTGCTTTGGCCGGGGTCGATTGGCGTGGCCGTTGCCGAGGGAAGCGTTGCGTCCGGCGGGGACGCGCTGGCGGCGGGAGCGCTGGTCGAAGTGGATCTGGACGCGGGGGTCGCGGTGTACGAGTTCGTGCCGCCGACCGGCAGCGTCTACGACGTATGGCTGTTCCCGGCGGAGGACGGCGCGCCTGAGGTCAGCGCGAAGCTCTGGCGCGGGGAGCGCCTGGTGGCCGAGGGCGAGGGCGGCATGCCGGCCCTGAGTCTGCGCCTGGCCGCCGGGGTGATCTACCGGCTGGTGCTGGAGGGCACGGGCCGCGGCCGGTTGGAGCTGGCGCGCCATGCCCTGTCCCGATGCTTCGCGCTGCCCATCGCGCTGAAATCCGAGGGCGACACCTACGCCAAGGCCTTCGTGCGGGAGGGCGACGCCCACTGGTATGCGCTGGACGGGAACTCGACAGCCCCGGTAAGGCTGCTGGCGGTCCCCAGCCGGCAGGACATGCGCCTTGAAGGAATGCTGTTTGACGGGGAGGGCCATCTGTTGAAGGCGGGGACGGTCACCGACGGCGGCGCGTGTCTGCTGAACCTGATGCCCGAGGCGGGAAAGCGTTATGCCCTGCGGCTCACCTGTCCGGAGGGGGAGACAGGCCTTTACGACCTGACGCTGGAGCGGCTTCCCGGCGAAGCGCCGCCGGAGCGGGTGGCGCTGGATGTCCGGAGCCTGGTCATCGAGGGTCGGGACACCTTGCAGCTGACGGCGGCGGTGGCGCCCGAAGGCGCAGCGGCCAGCCTGTACTGGGAGAGTTCCCAGAGCGCTGTGGCCCGGGTGGACGATCAGGGCCGGGTGACCGGCCAGGCCACCGGCACGGCGGTGATCACCGTCTACGCGGCGGAGGGCGTCAGCGATGCCTGCGCGGTGGAGGTGCGGCCGGTGGCGGTGACGGGCGTGGCGCTGCTCTCGGGGCAGATGACCCTGAGCGTGGGGGACGACGCGGCCATCGAGTGCGAAGTGCTGCCGGAGAACGCCAGCGACCCCGGCCTGATCTACGAGGCCCTTCCCAAGGGGATTGTGGAAATCGACAGCCGGGGCGTGCTGCGCGGCCTCGCCGAGGGGGATGCCACGGTGACGGTCCGGTCCCGGGACGGGGATTACACGGATTCCCTGTCGGTACATGTGAACCCGGCTCCCCGGCGCTGGCGGGCGCTGCTGGTGGGCGAGCAGAACTACGCCGAGGGCGTGGCGGCGGTGCGCACCGGCTCCATCCATTCCGTGACCGGGATGCGCAGCATGCTGGAAAACCTGTCCTTCGACGGGGCCCGGTTCCAGGTGAGCACCCTGCTGGACGCCTCCCGGGACGAGGTGCTCTCGGGCATCGAAAACGGCTTCTTCGACGCCGGGGAGAAGGACCTCTCGCTGTTTTACATCACCTGCCATGGCTATTACGCCGGGGGCATGACCTGCCTGCAGATGTACGACGGCTCGGTGCTGGCGGCGGCGGAGCTGGCCCAGGCCCTGCGGAAGGTGAAGGGGGATGTGCTGGTGGTGATCGACTGCTGCGGCAGCGGCGGCGTCATCGGCAGGGCCAGCGGCACCGGGGACATACTGAAGGGCATCGACGCCGTGTTCGACGGCACGGTGGGCCCCGCGGTGATGGGCACCAGCCGCTTCCGGGTGCTGGCCAGCGCGGCCCTGGAGCAGGAGAGCTATCGCGTCAGCTTCAAGGGCAGCGCCGGGGAGACGGATATGTCCACCGTGTTCGCCCGGGCCCTCTGCGAGGCGGGAGGCTGGAGCATCGACCGGTCCACTCGCACCGCCCTGCGCGCCGACCGGAACTACGACGGCCGCGTGACCCTGACGGAGCTGTACAGCTACGCCGCCCGAAGGGTGATGTGGACCCTGAACCAGACCGGCGCCCTGACCGACGCGACGGAACAATACGTGCAAAGCGTCCAGCTCTGGCCCGAGGGGGACGGGCTGGTGGTGATGCAGAGGTAGCAAAAAGGATTTGCCGGGCGGGCAAATCCTTTTTGAGTAGGAAGGAGTTCCGGGTGATGGGATGGACGGGGAATCAGAACATTCCCCCTTACCTCCGCAGGGGTTTCAGGCGGATGCGGATGGGTTTGGGCGGCGCTGCCGGGGCGGGGTTGGCCGGCTCGGGCGTCGTTTCGGCTTCCGTGGCGGCGGGTGCGGGTTCTTCGGTTGCGGATTCGGCGTTCTCCGGATTGGATACTTCCCCTGATTCAGGCCTGGATACCGCGTTCTTCGGTTCGGATTCTTCCTTTGATTCGGGCGTGGATTCCGCCTGTGCCGGATGAGTTTCTTCTATTATAGTAGGCTCCGATTTGGCAGGTATAATAGGCTCCGATTTGGCAGGCTCGGGTTCGGCCGCTGCGGTCTGGGTCTCGCGCCCGGGAACCTCGGTCGCCGTCTCGCCGCGGGTGTCGCCGTCCAGCACCTCGTCGCCGGTCATGCCGGCGGCCTCCTTGATCATCTGGATCTCCCGGGCCTTCATGGTCTTGCCGTTGAGCAGGTCGTACAGCACGGGCACGATGAACAGGGTCATCAGCGTGGCGTAGCTCAGGCCGCCGATGGATACCACGGCCATGGGCTGCATCATCTCCGCGCCGGTGCCGTGGCCCAGGGCCATGGTGGACATGCCGAGGATGGTGGTCAGGGCGGTCATCAGGATCGGGCGCAGGCGGATGCGGCCGGTTTCGATCAGGGCCTCCCGCTTTTCCATGCCACCGATGCGCAGCTGGTTGACGCAGTCGATGAACACGATGCCGTTGTTGACCACCACGCCGGAGAGCACCAGGAAGCCCAGCATGCTGACGATGGACAGGTCCATTTTGAAGATCAGCAGCGCCAGCAGGCCGCCGGTGAAGGCCAGCGGAATGGTGAACATGACGATGATCGGGCTCTTGAAGCTCTGGAACTGGGCCACCATGATCAGGAAGATCAGCAGCACTGCCACCAGCACCATCCACACCAGGTCCTCCATGATGCCCATGACGGTCTCGTTCTCGCCGGCCAGCTCGGCGCTGTAGCCGGTGGGCAGGCTGTAGCCCTTCAGCTTTTCGGAGAAGGCGTTGCTGACCAGGTTGGCGCTGTAGCCGTCGGCGACGCCGAAGGACACGGTCACCATGCGCCGCTGGCTGGAGCGGCTGATGGTGGACAGGCTCTGGCTGTCGCGGATGGTGGCGATGTCGCCGATGCGCACCAGCTTGTTCTTGTCCTTGCTGTCCACCTCGATTTCCAGGTTTTCGATGTCGGCGGGCTTCAGGTCGCTGTTCGCGCCGTCCTCCAGATAGATGTCCAGCTCGCGGCCGTCCAGCTTGACCTGGGTGATCTTCACCCGGCCGGCCACCTTCTGGGCCACGAATTGCAGCACCTGGCCGGTGGTGAGGTTCTCGTCGGTGGCCTTTTCCTTGTCCACCTCCACGCGCAGCTCGGGCACGGCGTCCTCCAGGCCGTCGTCCACGTCCACGATGCCCTCGGTGCTGCGGGCCAGATCGGCCACGTCGGTGGCGATGGATTGCAGCACCTGCAGGTCGTCGCCGGTGATCTCCACCTGGATGCCGCTGCCGGTCATCATCGAGATGTCCATGGTGCTGGCCTGCACGGTCAGGTCGGCGTTCAGCTTCTTGCCGATTTCCTCCATCTGGCGGGCGATATCGGCGTTTTTCAGGCCCTTGGATTCATCGATGTTGATGTAGTAGCTCATGCCGCCGCCGCCGGTCAGGCCGGACAGCATGCCGCCGCTGCCGCCCATCAGGCCCACGGATTCCACGCCCTCGATCTTCATCATTTCGTCCATGATGGCCACGGCCTGCGCCTTCTGCTGGGCCTCGGTCATCTCGGCGTCGAAGGCGAGGTCCGCGCTCATCTGGCGGGAATTGACCTCGGGCATGAAGGATATGCCCATCTTCGGCACCTGCATCGCCGCGAGCGCCAGCAGCCCCAGCGCCGCCAGCAGCACCAGCGGCTTGAAGCGCAGCGCAAAGCGCAGCAGCGCGGCATAGAAGCGCTGGATGGCCCCGAAAATGGGGTGCCTGTGGGGCCTGGAGCGGCGCATCAGGAACGAGCACATGGCGGGCACCACCGTCATCGCCACGAGCAGCGAGGCCAGCAGCGAGAACGCGATGGTCAGGCCCATGTCGGCGAACAGGTCCCGGGCCATGCCCTGCACGAACACGATGGGCAGGAACACGCAGATCGTGGTCAGCGTGGAGGAGAACAGCGCCCCGGCCACCGAGGACACGCCCTCCACGCAGGCCCGCAGCAGGGGCATGCCCTCCTCGTCATGGAGGCGGTAGATGTTCTCGATGGCGACGATGGAGTTGTCCACCAGCATGCCGATGCCCAGGCTCAGGCCGGACAGCGACAGCACGTTCAGCGTGATGCCGGTGAAATACATGCATACAAAGGCGATGACCACGCTGATGGGGATGGAGAAGGCCACGGTGATGGTGGGGCGGAAGTCCATCAGGAACAGCAGCAGGATCAGTATGGCCAGACCGCCGCCGGTGAGCAGGTTGCCCAGCACCGAATCGACGATGATGTTGATGTATTCGCCCTGGTTCATCAGGTCCACGATGTGCAGGTTCGGGTTTTCCGCGGCCAGGGCCTTCACCTTGTCCATGACGGTCTTGGCCACGTCCGCGGTGGAATAGGTGGACTGCTTGTCCATGGACAGCAGTATGCCGTCCTGGCCGTTCAGCTTGGTGAACACGTCCTCCCGGTCGTCGGTCAGCTCCACCCGGGCCACGTCCAGCAGGCGCACCTCGTCCACCGAGTCCAGGCCCATCTTGAACAGCTTCAGCCGGCGCAGGGCGTCCAGCGATTCAAACTTGTCGCCCACGCGCACCAGCACCTGTTCCTCGTCGGCATCGTAGACGTAACCGGCGGGCATGGCGATGTTCTGCGCGCCGATCAGCTGGGACACGGTCTGTAGGGTGACGATGCCGTCCAGGCCCGCGTTCTCCAGGGCCTCGTCCCGCTGCTCGTTGAATTCCTTCCGGGCCTTGGCCAGCTTGTCCGCGGCCTCGTTCAGCGCCGAATACGCCTGGGAGAAGCCGGATTCCATCTGCTCTCGGCCCTGCTCCAGCTGGGCGCGGGAGGCGTTCAGGTCGGTGTCCTCGTCCATGCCCTCCACCAGGCCGCCGGGGATGATGTTCCGCTTCAGCTTGTCCAGGGCCTCGTCCATCTGGGCGATGCCGGCGTCCAGCTGGGCCAGGCCGTTGGTGGCCTCGACGTACTTCGCGTTCAGGCCCTCCGGGTCCTCCAGCGCCAGTATGGCCTGGTAGGCGTCGCTGTTTTCGATGGCGGCAATCTGCTCGTCCACCTGGGCGATGGCCTGCTTCAGCGCTTCGGGGGCGGCGGCCAGCTGGGCCAGCTGGGCGTCCGCGGCGGCGATCTCCTGGTCCAGGGCAGCGATGCGCTCGGTCAGGCTGGCAACTTGGGCCTGGGCGGCCTCCATGCGGCTCCGGATATCGGCGTTTTCCCCGTCCATGGTGTCCAGGGCGTCCTGGCGGGCGGCGCGGGTTTCCCGCTGACCGGCCAGCTTCTGGGACAGGGCGTCGATCTCAGCGCCCTTGGCCTCGACCTGCCGGTCCAGCTCCTCCAGCAGGGCGGCTTCGGCGTCCCGCTGCTGGCGCAGCTGGTCCACCGGGACCTCCTCGGCCAGCGCCGTGCCCGGTCGCAGCGCGCTCTCGGGCGCGGGGGACGGGGTGGGGGTGGCGTCCGGGTCCTCCCCGGGGACTTCGGCTTCCGCGAGAGCGCCGGAAGGCGCCTGCGTTTCGTCGGGCACGGTCTCAGACGGCGCTTCGGTGGGATTCTCCTCGGGAGCTTCCGTAGGGGTCTCCTCGGGGGCTTCGGTGGGATTCTCCTCGGGAGCTTCGGTGGGGGCCTCCTCGGGAGCTTCCGTAGGGGTCTCCTCGGGGGCTTCCGTGGGGGTCTCCTCGGGGGCTTCCGTGGGGGTCTCCTCGGGCGCTTCGGTGGGGGTCTCCGCAGGTGCTTCGGTAGAAGCCTCCGCAGGCGCTTCGGTGGGAGTCTCCGTCGGTGCTTCGGTAGGAGCCTCCGTAGGCGATTCCGTAGGAATTTCCGTGGGAGTCTCCGTCGGCGCTTCGGTGGGAACCTCGGTGGGAACCTCGGTGGGGACCTCCGTCGGCGCTTCGGTGGGGACCTCCGTGGGGACTTCCGTCGGCACCTCCGTGGGCGCTTCGGTGGGCGCGGGCAGGTTGGGCTCCGTCGGTTCTTCGGTTTTCAGACCGGAGTCGGTATTTGCGGGGGCCTCGGCCTGGCCGATCTGCCGGTCCAGGTCGTCAATGCGGGCCCGGGCCTCGGCCTGTTTGGCCTTCAGGTCGGCCAGTTCAGCGTTGGCGGCGTCCAGCGCGGCCTCGTTTTCGGCGATTTCCCTGTCCAGGGCCTCGATATCCCGGCGCAGGGCGTCGGCGTCCAGCAGCTTCAGGTCGTCCAGATATTGCTGCTGGCGGGCGCGCTCGGCATCCAGCTCATCCCGCTGGGCCTGGGCGGCGGCGCGGGCCTCGGCGAGGGCGGGGTCGGCAAGGGCGGCCTCGGCCTGGGCCAGCTGGTCCTGGAGGTTCTGCCGCTGCAGCTTCAGCTGGGCCAGCCCGTCGGCCAACTGCCGCAGCTTCTGGCGCTGGGCGTCGTCCATGTTCACCAGGGATTCCAGGGCGGCGATGCTCTTGACCAGCTCCTCCCGCTGGGCGACGGCCTCGGCGCGCTTCTGGGTCAGCTGTTCGATGGCGGGGCCGATCTGGGCCTCGGCCTGGGCCAGCTGGTTTTCGGCCTGCTCCAGCTGCATTTCGGCCTTGGCGCGGGCGCGGGACAGCTTGCCCCGGCCGTCGGCCAGCTGGGCCTGGGCGTCGTCCAGCTCCTTTTCCACGTCGGCCAGCTCGGCGTCCACATCCTTGAGGATGGCGGCGTTGAGCACGTCGATGCGGTTCTGTTCAATGGTGACGTCGATGCGCTGGGTGATGACGCCGGAGGCCTCGGCGGAGGCCACGCCGTTGAGGGCCTCGAAGGCGGGCACCAGCTCGTCCTGCACGTAATCGGAGAGGGCCAGGATATCCATGTCGTCCCGGGTGACGGAGAGTATGGCCACGGGCAGCATATCCGGGTTCAGCTTCATGGTCACCGGCGCGCCCACGTCGTCGCTCCAGTCGCCGCGCAGCTGGTCCAGCCGGGAGGAAATTTCGATCAGGGCGGTGTCCATGTTCGCGCCGTCGTTGAACTGCATGATGACCACGGAGACGTTGTCCCGGGAGGAGGAGGTGATCTTCTTCACGTCGTTGAGCGTGGCGAAGGCGGCTTCCATGGGGCGGGTCAGCTCGTCCTCCACCTGCTCCGGCGTGGCCCCCACATAGCTGGTGTAGACCACCACATAGGGCAGGTTCATGCTGGGCAGCAGGTCGGTGGTCATGTGCTGGAACGATATGACCCCCAGCACGATCACCAGTATGATGCCCACGATGACGGTATAGGGCTTTTTGACGCTGTACCTGGAAAACACGCGGAACCCCCCTGACGGATGGAATTAATTTGTTTCGCGGCGATGGCGGCGCGTCGGCCCGTGAAAACGGGATTTATTCCGACGCGAGGGTTACAGTATTACTTATATATTACAATTATACTCCATCAATATGAACTGGGTATAAAGATATTCTGACAGTTATTATAGTAGTACGACAGCAAAATGTCCACGGGATTGAGGAGAATTAACGCAAATTTCTGATGGATTTGGGAACCGGTTACCTAATTGTACCCATAATTTAACATAACGCCGAACCTTTTGTGGTTGACTTTGGCAGTATGACTCTGTATAATGTAACCAAATCGTTATAACTGATCGTCATAAGGGAAAAAAAGTGTGGCGAATGGCCTCTTTTCGCGCCCGGAAGGGCCGGAACGGGGTGGATTTGCTGTCATTTGTCCCCGCTGTGGCGTCGGTTCTGACGGTTGGTGTTCCCGGGAGGGGCGGCGCAGGCGGCCCGGCCCGGATGGCAACGGTTCAGATTGGCAATGTTCGTGGCTTGGAAATTCAGGGTCGGGAAAGGAGCGACGTATTGTAGCGCGATACCGGGGGGAGGAAGTCTCCGGACGTTTGCGGCGATTCGATCCAAGATTCACTGGTTGCCGGCGATGAACACCGCCAATTTGGAATAACGAATTAGTAGGAGGGTTAACATGAAGACTAAGCTCTATCGCGTTCTCGTGATGTTGCTGGCCATCGCCATGATGATTCCCAGCTTCGCGATGGCGGAAGGCGAGACTTTCGCCATAACCGGTACCAAAGCGATAACGCAAATGCACTACACAGGCTTTCCAATAGTAAATACCGACGCAACCAAGTGGAGCGTGACAGGCATGCCCGCCACGTGGCCTACTAATGCGTTGATCGAGTGGACGGTGTCCCCTGCGGCAGATTTCCAACTGTGGGATGGTTCGAAAGCTACATCCACTTTTCGCCAGGATCTCGTCCAGGGTTCGTTAACCGATCAGGCGGTGCCTGGAGTGCGGTTTACTGGTTCCGCCAAGATGGACGCCTCCGCCGACGTGAAGACCATGACGGGCACGATTACCGGCAAGCTGATCGTCAATTCCAAGACGGTGGCTACGGATTCCTTCACCGTGACGATTAACAAGGTTGACATCACCTCCATCGCTTTCCAGGATGCGGCGATCCAGAAGTTCGCAACGGTAGCGGCCGGAGCTAAGAACTTGAGTATTAATCGCGGTACGGACGTCAAGATAACCGGCCCGGATAGCGGCGCCAGCTTTAGCGAGTATAGCGTCCAGTTCAGAATCATTGAGGGCGGCGAATATGCCAAGATCAACAATAGCGGCGTCTTGGTGATCGAAGAGGACGCCCCGACTGATGCGGTCATCAAGGTGAAGGCATTCATTCCGGGTTCCACCGTCGCTTCCTACGACGCCAGCACGGCTGTGCTGACGATGAAAGTCGTCGGCAAACTCGATCCGGTGGATCCTGAGAAGGTGGAGAACGCTTATCAGTACCTTGGCTTTACTGTCAATAAGGAATCTGGTAACATCTATACCACCACCACGGCAGAGAATTTCAGGCTGATGGATTACCTGACCACGATTCCGTATTGGGGGGTTTCTGGCGATACCCTGATTTGGGAGAGCAGCGATCCCACCATCGCCACTGTCGATGAGAATGGCTTCGTGACCTTCAAGGATCAGGACAAGAGCGCCAGCGTCAAGGTTACCGTAACTTCCAAGAACAATGCTAAAGCTACCGATTCCTGCGTGGTGAAATACGAGGCTGAAAAGCCTGAGGATCTGAAGACCATCAAAATCAGTGGCTTCGTACCCAGCAATACCATCACCATCAACGAGAGGAATGATGGCAAAGCGCTGAGCCTGATTGATCGGCTGAAGTATACCGAAGGCAAAGGGGATTCTCTCGTTTGGAGGAACCAGAACGGTATCGATGTTTCCGGCGGCGAGATCGATTCTATTGAAGCCAGGAAGCTGACCGCCAAGATCAGCCCCGTTCTGGTGACCGTGCGCTCCAAGTACGATCCCACCCAGACCGCGACTGTCACGATCGTCATCAAGAAGGCCGCAGAAGAAGAAGAGACCTATAGCTCGGTCTCGTTCGACACCGATGATGTGGTGGAAGTGAAGTCCGACAGCGCCACAATCGAGAGCGGCAACTGCGTTTACGACGCTTATGCGCATCTGAACGTCGAGAAGGACAAGGCCCTCGAACTGCAGTGGACTGCAAAGCCCGAGACCGTTGCCACCGTGGATCAGAATGGTTTGGTTACCTTCACCAAGGTTGCCAAAGCCGACGACACCGTCGAAATCTCCGTGCGCAACACCAAGGCCAAGGAAGCTGTGGATGATACCCTGAAGCTGAAGCTGGTTGTGGTCGAGGACGAGAAGACCTCCTACACCAAGGTAGACTTCACAGCGCAGACTGAAGACACGCTCTACACCAGGAATGGTAAGTTCAATCTTGATCCCTACCTCGTCCTGCAGGGCAAGGGCAAGAAGGAAGACCTGGTCTGGACTGAAGACGATCCCTCCATCGCCACTGTGAATGGCGGTATCGTAACCTTCAAGAAGCCCGGCACGGTCAAGATTACCATGAGCTACAAGAAGCTCACTCCCGCGACCTTCACGCTGAACATCAAGAAGATCGAGAAGCCCTATACGAAGATTGAGCTCAAGTCTGATTCCCCCGTGAAGGTGATCATGACCAAGGCCGGCTTGATCGACATGAACAAATACATCAAAGTCGAGGGCAACGAGCTGAACCAGGATAAGCTGGAATGGATGTCGGATCAGCAGATTCTGAAGTTCGATGAGGCCAACAAGTATAACGGCATGGCCACCACCCTGCAGACTGGTAACACCAAGGTCACCGTTCACAACTTGGGTGAGCCCGAGATCAGTCTGACCTTCGATGTGGAAGTCATCGAAGATGAAGGCAAGATTAAGACCCTGGCGATCCGGGAAGGCTACGACACGCTTACCCTGAAGACCGGCGAGGGAGACATCTATCTGGATCGTTATCTGAAGGTGACCCCGGCGGACGCTCTGGATAAGAATATTTACGGCGACGCCGCGGACGAGCTGATCTTCACCAGCGACGACACGGATATCCTGACCGTGGGCAAGAGCACCGGCAAGGTCGATCTCGACGGCAAGCCCGGCACCGCGAAGATCACGGTTCGCTCCAAGAAGAACCCCGAAGAAGCCAAGGTCCAGTTCACCATCACCCATGCGAAGGGCGACCTGAAGAGCATCAAGTTCGTTGACGTTCCGAAGACCCTGAGCCGCAGCAAGGGTGGGCTCAACCTGTTTGACTATCTGACCACCGATCCCTGGTATTATACCGATAAGGACTACGCCGATGATGACCTGTACTGGGATAGCTCCGATCCCCAGATTGCCACGGCCGAAAATGGCTTCGTGACCTGGAAGGGCGTTGGCAAGGTGACCATCACCGTCACCGAGGTCAACAGCAAGCTGTCTGACAAGGTTGAGATCGAGATGACCGATCCTTCCGCCGTGCAGGAAGTTATCCTGAAGGATATCACCCTTGAGGCGGGCGACAATGTCAAGCTGACTGATTTCATGACCATCAATCCACTGGACGCCGACTGGAAGGCTGTGAAGTTCACCAGCTCTGACCGGAATGTGGCTGAGATCCTCTACGATGAAGAGAATTCCATGTTGGAAGAAGACCGTGAAGGCTTCCAGATGTACTATCTGGGTGCCTACAGGGGCGGCGAATCGACCATTACCGTCTATGTCGAGAATTACGATAAGTCCGTGAAGACCGCCACCTGCAAGGTGACCGTCATCGGCAACAACGACGTAGAGGATGTTAAGATCGCCAAGAACAAGTATGCCCTGAAGCTGAACACCAAGAGGAGCGTGGTGGTCCGCTTCAACGCTGAACCCTACAATTGCGACATTGACGCCGATGACATCTATGTCGTCTCCAGCGATAGCGCTATTGCGGATACTTATGGCATCACTGTTGACTCCGAGGGCCGCAAGGGACACTTCACGGTCTATGCCAAGAAGCCCGGCCGCGTATGGTTCACGATCAAGCGCACCAAGGACGACAAGGAACTGGATGCCTGCAAGATCGTGATTTCCGCTGTACGCGTCAAGTCCGTCAAGTGGAAGAAGGACACCGTCAAGATGTACTGGTACGACGACGGTATCGCCGACTCCGTCGATCTCAAGATCAACAAGGTGTATCGTAACGTGGTTAATGTCCAGCCCGTCATCAATCCTGTGACGGCCTACTACGATATCGCCTTCGAGACCTCCGATCCTGGCGTGGCCTTCATCAATCCGGACAGCAAGGTTGCGTTCATGAACGGCGAGTCCTCCACGGTCCAGCTCGTGGCTGTCGGCCCCGGCACCTGCAAGATCACCATGAAGGTTAACGACGGCAAGAAGATCCGCAAGGCCAGCATGACTGTCGAAGTCGAGACCAAGCGGCCCAAGCTGAAGATCAGCCAGCGCACCGCTACCCTGAAGCTCGAGAAGGGCAAGGATACCCTGCAGCTGCGCGCCTACGACGCCAACACCGATACGGATATGGAGGTCAAGTGGGCTTCCAGCGACACCTCCGTCGCCAAGGTCAACGTTGACGGCAAGGTCCGTGCGGTTGGCGCCGGCAAGGCCACCATCACCGCCACCACCAAGAACGGCCAGAAGCAGGTCGTGAAGTGCAAGATCACCGTCAAGGCGCCCAGCACCGAGAACGTTGCCGCCAAGAAGATCACCGGCGACACCAAGGTCACCGTGAAGGCTGGCGAGAAGAAGGCCCTTGAGATCAAGGTCAAGCCCGAAGGCGCGAAGGTTACCTTCACCAGCTCCGATTCCAAGATCGTCAAAGTCACCAAGGACGGCACGATCAAGGGCATCAAGGCCGGCAAGGCTACCATCACCGTCAAGGCCGCCGAAGGCAAGGCTGAGCTGAAGATCAAGGTGGTCGTCAAGTAATTGTAATCGCAGGACAAGCGCGTGAACAATTCTCCCCCCGGACCGCAAGGCCCGGGGGGCTTTCTTTTGGGGTGCGAGGGACCTCATCCGCCTGCTTCGCAGGCACCTTCCCCAACGGGGGAAGGCTTTGGGGTGCGGGGGCATGACCTTCCCCGGCGGGGGAAGGCTTTGGGGTGTGGGAGAATCGCCGACCGTTCTATCCTTCCACCTGTAAACGTCCCTACGCATTGACATTTACGCCTGGATGCTGTAATATGAAGCAAAGGAGGTCAGACCGATGAAGAGAATCATTTCAATCATAATCGCCCTCATGTTGCTGGCAGGCGTGGCGATGGGGGAGGCCGGGGGTGGGGCGCGCTTCACCTTTGCGACCACCGACCTGGAGGGCAACATCATGACCAGCGCGGAGGCGTTCGCCGGGAACAAGATCACCATGGTCAACCTGTGGGCGACCTGGTGCCCGCCCTGCGTGGGCGAGCTGGGGGCGCTGGCCCAGGTCCACGAGCGGCTCAGGGAGATGGGCTGCGGCGTGGTGGGCATACTGCTGGATTCCACCGAAGCGGACGCGGTGGAAAAGGCGCGGGACCTGATCGAGGAGAACGGCATCGGCTATCCCGTGCTGGCCCTGAGCGAGGACATGTATGACGTGCTCTCCGCCGTTGACGCCATCCCCGCCACGTTCTTCGTGGACGGCGACGGGAACATCCTGGGCACCCCCATCATCGGCGCGTTCCCGGAGCGGTACGTCCCGGCGGTGCAGGCGCTGCTGTAGCCCCGGATTCTCCAAAAAATAACCTGTACAACATACAATTAATTTGATTAATCCCGCCCCATGGGGTATAATAAAAAAGCTGTGTGGCGGGATATTTCTGTGCATTTTTGCCGGAAGGGCACGGGAATGACAAAGACCCGGCGACAGCGAAGAATGGGATGAACTGGAAGGTTGCGGCGAGGAACCCAAGCGAGCCGGTAATTTCCGGGGACTATGTCCGACAATCGGACGACGGAGCTCATGCCCGTCGAATGAAAAAACAATAGAACACGCCCGGCAGCGTGTGCGCGGCCCCTCAAAGGGGTATGAGTTCAACAGGAGGAAAGAACATGGCAAATCAGAAGATCCGCATCAAGCTCAAGGCCTATGAGCATTCGATCATCGACCAGAGCGCGGAGCGCATCGTCGAGACGGCGAAGCGCACCGGCTCCCAGGTTTCCGGCCCGATTCCCCTGCCCACCGAGAAGGAGATCGTGACCATCCTGCGCAGCCCCCACAAGCACAAGGATTCCCGCGAGCAGTTCGAAATGAGGACGCACAAGCGCCTGATCGACATCCTGCGGCCCACCCCCCAGACGGTAGACGCTCTGACCAAGCTGGATCTGCCGGCGGGCGTTGAAATCGAGATCAAGCTGTAAGAGACATTCTCGCGGCGAAGGGCGGACGGACGCGCTCACCGAAAGCCGATCCTGCGTTGCGGCGCGGCTGATCGTCCGGTTGAGGCCCCCAGCCATACGGCTTATCTAATAGAAGGGCGTCAAGCCCGGAAGGACAAACTGCAAGACGGTTTGTTACTAAGTAGAGAGGTGTAACCTAACCATGAAAAAGGCAATTCTCGGCAAGAAGATCGGCATGACCCAGATTTTCGTATCTGACGGTCGCCTGGTGCCGGTCACCGTGGTCGAAGCGGGCCCCTGCACTGTGACGCAGGTGAAGACCCAGCAGACCGACGGCTACGAAGCGGTACAGGTCGGTTTCGACGAGCTCAGCGAACAGCGGGCCAAGAAACTGCTCAACAAGCCCGAGCAAGGTCACTTCGCCAAGGCCGGCGTCAAGCCCGCCCGGCACCTGCGCGAGTTCCGCTTTGAGGACATCAGCGGCTACAGCGTGGGCGATACCATCAAGTGCGACGTGTTCGCCGAGGGCGACAAGATCGACGTCATCGGCACCAGCAAGGGTCACGGCTATACCGGCGCGATCCAGCGCTGGAACCAGCACACCGGCCCCATGGGCCACGGCTCCAAGTATCACCGCGGCGTTGGCTCCCTGAGCGCCAACTCTGACCCGTCCCGCGTGTTCAAGAACAAGCACATGGCCGGCCAGTACGGCGGTGAGCGCGTGACCGTGCAGAACCTTGAGATCGTCAAGGTGGACGCGGAGCGCAACCTGCTCATGATCAAGGGCGCGATCCCCGGCGCGAACGGCAGCCTGGTGATGGTCCGCGACGCGGTCAAGGGTTAATAGGAGGACGCAATCATGGCAAACGTAAAGGTATTTAATATGCAGGGCGCCGCGGTCGGTGAGATCGCCCTCTCCGACGAGGTTTTCGGCGTCGAGCCCCATGTGCCCGCGATGCACGCGGTGGTGCGCGCCTACATGAATGCGCAGCGCCAGGGCACCCAGTCCGCCCTCACCCGCACCGAGGTGCGCGGCGGCGGTCGTAAGATCTATCGCCAGAAGGGCACCGGCAACGCGCGCCATCACGGCCGCAGGGCCCCCCAGTTCACCCACGGCGGCGTCGTGTTCGCCCCCAAGCCCCGCGGCTATCGCATCAGCGTGCCCCGCAAGGTGCGCAGGCTGGCGATGAAGAGCGCCCTGTCCAGCAAGGTGGCCGAGCAGCAGATCATCGTGGTCGACAAGATCGCCCTGGCCGAGGCCGAGGCCAAGACCAGGAACGTCGCCAAGATGCTCAAGGCCCTGGGCGTTGACAAGAAGGCGCTGATCGTGACCAAGGACGTCGAGCCCATGGTCGTGCGCGCCGCCAACAACATTGAGGGCGTCAAGACCACGTTCGTGGGCAGCCTGAACGTGGTGGACATCCTGAATTGCGACAAGTTCATCATTTCCCAGGACGCCGTGAAGCTGGTTGAGGAGGTTTATGCAGAATGAAGAGCGCATATGACATCATCATCAAGCCGGTCCTGACCGAAAAATCCTACCAGGACATGGCCGATAAGAAGTTCACCTTCCAGGTGGATGTCCATGCCAACAAGACCGAGATCAAGCAGGCGCTTGAGTCCATCTTCGAAGGCGTGAAGGTCGATTCCGTCAACACCATGCGCACGATCGGCAAGATCAAGCGCCAGGGCCGCACCTCCGGCCGCACCCCCGAGGTCAAAAAGGCCATCGTCACCCTGAAGCCGGATTCCAAGCCGATTCCGTTCTTCGAGGGCATGGCTGAGGAGGAATAACCCCCTTTGAAATCCGCGCAGCGGATTTCCCAAAAGGTCAGGCCCGCCGACAAAGGGTCAATGAAAGAAAGGGAGAAATAAGACAATGGCAATCCGAGTGTACAAGCCGACCTCGCCCGCAAGGCGCTTTATGTCGGTTTTGACCTTCGAAGAGGTCACCAAGAAGACGCCCGAGCGCTCTCTGGTCACCGACCTGCGCCATCGCGCCGGCCGCAACAACCAGGGCAAGATCACCGTTCGCCACCAGGGCGGCGGCGCGCGTCGCAAGTATCGCATCATCGACTTCAAGCGCCAGAAGGACGGCGTTCCCGCCATCGTGAAGGCGATCGAGTACGATCCCAACCGCACCTGCTTCATCGCCCTGCTGGTCTACGCCGACGGCGAGAAGCGCTACATCCTGGCTCCCCTGGGCCTGAAGGTGGGCGACACCGTGATGAGCGGCCCCACCGCCGACATCAAGCCGGGCAACTGCCTGCCCATCGCCAACATCCCGCTGGGCACCCTGGTGCACAACATCGAGATCAAGGTCGGCCGCGGCGGCCAGATGGTCCGCTCCGCCGGCACCGCCGCCCAGGTCATGGCGAAGGAGGGCGATTACGCCCAGATCCGCCTGCCCTCCGGCGAGGTTCGCAAGGTGAGCATGACGGCCCGCGCCACCATCGGCCAGGTCGGCAACACCGACCACAGCAACGTGCGCATCGGCAAGGCCGGTCGCAAGCGCCACATGGGCGTCCGGCCCACCGTCCGCGGCGTCGTGATGAACCCCTGCGACCATCCCCACGGCGGCGGCGAAGGCCGTTCCCCGGTGGGCATGCCCGCCCCGATGTCTCCCTGGGGCAAGAAGACCCAGGGCGTCAAGACCCGCAAGCATCACAAGTATTCGGATAAGCTGATCATCAGCCGTCCCAAGAAGAACAAGTAAGGCCTGAAAGGAGGCAAACCAAATGAGCAGATCAATCAAAAAGGGTCCCTTCATTCAGCCGGTGCTGCTCAAGCGCGTGCAGGAAATGAACGCGAGCGGCGAGAAGAAGGTGCTGAAGACCTGGTCCCGTTCCTCTACGATCTTCCCGGATTTCATCGGTCACACGGTTGCCGTCCATGACGGCCGCAAGCATGTTCCGGTCTATGTAACCGAGGATATGGTCGGACACAAGTTCGGCGAATTCGCCCCCACCCGTACCTTCAGGGGCCACGCCGGTGAAAAAGCGTCGTCTCGCAAGTAACGGAAGGAGAGTATAGATTATGGCAACTCGTGTCAAAGAGAAGGCCGCGGCGCGCCAGGCCAATGCCGACAAGCGCCCCCGCGCCACTGCCAAGTACGTCCGTGTGGCTCCCCGCAAGGCGAAGATCGTTGTCGATCTGATCCGCGGCAAGCAGGTGGACGACGCGCTGGCAATCCTCATGTATACGCCCAAGAGCGCCGCGCCGGTGGTTGAAAAGCTGCTGAACAGCGCGATCGCGAACGCCGAGTACAAGGAGCTGGACCGCTCCAGCCTGTACGTCGCGGAGGTGTACGCCAACCAGGGCCCGACCCTGAAGCGTTACTGGGCGCGTTCCCACGGTCGTGCCGACATGATCAAGAAGCACACCAGCCACATTACGATCGTGCTCGACCAGAAGTGAGGGAGGATATAAAATGGGACAGAAAGTTAATCCCCACGGCGCCCGCGTCGGTGTCATCCTGGACTGGAGCACCAAGTGGTACGCAGGGAAAAAGGATTTTTCCAATAACCTGATTGAAGATTACAACATCCGTAAGGCGATCCCCAAGATGATCGAGGAGAGCACCAAGAAGAGCGCCCGCGACGCCCGCGGCGCGAATCCCAGCATCTCCCGCATCGACATCCAGCGCGCAGGCACCAAGCTGCACATCAGCGTCTACACCGCCAGGCCCGGCGTGGTCATCGGCCAGGGTGGCGCGGGCGTTGAGGCCCTGAAGAAGGCGCTGGAGAAGATGACCGGCCGCCAGGTGGCGCTGGACATCATGGAGATCAAGAACCCCGATACCGACGCCCAGCTGGTGGCCGACAGCATCGCCGAGCAGCTGGAAAAGCGCATCTCCTTCCGCCGCGCCATGAAGCAGGCCATCAGCCGCTCCATGAAGGCCGGCGCCAAGGGCATCAAGACCTCCTGCTCCGGTCGCCTGGGCGGCGCGGACATCGCCCGCTCCGAAGGCTACCACGAGGGGTCCATCCCGCTGCAGACCCTGCGCGCCAACATCGACTATGGCTTCGCTGAGGCCAAGACGACCTACGGCCGCATCGGCGTCAAGGTATGGATCTACAAGGGACAGATTCTGCCCAAGGACGGCAAGAAGGTTCTGCAGGGCTACACCGATCTGAAGAATCCCTTCGGTGGCCGCAACGACAGGAGAAGGAACGACCGCGGTCCCCGCGGTGAGCGCAGGGGCCGTCAGGATCGCCCCGAGCGCAAGGAAGGAGGCAACTAAGCAATGCTGATGCCCAAGAGAGTCAAGCACCGCAAACAGCAGCGCGGTCGCATGAAGGGTAAGGCCCAGCGAGGCAACTTCATCGCCTACGGCGAGTACGGTCTCGTGGCGACCCAGCCCGGCTGGGTGACCTCCAACCAGATAGAGGCTGCCCGTCAGGCCATGACCCGTCGCACCAAGCGTGGCGGCCAGGTCTGGATCAAGATTTTCCCCGACAAGCCCATCACTGCCAAGCCCGCTGAGACCCGAATGGGTTCCGGCAAGGGCGCTCCGGAGTACTGGGTGAGCGTCATCAAGCCCGGCCGTGTGCTGTTTGAGATGGCCGGTATCCCGGAAGAGACGGCCCGCGAGGCTCTGCGCCTGGCCGCCCACAAGCTGCCCATCACGACGAAGTTCATCAAGAAGGAAGTTGTGACGGAAGAGGCCAATACTGAGATAGGTGGTGAAGAGCAGTGAAAACCAAGGACGAACTGAAGGCCCTCCAGGCCAAGACCATGGCCGAGCTCGACACCGATCTGAAGGACAAGAAGAGCGAGCTGTTCAACCTGCGCTTCCAGCTGGCAACCGGTCAGCTGCAGAACACCGCCGCCATCCGCGACTGCAAGAAGAGCATCGCGAGGGTGAAGACCGTCATCCGTCAGCGCGAGCTGGCCGGCAAGGCATAACGCGAAAGGAGGCAACTGAAAATGGCTGAAGCAAGAGGCATGCGCAAAACTCGTATCGGCGTGGTTGTTTCCGATAAGATGGACAAGACCATCGTCGTCGCGATCCGCACCCGCGTCAAGCATCCGCTGTATGGCAAGATCATGAACCGCACCAACAAGATCAAGGCTCATGACGAAGAGAACCAGTGCGGCATCGGCGATACCGTGAAGATCATGGAGACCCGCCCGCTGTCCAAGGACAAGCACTGGCGCCTGGTTGAGATCATCGAAAAGGCGAAGTAAGCCGCTTTAACAGTAAGCAAGGAGGAAGAAAAATATGATTCAGCCTCAAACTCGTTTGAAGGTAGCCGATAACTCCGGCGCTAAGGAAATCATGTGCTTCCGCGTGCTGGGCGGCTCTTTCCGCCGCACCGGCAGCGTGGGCGATGTGATCGTCGCTTCCGTGAAGTCCGCCAATCCCGGCGGCGCCGTGAAGAAGGGCGAGGTCGTGAAGGCCGTTATCGTCCGCACGCGCAAGCAGTATCGTCGTCCTGACGGCACCTATATCCGCTTCGACGACAATGCCGCCGTCATCATCAACGAACAGAAGCAGCCCAGGGGCACCCGCATCTTTGGGCCCGTGGCTCGCGAGCTCCGCGAAAAGGATTATATGAAGATCGTTTCGCTGGCGCCCGAAGTGCTTTAATGGAGGTGCTACCATGGCAGCAAAGCTTAAGGTAAAGGTCGGCGATACCGTCAAGGTCATCGCGGGCCCCGACAAGAACAAGAAGGAAAACACTGGCAAGGTCCAGAAGGTCTTCCCCGAAACCGGCAGGATCATCGTCGAAGGCATGAACATGGTCAAGAAGCACCAGAAGCCCCGTGGACAGGGCCTGCCGGGCGGCATCATCGAGAAGGAAGCGGCCATCGACGCCTCCAACGTGATGGTGATCTGCCCCAAGTGTGGCAAGCCCACCCGCATCGGCCATGTGTTCATCGATGGCGAGGGCAAGGCCTCTCGCCGCAAGCGCCGCGTGTGCAAGAAGTGCAAAGCGGTCTTCGACAACTGATGTTAAGGGAGGATTAGCACAGTGGCAAGATTAAAGGATAAGTACCGCGCGGAAGTGGCCCCGGCGCTGAAGCAGCACTTCCAGTACAAGAACGTCATGGAAATTCCGCGCCTGGAGAAGATCGTTATCAACATGGGCCTGGGCGATTGCAAGGACAACGCCAAAGCCCTGGAGGTGGCTGTCAACGAGCTGGCGACCATTTCCGGCCAGAAGCCCCTGGTGACCAAGGCGAAGAAGTCCATCGCAAACTTCAAGCTGCGCGCCGGCATGAACGTTGGCGCCAAGGTCACCCTGCGCGGCGACAGAATGTATGAGTTCACCGACAAGCTGGTCAGCATCGTGCTGCCCCGCGTGCGCGACTTCCGTGGCGTTTCCACCAAGGCCTTCGACGGCCGCGGCAATTACAGCCTGGGCGTTCGCGAGCAGCTGATTTTCCCCGAGATCGAGTACGACAAGGTTGAAAAGATCCGCGGCATGGAGATGATCTTCGTCACCACCGCCAAGACCGACGAGGAAGCACGGGAACTGCTCCGCCTTCTGGGCATGCCGTTCCAGAATGCTTGATTGAAGGAGGAAATTCAACGTGGCTAAGACAAGCATGAAGATAAAGCAGGCCCGGCCCGCAAAGTATTCCACCCGCGCCTACACCCGCTGCCGCATCTGCGGCAGGCCCCATTCGGTGCTGCGCAAGTATGGCGTGTGCCGCATTTGCTTCCGTGAGCTGGCCTACGCGGGCCAGATCCCGGGTGTACGCAAGGCAAGCTGGTAATCCGGCAGTTTAAGGAGGTAACGAAATGGCTGTTATTAATGACCCCATCGCGGATATGCTGACCCGAATCCGCAATGGCCTGATTGCCAGACACGACAGCGTGACGATGCCCGCTTCCAATATGAAGAAGGCCATCGCGAAGATTCTGCTGGACGAAGGCTACATCAAGTCTGTCGACTATGTGGATGACGGCTTGCAGGGGCAGATCAAGATCGCTCTGAAGTATGTTCAGGGCAGGGAATCCGTCATCAAGGGCCTCAAGCGCATCTCCAAGCCCGGACTGCGCGTTTACGCCAGGAGCAGTGAGATTCCGAAGGTCCTGGGCGGCCTGGGTATCGCCATCATCTCCACGTCCAAGGGCGTGATGACCGACAAGGAAGCCCGCAACGCGGGTGTCGGCGGCGAAGTTCTGGCCTATATCTGGTAATTAATTTGGAGGTGCACTAGAATGAGTCGAATCGGTAGACTTCCGATTCAGGTTCCCGCCGGCGTGACCGTGACCATCGCGGATGACAACACCGTGACCGTCAAGGGCCCCCTGGGCGAGCTGAGTCAGAAGGTTAACAAGGATATCAAGGTCGAACAGGTCGGCACCGAAATCATCGTGTCCCGTCCGTCCGACAGCAAGCCCCACCGCTCGATGCATGGTTTGTACCGGTCCCTGATCAACAATATGGTCACCGGCGTGACCAAGGGATTCGAGAAGAAGCTGCACATCGAAGGCGTCGGCTGGCGTATTGCTGAGTGGAACAAGAACCAGCTGACCGTGGCCGTGGGCTATTCCCATCCCGTGATCGTCGACGCGCCCGCGGGCATCGAGTTCGACGTTGACAAGAGCAACGTGAACTTTTCCGTCAAGGGCATCGACAAGCAGCTGGTCGGCGCCATCGCCGCAGACATTCGCGCCATCCGCAAGCCGGAGCCGTATCACGGCAAGGGCATTCGCTATGAGGGCGAATACGTCCGTCACAAGGAAGGCAAGGCCGGTAAGAAGTAATGAGGGAGGTTACCGCAAATGTTTAATAAGCGTGATCGCAACGAGGTTCGCAAGATCCGTCATGAGCGCGTACGCAAAAAGATCAGCGGGACGCCCGATCGTCCCCGGCTTTGCGTGTTCCGCAGCAACAAGCACATCTACGCTCAGATCATTGACGACGTGGCCGGAAACACCCTGGTCGCCGCCAGCACCGTGGAGAAGGATATCGCTTCCCAGCTGACCGAGTGCGACAAGAAGGGCGAGGCCAAGATCGTCGGCAAGATCATCGCTGAGCGCGCCGTCAAGGCCGGCATCAAGGAAGTCGTCTTTGATCGCGGCGGCTACATCTACACCGGTCGCGTGGCCGAGCTGGCAGCTGGCGCTCGCGAAGGCGGTCTGGACTTCTAAGTAGGAGGGTACAACGCAATGCAGCGTAGAGAAGAAGACAACAGATATTTGGAAAAGCTGGTTGCCGTAAACCGCGTATCCAAGACCGTCAAGGGCGGACGCAACATGCGGTTCTCTGCCCTGATGGTGGTGGGCGACACCGAAAATCCCGGCACGGTGGGCTGCGGCATGGGCAAGGCCGTTGAAATTCCCGAGGCCATCCGCAAGGGCCTTGAGGAGGCCAAGAAGTCCATGATCACCATCCCCCTGAACGGCACCACCATCCCCCATGAGGTGGTTGGCGTGTTCGGCACCGGCCGCGTGAAGATGCTGCCCGCGCCCGAAGGCACCGGCGTTATCGCCGGCGGCCCGGTCCGCGCCGTCCTGGAGGCCGCCGGCATCAAGGACATCGTGACCAAGAGCATCGGCTCCAACAACAAGATCAACATGGTTCGCGCCACCCTGGCAGGACTCAAGCAGCTTCGCAGCGCCGAACAGGTTGCGGCCATGCGCGGCAAGACCGTCGAAGAGCTGCTCGGTTAAGGGGGTACAACGAAATGAAGCTTAAGATTACGCAGACCAAGTCCACCATCGCGTGCCTGAAGGATCAGATCGCCACGATCAAGGCGCTGGGCCTCCATCACATCGGCCACACCGTCGTGAAGGAAGACAACCCGGCCATCCGTGGCATGATCTTCAAGGTCAAGCATATGGTTAAGGTCGAAGAGATTGCAGAATAAGGAGGTCTGGTTACCATGAAACTTCATGATCTCAAACCCGCCGTGGGCGCTACCACGGCCCCGAAGCGCCTTGGGCGCGGCACGGGTTCCGGTCTGGGCAAGACCTCCGGCAAAGGCCACAAGGGCGCGAAGGCCCGTTCCGGCGGCGGCAAGCGGCCCGGATTCGAGGGTGGCCAGATGCCTCTGACCATGCGCCTGCCCAAGCGTGGCTTCACGAACAAGTGGCGCGTGGAATACGCAACCGTCAACGTCGAGCGCCTCAACATCTTTGAGGACGGCGCTACCGTTACCCCCGTCGAGCTGGTGGAATCCGGCATCCTGAAGAACGTTCAGGACGGCGTGAAGATCCTCGGCAATGGTGAAATCACTAAAAAACTCACGGTCAAGGCGACGAAGTTCACCGAGAGCGCGAAGGAAAAGATCGAGGCGGCAGGCGGGAAAGTAGAGGTGTTCTGATATGCTCGAGACATTGAAGAACGCTTGGAAGATCGCGGACCTTCGCAAGAAGATCCTGTACACGCTGGGCATGCTGCTGATCTACAGGCTGCTGTGCTACGTGCCCACCCCGGGCGTCAACACCAGCCTGATCGCTTCGGCGCTGGAGCGCTACAGCCTGCTGGGCTTCATCAATTCGATGACCGGCTCCGACCTGTCCAACTACACCATCATGGCCATGGGCATCACCCCGTACATCAACGCGAGCATTATCATGCAGCTGCTGTGCGTGGCGATCCCGAAGCTTGAGGAGATGCAGAAGGAGGGTGAAGAGGGCCGCAAGAAGATCGCCCAGATCACCCGTTACGTCACCGTGGGCCTCGGCTTCATCCAGGCCATCGCGCTGACCATCGGCCTGCACGCCAACGCCACCAACGGCTTCCTGGGCCTGCTGACCATCGGCTTCTGCCTGGCCGCCGGCACCGCGATTGCCATGTGGATGGGCGAGCGCATCACCGAGAACGGCATCGGCAACGGCATCTCGCTGCTGATCTTCGCCGGCATCATCTCCAACCTGGCCCGCAGCGTGGGCACCAACATCGTCAACATCTTTACCCATCCCGAAGCCGTCAGCATCCCCGCGGTCATCGCTTCCGTGGTGGTGTTCATCATCCTGGTGGTGGGCATCGTGCTGGTGGACCTGGCCGAGCGCCGCATCCGCATCCAGTATGCCAAGCGCATGGTCGGTCGCAAGATGTACGGCGGCCAGAGCACCCACATTCCCCTGAAGCTGAACGCCTCCGGCGTGCTGCCGCTGATCTTCGCCAACGCGATCATGCAGTTCCCGGCCACGATCCTCGCGTTCTTCCCGAACTCCGCGGCGAACCAGTGGTGGACGACCCACGTCAGTTCCACCCACCTGCTCTATCAGGTGATCTTCGCCCTGATGATCTTCGGGTTCACCTTCTTCTATTCTGAGATTTCCTTCAATCCCGTTGAGATTGCCAAGAACATCCAGAATAACGGCGGTATGATCCCCGGCATTCGCCAGGGCAAGCCCACCAGCGACTACATCAAGAAGATTACGCACCGCATCACCATGTTCGGCGCGATCTATCTGGCGATCCTGGCCGTCATCCCCATGATCATCTACGCGATTGCCGGTGTCAGCCTGCCCTTCGCGGCATCTTCCCTGCTGATCGCCGTTTCCGTCGCGATGGAGACCATGCGCGAGCTGGAAAGCCAGATGCTGATGCGTCACTACAAGGGATTCCTGAACTAATCCCTCGGAGGAAACCATATGAAACTGATCTTTCTGGGCCCTCCCGGAGCGGGCAAGGGCACACAGGCAGCCGGTGTGAGCGCGCATTTGGGCGTACCGCACATCTCCACGGGTGACATGTTCCGCTCGGCCATCCAAAACCAGACCCCCACGGGTCTGGAGGCCAAGCGGTACATCGACGCCGGTGAACTGGTTCCCGACAGCGTGACCATCGCGATGGTGAAGGAACGCCTGAGCATGGACGATTGCAAGCCGGGTTACCTGCTGGATGGTTTTCCCCGCACGGTGGAACAGGCGATTGCGCTGGATGACATCAGCGCGCCGGACGCCGTAGTGGATATCGACGTGCCCGATGAGCGGCTTATGGGCCGCCTGACCGGGCGGCGGATCTGTGGCAAGTGCCAGGGCACCTTCCACATTTCCAAGCTGGACGACGAAAAGGTTTGCCCCGTCTGCGGCGGCGAGCTGTACCAGCGCAACGATGACAAGCCCGAGACGATCGATACCCGGCTGAAGGCCTACCACGAGCAGACCGAGCCGCTGATCGGCTATTACAAGGGCCTGGGCAAGCTGCGCACGGTCAACGGCGACGGCCAGCTGGAGGATGTCTTCAAGGCCATCCTCGCGACACTGGAGTAAGACAAACATGATCACGATCAAGAACGAATCACAGATAGAGAAAATGCGCAACGCGGGCGCTCTGCTGCACGAAGTGCTGGAGGCCCTGCGCAGGGAGATCGAGCCGGGTGTCACTACCCATCACCTGGATCAGATGGCCGAAAGGCTGATCCGCGCCGGCGGGGGAATCCCTTCCTCCAAGGGCTACAACGGCTTTCCCGCTTCCATCTGTGCTTCTGTTGACGATCAGGTGGTTCACGGCTTTCCCAACCGAAACAAGCTCCGCAAGGGGCAGCTGCTGAGCGTCGATTGCACCTGCATATTGGACGGCTGGCAGTCCGACAGCGCCTTTTCAGTGGTGGTGGGCGGCGGCAATGACGAAGCCCAAAAGCTGGTGGACGCGACGGAATACTGCTTCTGGCTGGGCGCGCGTCAAGCGGTGGCCGGCAATCACCTGGGCGACATCGGCAACGCGGTGCAGACTTATGCCGAGGCCCACGGCTACGGCGTGATCCGCGACCTGTGCGGCCATGGCATCGGCACCGAGATGCACGAGGATCCCAATGTGCCCAACTACGGGCGGCCCGGACGCGGCGTCAGGCTGCAGGCGGGCATGACCATCACCATCGAACCGATGATCGCCATGGGCACCTGGAAGGTGTACCAGGAGGACGACGGTTGGACCATCGTCACCCGTGACGGCAGGCCCTGCTCCCATTACGAGCACACGCTGCTGATCACCGACGGCGAGCCGGAGATCCTCTCCTGGCCCGGGAAAAAGGTGTCGGAGGTCCTGAAATGATGAACGCATGGCCGATTGAAATTGGCAGCGTGGTCATCTCGAAGGCCGGCCGGGACCGGGGGAGACCCTTCCTGGTCGTCGGCGTGGTGGATGATGATTTCGTGATGGTCGCCAACGGCGCCCTGAGAAAGATGGATCGACAGAAGAAAAAGCGGCGCAAGCACCTCAAGCCCACCGGGCGGGTGGTGACCGAGCTGCGGGATCGGCTTTCACAGGCAAAGCCGGTAGAGGATCATGAATTGCGCACCTGGTTGAGCGAGGAGGAGGAAAAGCTTGTCCAAGTCTGATGTTATCGAAGTTGAAGGCGTTGTCACGGAAGCCTTTCCCAACGCCATGTTTGAGGTTCAGCTGCCCAACGGGCACAAGATACTGGCCCATGTCTCCGGCAAAATGCGCATGAACTACATTCGCATCTATCCCGGCGACAAGGTTACCATAGAGCTATCGCCCTATGATCTGACCCGCGGTCGCATCACCTGGCGCTCGAAGAGCTGAGCAATATTCCTGTCAGATCGTTTCAGCCGCACGGTTGAACGGCTGGCGCGATCCGATGAAGATAGGAGGTACTGTCATCATGAAAGTGAGACCTTCCGTAAAGCCCATCTGCGAGAAGTGCAAGATCATCAAGCGCAAGGGCCGCGTCATGGTCATCTGCGAGAATCCCAAGCACAAGCAGAAGCAGGGTTGATCATACCCAAATCAAATCCTCCGCACACAGTGTCTACTGAGTGCGGAGGATTTATCTGTGAAGCAACACGCGAAGTAACGATTATTGCGCCCATCCGGATGACAGGCGCAGATCCTTCGCTTTGCTCAGGATGACACGATTGCGTCGACCGTCACCCTGAGCGAAGTGAAGGATCTTTGCCAAACCAATACAAGGGGCATGCCAAATGAAAAACAATATCGACAAGCGAACGCTGTTTGCTGAAACGCCGGCGCCGAAGGCGCTGATGACGCTGGCCATACCCACCATCATCAGCCAGATGATCAATCTCATCTACAACATGGTGGATGCCTTCTTCATCGGCCGTACCGGCAATTCCTACATGATGGCCGCCACCACCGTCACGCTGACAATGGTGATGATGAACGTGGCCCTGTCCAACCTGTTCGGCATCGGCGGCGGCAGTCTCGTGGCCCGCCGCATGGGCGCGGGCGCGCCGAAGGAGGCCCGGCAGGTCAGCGCCTTCAGCGTTTACGCGGCGACGGCGCTGGCGCTGGTGTACTCGGCGCTGATCGGCCTGTTCCTCGATCCGATCCTCCGTTTCCTGGGGGCGTCCGAGGCCACCATCGATTACGCACGGAGCTATGCCCTGATCGTCATCGTCCTGGGCAGCCTGCCCAGCATACTCTCCCTGACCCTGGCCCACCTGCTGCGCAACGCCGGCTTTTCCAGCCAGGCCAGCGCGGGCCTGAGCATGGGCGGCATACTCAACTGTGCCCTGGACCCGCTGTTCATGTTCGTGCTGCTGCCCCGGGGCCAGGAGGTCACCGGCGCGGCCATTGCCACGGCGCTTTCCAATCTGCTCGGCTGCGTCTATCTAATATGGGCTTACGCAAGGGCCACGCGGGAAGCACCCATGAGCTTCAGCCTCCGGGAGGCCCTTGCGCTGGATCGGGGAAACCGCCGGGCGCTGTTCGCCGTGGGTGTGCCCTCCGCGATCCTCACCGGCCTGTTTGACCTGGCCAATATCTGCGTGAATATCATCGCCGCCGCCCACAACGATTTGGTGCTGGCGGGCATGGGCATCGTCATGAAGGTGGAGCGGGTGCCCAATGCCGTGAACATCGGCATCTGCCAGGGCATGCTGCCCATCGTGGCCTTCAACTTTGCCTCGGGCAACCACAGGCGGATGAAGGAGGTCATGCGAACGGCCCGGTTCAGCGGACTGGTCATTTCCTTCATCTGCATGATTTTCTTTGAGATCTTCGCCGACAAGGCGGCCGGCGCGTTTCTCAGCACCAGCGCGGGGGACACCGCCACCGCCGTGGCCACCGTGGGCTACGCGGCGCTGTTCCTGAGGATACGCTGCCTGGCCTCGCCGGTGCAGTTCATCAACTACTCCACCTCATACAGCATGCAGGCCATGGGCAACGGCAAGGGGACCCTGCTGCATGCTTTCGTGCGTGAGCTGGTGTTCTACATTCCGCTGATGTTCTTGCTCGACCGCCTCTTCGGCGAGGTGGGCCTGGCGGCGGCCCTGCCCGTGGGCGAGGCCTGCGGCGCGGCGTTCGCGCTGTGGCTGATGAACAGGTGGCTGAAGGCGCACAGTGTTGAGGGGGAGGGGGGAGAATTCTATTGACTTACCAATAAAAGCTTGAAAAGTACAATCGTTTATGGTATAATGATTCCGTGGAAAACGAGCTGAAATCCGATGCTCTGAACATCGGATCCAAAGGGCAGCACGACCTCCGCAAAATAATCATACGGATGCTGAAGGACGGCAAAAAGGGCAACGAGATTGCAAAAGACCTGGGCGTGAGTGTAGGACA
>JAFWEL010000126.1 GCA_017512905.1 Clostridia bacterium
CCGGGGCGTCGTTGATGCCGTCGCCCACCATCATCACCTTTTTGCCCTGGGACTGGAGGTCGGCAATCACGTCCTGCTTGTCCTGGGGCAGCAGCTGGGCCCGCACCTCGCTGACCCCCAGCTGGCCGCCGATGGCCTTCGCGGCGCGCGCGTTGTCACCGGTGAGCATCACGGTTCTGACGCCCAGGCCGTTCAGGTCGGAAACCGCCGCGGCGCTGGTGGGCCGCAGGGTGTCGGCCAGCGCGAAGCCCGCCAGCAGGCGATTGTCCCCGGCGGCGAACATCACCGTCGCGCCGGCGGCGGCCATCTCGTCGGCCCAGGCGGCCATCGGGGCGGTGTCCACGCCCAGCTCGGCCATCCAGCCAGCCTTGCCCACCTGTATGCGCCGCCCTTCCACCGTCGCAGCCACGCCCCGGCCCGGGAGGGTCTCGTAGTCGCTGGCCGGGGGCAGATTGCCCTTCGCCGCCGCCACGATGGCCGCCGCGATGGGATGGGTGCTCAGCTTCTCCACCGACGCCGCCAGCCGCAGGGCTTCGCCGCTGTCGATGGCCGCGTTGATGCCCGTCAGCCGCATCCGGCCCTGGGTCAGGGTGCCGGTCTTGTCAAAGGTCACGCAGTCGATGGAATGGGCCATCTCCAGCGACGCGGCGGAGCGGATCATGATGCCCAGCTCCGCGCCCTTGCCGGTGCCCACCATGATGGCCGTGGGGGTGGCCAGGCCCAGCGCGCAGGGGCAGGAGATCACCAGCACCGCGATGGCGTGCTTCAGCGCCGCGGGTACGCCGCCGCCGATGGCCAGCCAAACGATGAACGTCACCAGGGCGATGCCCATCACCACCGGCACGAACACGCCGCTGACCCGGTCGGCCAGCCGGGAGATGGGGGCCTTTGAATTGGCCGCCGCCTCCACCAGCCGCACGATCTTCTGAAGGGCCGTGTCCTCGCCCACCTTCGTCGCGCGGAATGTGAAGCTGCCGCCCCGGTTGATAGTGGCGCCCACCACCTCGTCGCCCACGGTCAGGTCCACGGGCACACTCTCGCCGGTGAGCATCGACTGGTCCAGGCTGCCGTGGCCCTCCAGGATCACGCCGTCGGTGGGCACGGTCTGCCCCTCCCGGACGATCACCACGTCGCCCACGGCCAGTTGGCTTGCGTCGATCTCCACCTCCACGCCGTCCCGGATGACGTTCGCCTTCCGGGGAGCCAGATCCACCAACCTGGAGATGGCCTCGCTGGTGCGGCCCTTGGCCTTCGCCTCCAGGTACTTGCCCACGGAAATCAGCGTGGGGATCATCACGCTGGCGTCGAAATAGTAGTCCGCCATGGCCACGCTCTGTCCAGCGTCCAGCTTCAGCGCCACGCCCAGCAGCACCGCCAGGCTGTAGCCCAGGCCCGCCGTCGCGCCCACGCAGATCAGGCTGTTCATGTTGGGGGCCAGGTGGAACAGGGCCTTAAAGCCGTTGATGAAGTAGTTCCGGTTGATGACGATGGCCGGGATCACGATCAGCAGCTGGATCAGGCCGTTGAACATGGGCCGGTGCAGCGCCGAGGGCATCGGCAGGTGCAGCATGTGGCCCATAGCCACGTACATCAGCAGGATCAACAGCGTGAAGGAGGCGATCAGACGGTTGCGCATAGCCTTCAATTCCTCCGAATGATCGGGCCGCTGGGCCTGCTGCGCCGTTTTCGCCGCGGCCTCGCCCCGGGGGGAGGCGCTGTAGCCGCCGGAGGCCACCGCTCTGCAGATGGCGTCCGGGGTCACGGCGGCGGGGTCGAATTGCACCTCCATCGAGTTGGTCAGCAGGCTCACCGAGACGTCGCTGACGCCTTCCAGCTTGCGCACACTCTTTTCCACATGGGCGCTGCACGCCGCGCAGGTCATGCCCTTAACATCAAAAGTCATATGAATCTCCTATACAGTACGAACTCCGCAGCGGCGGCAATCTGCCGCCATGCTTCCTCCTGTGGCGGCAGATTGTAGCCGCTACGGAGGGATGATGCCATTCCTATTTCAGCTTCTTCATCAATTCCAGCGTCTCTTCCATGATGTCAGGGTTGCCGTTGCGCACCTCCTCGGCCACACAGTTTTCCATGTGACTCTTCAGCACGGTATAGCCAAAGCCCTGCAGCGCCTTTTCCACCGCGCTGATCTGTATCAGTATGTCCCCGCAGTAGCGGTTTTCATCCAGCATCCGGCCGATGCCGTTCAGCTGGCCCACCATACGGTTCAGCCGGTTTTTCAGCTGGCGCAGCTCCTCCTCGCCGCGGGGCGTGTGCCGCTGGTGACACGCCGGGCAGCCCTCCATCTCCGAGGCGCGAACCTCTGCGTCATTCATTGCATTCACCTCGTTTCTATACCCCTGTCCGGTATTTCACAGGGCCATTATATACCCCCTGGGGCTATTTGTCAAGGGTATTATTATTGAGCCTTCTCAAAATGAATATCGCTGGTTAAAACAACTGTAGGGGTGCCGTTGCGGCACCCCTACAATTGCATATCCTTCGTTTGTTTATGGTTTTGAGACAGCCCCTGTTCAAACCTGTCGTCGGTTTTCAGAAATCGTCCCCCTCGGGCTCGACGCGCTGGAAGCGCATGCCCTGGGCGACGTCCTCCTTGGCGTCGTTCCACAGCAGCGCGTCACCGTCGAGGGTGAAGGTAGCCGCGCCGTCGGTATAAACCACGTCGGTGGCGACCAGCTCGCTGTTTTCGTTGTAGGTCTGGGTGCTCTGCCTGCCCGTTCCGGTCAGCGCGCCGGTGGCGGGGTCGAGGGTGCAGGTATAGTCCCAGACGGCGGTTTCAAAGGCGCTGGCGCCCCAGGTGATGTGCACGGTATAGACGCCGTCATCCTCGTCGATGTAAATCGTGGCGCGGTCGCACATCCAGTCGCCCACAAAGGCGTTTTCGGTGTGCTCGCCGCCCTCCTCCTCATCGCCCTCGATATGGTTGTCATACCAGGATTCCTCGCCCACCTCGTCCAGGCTGGCAAACATCTGGTCGGGAATGGCGTCGCCGGAGCCCGTCCAGTGCAGGTGATGGGCCTCGTCCACGGTCAGCGTCGCGCCAAAGCCGGTGGCCACCGCCTCAGCCGTGATCTTGCCCTCGGCCTCGTTGTAGGTCTCGTGGCGCAGCACACCGCCCTCGCACACCAGGGCCTTGGCCGCGGCGTCATAGTCGCAGCTCTCAAATTCAAAGCTGTAGCCGTCGTTCACGTCAATGAAGCGGGTGCCGCTGCAGCGGAAGGCGCCGTCCTCATACCAGATCTCCATGGCATAGCCCTCGTTGCCCTCGCCCACCCAAGTGTCCGTAAAGGCGTCGATCACCGCCTGTTCCACCGGGGCCTCGGCCAGCGCCGCCATCGGCAGGCAGGCCAGCAGCGCTGCGAGCATCGCACGGATAAGCATTTTCATATCGCATCTCTCCTTTATCGCCGAAAATCCGTTTCTGACTCTACTCTACCACATTTTCCGCCGGAGATGTCGTATAAATAAAGTCTATTTCTTTACGAATTTTAAAACACGTCTATTCATCGTTCGTTTCCAGCCATTCGCTCCAGGACACCGCGTAGTTCGAATCGCAGTTTTCCTCCACATACCTGAACAGCAGCGGCGTCATGCGGGCCTTTTCCGCGTTCAGCACCCCGTGGAAGCTGTTTGAGCCGGAGCTGTACAGCGGGTATTCGCTGCCGGTCAGGGTCTGGCGGATGACGATGTCCTTCATGGATACCGTGGGGTTCTTCATCTTGTCGTACAGCATCATGAAGATGCCGGTGCGGCCCGTGCCCGCGTGGCAGTGGAAGTGGAGCCAGGACTGCTTCATATCGATGCCCTTCACGAAGTCGATGAAGGCGTCGATAAGCTCCGCCGGCGGCCACGAGTAGTCCGGCGCGGGCAGGCGCAGGTAGCTGAAGCCCTCCTCCTCCACGGCGGTCTGCTCCGTGACGACGCTGCGCACCTTGATCTCGGTCTTTCCGCTCTTCTGGTCATGGGACACCCCATAGGCGTGGATGGTCAGACCCGCCAGCCCGCCGAAGCGTTTCCGCTCCGCCTTCAGGACCTGGGAAAGGCTCTTTCCGGCGTTGGCCCAGTTGTGCTCGCCGTACCAGGAAATGGGATTGCCATTGAGGAACACGTGGCTCTCCTGCCGAAGGTCGATCACATAGATCCGCTTGCCCTTCGCCAGCTTTCGCAGGGTGATGGCCAGCTGATGGAACTGGGGCTCTGAAAACTGGGCGCTGCCGGAGATGTTCAGCCGGTTCAGGCCCTTGGTGCTGGGGGTGTAATCCTTGTCGATGCCATAGCGGGGCTTGGGGGCGCTGAATTTGTATTGCCCCTTGGTCAGCAGCCTGAGATTGGCGATCTCCCCCTTCCAGGCCGTCCGGCTGTCCCGGTCCATGCGAAAAAAACCCTGCTGGTCGGCCCGCGCCACGGCGCAGCCGCACAGCAGGGCCAGCATCAGGATCAGCGCGCATAATCTCTTCAAGGGCACACCTCCCTCTTTTCTTCATTATAACCGATGTGAGCAAAACGCGCAAGCGGGCGACGGAGAGACCTCCGTCGCCCGCTTGCGCAATTGTCACTTATTACCTGTGCGCCCACCGATAGGCCCGGTCGATGGAGCTCTGGTGGTGGTCGTTTTCCTTGCTGGAGGCGTGGGTCTTGCTGCCGGACATGTGCAGGCAGAACTGGCCCTCGTAGTGGTTGTTGTGGATGGTCTGGTCGCCGTGGGGCTTGGTATTGATGCCGCAGGCCACGTATTTGCCGCCGGCCTTCAGGATCACCGCCTCGGAGCGCCAGGAAAAGTGGCCGCCCGCGATCCGCTTCAGCTTCGCGGTATCGGCGGCGGTGGCGGGCTCAACATCGGCGTGATAGTGGCCGCCCATGCGCTTGATGCGCAGGCTGATGCCGGTGTCGATGTCGTAGATGGTGCCGTAGTGGCCCTTGCGCAGCACGCTGCTGCCGCCCTTGAACCAGTTCATCTTTACCACCTTGGACTTCCAGGACTTGCTGCTCTTCTTCGAACTGGAGGAGGATTTGGATTTGGAGCTCGTCACGGAGAGGTATTTCTTGGGCATATAGCCGGTCTTTCCGTTGAGCTTCACCCGCGCCCAGCTGCCGGACACGGCCGTGACCTTTACGGAAAGGCCCTTCTTCAGTTTGACGCTCTTGGAGGAGCGGGACGCGGTCTTGTACACCTTGGCCGAGGAGCTGTTCACCCTGGCCGTGACGGTCTTCGCCAGGGCCGGCGTCATGGTGGAGGTCATCAGCAACGCAACTGCCAGCAGGCAAATCATCTTCTGTAAACGACGCAGCATAATTGAATCACCTTTCCGAGATATTTCAAATTCTGCTGGCATTATATTACATAAGTATTTCAAGATAAATAGAAACTATTAAATTGTACCAGCTTTTCCGATGCAATGTCGTAATATATGCGATTTTGCGCAATATTTTGCCCGCTGGAATTTTGACTTTTTTTCAACATCCCCTTACTTCATTTGACGAGGGGGCAATGAACATGTATAATGAAAGGTGGTTATGGCTATGCGCATACTGCCGCCGCTAAGGCGCGGCTGTCCATAGGAGAGGAGATTATTACCATGGCGAGAAGCAGTAACAAAAGGCAGCCCTCGGTGCTGAACTGGCTGGGTTCGCTGATATTGTGTTCCATTCCCGGCGTAAACCTGATCTTTCTGATCCTGTCCGCCATATTCGCGAAGTCCACCAGCAAGCGCAGCTTCGCCATCGCGGGCATACTGCTGATCGTGCTCAGCACCCTGCTGTTGTTCATCGCCTTCATGGTGTTCACGGATTACTTCGTCCGGCTGGCGGAATACCTGCGCCAGCCCAACCCCGCCCTCCTGAACGGGGTCCTGCCCCCGGCCTGACCGCTCCAAAGCAACGGCGCCCGTGCCAAATGGCACGGGCGCCGTTGTTGTGGAAAAGGTTATTCGTAGCTGTTCGGTGGTATGCAAATTCTGATTTGTCGGGCTGACGCCCGTTTGAAGGGGGACAGGTCCCCCTTCAATACATCCTCCTCAGATTTGCCTGAAATCGCAAGCGATTTCCGGGCGGCAAATCTGCAAGGAAGCTTTTTTCACTCTGGTCGACAGGCTCCCTGCCGTGAAAAAAGCCCCGCCCGCGGCGTACACGCCGCCGCGTACGATTAAAGATCGGGGGCGCTCCGCCCCCCGATACTCCCCGGTGAGTTAGCCTTTGGGTCGCGCCAGCCGCTATTCCTAATCCCTGTGCGTCAGTGCGACAATTCAGAATTTTTACCAAACTATTCCCCGGAGGCATACCCGTGAAATGTCCCTATTGCGGCGGCGTATGCGCGGAGGACGCGCTGTACTGCCCCAGCTGCAAGCAACCGTTGCCCGGCGTCCGCGACGAATCCCGGGCGCGGCAGGAAAAGCATCGTGAAAAGCACACCGCCGGCCAGAAGGCCCTGACGGCGGTGCTTGTCGTGCTGTTCGCCGTCGGCCTGACGGTGGGCGGCTTCAAGCTGGCCAGCTGGATCCGAAACTACCAGCTGACCCGGCTGTATACCCGCGGGGCCTATGCGCCCACCCTTTCCGAGCTGCAGATGGACGACATGCGCCAGGGCCACGCCGTAATCTTCTTCGGCAAGGATGGCGACCAGATTTACGTGCCGGAGCTGCAGCGCTCGCTGTCGATCTCCGGCGGCGTGGCGCGCATGG
>JAFWEL010000127.1 GCA_017512905.1 Clostridia bacterium
CCGTGGCGGCAGATTGCCGCCGCTACAGGGCTTTCAGGGATTCTATACTTCATTTTCGTCGCGGGAACGTTCCCTTCGTTCTGGCTGCAACATTCCGTGCGCGGCTTTTCCTGTTCCCTGTTGACTGTTCCCTGTTCCCTGTTCCCTTTGTACTACCCTCTGCTTTTCCACCAACAGCTCGATAAGTCAGATTTTGATCCGCAAAACTGAAAAACGAAAGAGGAAAAGAACATGAAAACCAAGGACATGACCATCATTGCCGTGATGGCGGCGCTGCTTTGCGTGGCGGGGCCGCTGAGCATCTCCATCGGGCCGATACCCCTCTCCCTGGCCAGCTTTGCCGTCTATCTGGCGGGCGCGGTGCTGGGGGCGAAGCGGGGCACGCTGGCGGTGGCGATCTACCTGCTGCTGGGGCTTGTGGGCCTGCCGGTGTTCTCCGGCTTCCAGGGGGGCGTCCAGAAGCTGGTCGGCGTCACCGGCGGCTACCTGGTGGGCTACCTGCCCTGCGCGCTGATCACCGGCTTGGCCGTGAAGGCCGACAGCCCGGAGACCGGCCCCGCCTGGCGTCTGCCCGCGTTTATGGCGCTGGGCACGGCGGTGCTGTACCTGATCGGCACGGCCTGGTTCATGATCCAGACGAAGAACACGCTGGCCGCGTCCATGGGCATGTGCGTGATCCCGTTCCTCCCCGGCGACGCCGTGAAGATCATCGCCGCCAGCCTGCTGGCCCGACCCGTGCGCGGGGCGCTGTACAGGGGTTGAGGATTTTATATGAAGGGCCGGCATATCGGCGCAGCTGATATGCCGGTCCTTCATCCTGTTACCGTTACCCTGCACCGGTCCTCGTAGCCTCCCGAGCAGGTGGCGGTGATCTCACATTCGCCGGGGGCGACGGTGGTCACCAGGCCGTCCGCGTCGACGGTGGCGACGGCGGCGTCGCTGCTGCGCCAGAGGACGGTCAAGTCGTCGGCGTAGGCGGGGATCACATCGGCCCGCAGCGCCAGGGTATCGCCGGGGGCGAGGGTCGCCTCCAGGGGGCTCAGCTCCACGTTCACCGCGTCCTGGACGGTCAGGGAGATCATCGTCACGTCGTAGTCCAGGGGCCGGGGCGCGCCGTCCGTGTCGGTCAGGCCGTCGATGCGCACGTGCCAGCGCTGGTTTTGCAGGTAGTCGGTGAAGCCGGTGCCGGTGAAGTCCGGGCGGAAGATGATGCAGGGCCCCGCGCCGTAGCCCTCCAGGTTCAGGGCGCAGAAGCCGTCGCCGGCGCCGTCAGCGGGGCGGAACTGAAACCGCAGGCCGGTGCCCGCTTCGGTGAGGGTGACGACGGGATTGAGATTCCCCAGGTCATAGGCCTCGGGGTTCAGCACCACCGACCAGGCCAGGTGGTCGTGGATCAGCTCGGCGGGAAAATCACCGGCGGCGGGCCAGCAGACGTTGTCCCACCGGGCCTCGGGGCGACCGAGGTCGTGGGCGTACATCATCACATAGCTCATGCCCGACTTCGCGTTCGCCAGGCCGAAGCCGGTGGCCGCCATAGCCGGGTTCAGCGCCCAGCGCCGGTGGCCCAGGGCGCCGAGGTTTTCCTCGCCGTCGTCCCGGAGAAAGTACTCCACGCCCTCCCGCAGGATCGTCGGGCGCATCCAATTGAACCGGGCGATGCAGCCGGAGGTGGTGGCGATGTGGGCGGAGTCGTAGAAATCGCCGTCCATGTCGGTGGGCCTTGGGGCGTTGTGGTCCACGTAGTCCAGCGCCGCCAGCAGCGTCGCGCCGTGCTGGCACTGGTAGTCGTAGATGCCGCTGCCCGTCACCGGCTCCAGCCCCGCCAGCCACCGGGCGAAGTTCAGGAAATCCAGGGCCTCGGCGCGGGCAGCGTCGGTCAGCGCCCCGGCGTCATAGGGGGCCAAGACCGAGGGGAGCGCGGCGTAGGGGGATTGATCGCCGGCGGTTTCGATGGCCTCGTAGGCCGCGCGGATCTCCTCCCGGGTATGGGCATCAGCGGAAAAGCAGAGCGCCAGAAGCAGGGCCAGGGTGAGGGAGAGTGTTTTCATAGGGGCGTTTTCCTTGTCTGTTTGGGGATTGGGGGTTGAGCGGTAAATGTAGGGGCGGCGTTGCGCCGCCCGCCGGGTACAACGAACCATTTCGTACCCGGGCGGGCGCCGCAACGGCGCCCCTACAGATGTGTTATGCAGCGATATTCATTTTGAGACAGCCCGGTCGGTATCCCTTATTCCGCGTCCCCGTCCGTATCCTTCCTTAAATTCACGGTGGGGGCGGGCGCTTCGTGCTCCAGCGCCTCCTTCCAGGGGGCGTTTTCCGGCTCGCTCTTCGTGACGAACTCGGTCTCCACGGTGTCCTCCGCGGCCTTGCCGTCCATGAAGGCGATGAACTCGCTGCGGTCGATCTTTTCCTTCTCGATCAGGATCTTCGCCAGGCCGTGCAGCTGGTCGATGTGCTCGCTGAGGATCTTCTCGGCCCGGTCATAGGCCTCCTGCAACAGGGCGTGGACCTCGCTGTCGATGTCGGTGTTGACCATCTCGGAGAAGCCGGAATTCTGCTGGCTGAAGCTGCGGCCCAGGAAGACCTCGTGCTCGGTGCCCAGGAACACCGGGCCCAGCTTGCTGCTCATGCCGTATTCGGTGACCATGCTCCGGGCGATCTCGGTGGCCGACTTGATGTCGCTGGACGCGCCGGTGGTGATGTCGCCGAAGATCAGCGCCTCGGCCACCCGGCCGCCCATGGCGCTGGCCATCTGGGCCTTCATACGCGCCGTAGTCACGTAGTGGAACTCCTCCTGGGGCAGGTACATGGTGTAGCCGCCGGCGGAGCCGCGGGGGATGGTGGTGATCTCGTGCACGTCGTCGCACTCGGGGATGTAGTGGGCCACGATGGCGTGGCCGCCCTCGTGGTAGGCCACCAGCTTGCGGTCCAGGTCCGTCACCTTGCGGCTCTTCTTCTCGGGGCCCGCCATCACCCGGGTGATGGCCTCCTCGATGGTGTCCATGTGGATGGTGTCCCGGCCCTGGCGCGCCGTCAGCAGCGCCGCCTCGTTCATCACGTTCATCAGGTCCGCGCCGGTGAAGTAGGGGGTGCGGCGGGCCAACACGCCCAGGTCCACATCCTTACCCAGAGGCTTGCCCTTGGAGTGGACCTTCAGGATTTCCTCGCGGCCCTTCACGTCGGGATAGTTCACCACGATGCGCCGGTCGAAGCGGCCGGGGCGCAGCAGGGCGGGGTCGAGGATGTCGCTGCGGTTGGTGGCCGCCATGACGATCACGCCCTCGTTGTGGGTGAAGCCGTCCATTTCCACAAGCAGCTGGTTCAGGGTCTGCTCCCGCTCGTCGTGGCCGCCGCCCAGGCCCGCGCCGCGCTGGCGACCCACGGCGTCGATCTCGTCGATGAACACGATGGCCGGGGCGTTTTTCTTGGCCTGGTCAAACAGGTCGCGCACACGGGACGCGCCCACGCCCACGAACATCTCCACGAAGTCGGAGCCGGAGATGGTGAAGAAGGGCACGCCGGCCTCGCCGGCCACGGCCCGGGCCAGCAGCGTCTTGCCTGTGCCGGGAGGGCCCACCAGCAGAACGCCCGTGGGGATGCGCGCGCCCACCTTGGTGAAGCGCTGGGGGTTTTTCAGGAACTGGACGATCTCGGCCAGCTCTTCCTTTTCCTCGTCGGCGCCGGCCACGTCCTCAAAGGTGACCTTGTTGGTGTTGGGGTCGGTCATGCGCGCCCGGGAGCGCCCAAAGCTCATCATGCCCTTGCCGCCGCCGGTCTGCTGGCGCATCAGGAAATACCACAGCGCGCCGAACAGCACCACCGTCACCAGCAGCGGGACCCATTCCACCCACCACGCCGGCTGGGCGGGCAGCTTGGAGGTGATCTCGAAGTGGTATTCCGTGGGGCTGACGTTGCGGCCCAGCACGGCGGCGTAGATGGCGTTCACGTCATCGTAGAACTGGGCCTCGCTGGGCAGCACGCATTCCGCGTCATAGCTGCCCGTCAGCTCCGACGAGGCCATGTTTTCCTCGGAGACCGCCTTGAGGGTGTTGGACTGTATGACCACCCGGCCCAGCGTCTTGTATTTGGCGTTGGCGGGCACCTCGTCGCCCAGGCTGAGGCGCAGGTCGTTTTCCACCCATTCCAGCAGGGTGGAATAGTTGATGGATTCGGTGGTGGGCTGGGCGCCGTCGCTGAGCATGTGCACCATCAGCAGTATGATGGCCAGGATCAGCAGGTACATCAGCGGCCCCTGAAGCACGTTCCTTGTGGGTTTCTTGTTCAAGTCATTATCCTCGCTTTCAGGAAGGCAAACGAACCATAAGTGTCATTTATCCATGTATATTATAACCGTTTATATAAACTCAATCGCAACAAAAATCAGTTGTTTTCGTAAACTTCCGGCTTCAGTATGCCGATGTAGGGCAAATTCCGGTAGACCTCGTTGTAATCCAGGCCGTAGCCCACCACGAAGGCGTCCGGGATCTCAAAGCCGGCGTAATCCGCCTTCAGGGTGATGCCGGGGGCGCGGCGGGCGGGCTTGTCCAGCAGCGTGCAGATTTTGATGGAATCCGCGCCGCGGGCGGAGAGCATACGGGTGAGGTAGGTCAGCGTAAAGCCGGAGTCGATGATGTCCTCCACGATGATGGCGTGGCGGTGCTCAATGGAGCCGGACAGGTCCTTGCGAATCTCCACCTCGCCGGAGGACTTGGTGCTGCGCCCGTAGCTGGACACGGCCATGAAATCCATGTTCAGGCGAATGGGCATGGCCCGCAGCAGGTCCGCAAAGAACATGGTGGAGCCCTTCAGGATGCAGATCATCACCGGGTTCTTTTCCTTATATTCCTCCGCCAGCTGAGCGCCCAGCGCCCTGACGCGGGCCTGGATCTGCTCCTCGCTCAACAGGATGCTCTCGATGTCGTTACGCATGGCTTTATCCTCCGTTGTATTTGATGGGTCAATCATCTGCTTCGTATCTCAATTCCACCGCTTTGCAGCCGGGAACCAGCGCGGCCTCCCGGGAAATGCCGTGGCCGATGACCCAGTGCACCCGGTCGCCCACGGCCACCAGCGGCGTGGCGTCCCGCAGGGGGCGGTCCACCTTGCGGTCGATGAGGTAATCGGACAGCAGCCTGTCGCCGCAGCCCAACGGCCGAAAGCGGTCGCCCGGACGGCGGGTGCGCAAAACGGCCCCTGCCAGCGCCGCCGGGTTCAGCGCCTGCCGCGCGGGATCGTCCCGTATGGGCGCGGGGGCGCAGGGCGCGGCGGTCACGCGGCCCAACCCCGGCAGCGCGGTGACGCCGTTCAGCGACAGCGGGACCGGCTCGATTGGCGTCGGCTGTTTTTGGACAAAATACAGCCGCCGACCGGTGCGCTCGGCGAGGATGCCGCCGCCGATGTCCAGCCTGCCCCGGTCCTGGCCGCAAAGCGCCTCCAGGGCGTTGACCTGCTCCCAGGTCAGCCGGACCGGGCAGGCGCGGATCAGGGCGCGGCGCAGCAGGGCGCGATGGGGCGGGTCTTCAAGCCCGATCCACCGGCAAATTCCGCCGATGGCCCCGCCCCGTTCCAGAAACGCGCCGGTCAGCGCGTCGAGGCAGTCGTCCTCGATCCGGGCGGTGTTCGCGTAGCGGGCGAGGGCCGGCACGCACTGGGGATAGCATTGCTCAAGCGCCGGCAACACATGCAGCCGAATGGCGTTGCGCGGGTTGTCGGCCACGGCGTTGGTGCTGTCCTCCCGCCAGGTGAAGCCGTTGTCCCGCAGGTAGTTTTCCAACGCGGCCTTCCGGCAGCCCAGCAGCGGCCGCCACAGGTCCCCGGAGAGGGAACGCATGCCGCCGGCCCCGCCGGTGCCCGCGCCGCGCCCCAGGTGCATCAGCACCGTCTCAGCCTGGTCGTCCATGTGGTGGGCCAGGGCGATGAGGTCCGCGCCTACCTCGGCCTTGAAGCGCCGCAGCTGTTCATAGCGCAGCCGCCGCGCTGCCGATTCCAGGCCCTCCCGCCGCGCCCGCGCCGCGCCGGGGACGTCCAGGCGGGCGCAGAGAAAAGGGATCTCCAGCCGCCGGCACAGCTCCCGGCAGTATTCCGCGTCCCCGGCGCTTTCGGGCCGGATGCCGTGGTCCACGTGGGCGGCGAACAGCGTCAGGTCCCAGTCCCCTCGTGCTTCGGCCAGCAGCGCCGCCAGCGCCACCGAGTCCGCGCCGCCGGAAAGGGCGATCAGCAGGCGCTTGCCCCGGGCGACGGAAAAATCAAGCGCGATGCCCGGTCGCTTGTCCGCATAAGAATCCAACATAACGCTACTATTATAATCTCTGGGAAAAAATATAGCAACCGGTTTTGTCCGCAAAACGGCATAAATGCTGTAAAAAGAGTTTAAAATCATGGTATGCGGGAAAATATTGGCAAAGGCCGCGTCGCTTCGCCGAAGGCGGGCTTTGGCGGCGGTTGCGACAGGAATTCCCTGAAAGCGGGGCATTTGCCAGCATACCGCCGCGCCCGTCCGGTAAAATTACAGGATGGCTCGCGGCGTCCGGCGATGCGCGGACTGGCATTTTCAGGCAAAGCGAACCGAGGGGAAAGAGGGAGGAATGCGCTATGGGGGACAAATTCAGGCGGTTGGCATTGACGCTGGCCGCGGCGACGGCGGCGCTCGCGCTGTCGCCCCAGCTGGGGGCGGTGACCCGGCTGCCGGACGAGATGGTGCTGGACGCGGGTGCGGTGACGGTGATCCCCGTGTCCTCGGCGGTGGTGGCCGACGCCCGGGGCGCGGACGGGGTGACCGCGGAGCGGGACGGCAGCGGCCTTCGGCTGACGGCGGGGGACGCGGGCGAGGGCCGGCTGACCTTCAGCCTGCTGGGGGTCGTGCCGTTGCGCACGGTGAAGCTGTCGGTGCGGCCCGGACGGCTGCTGGTGCCCGGGGGCCAGTCGGTGGGGGTGGCGATGACCACCGGTGGCGTGGTGGTCGTGGGCAATTCCGACCTGGGCCAGAAGCCCAGTCCGGCGCGGCTGGCGGGGATCCGCAGCGGCGACGTGATCCAGTGCGTCAACGGCGTCGAAATCGGCGGCGCGAACCAGCTGTCCGCCTGTCTGGCGGACGGCGCGACCGCCCGGCTGAGAGTGCTGCGGGACGGCAAGGCCCTGGAATATGAGGTCACCCCCGCCCGGGACGAGCGGGACGGCCAGTACCGGCTGGGGGCCTGGGTGCGGGACAGCACCGCCGGCGTGGGCACGCTCACCTTCTACGACCCGCAGACCGGCGGCTTCGGCGCGCTGGGCCACGCCATCGCGGACATCGACACCGGGGTGCTGCTGCCGGTGGGCGACGGCGCGCTGTACGCCAACCGGGTGACGAAGGTGACCCCCAGCCGCTCCGGCGCGCCAGGGGAGCTTTCCGGCGACTTCATGAAACAGCGGACCGAGCTGGGCCGGGTGACGTCCAACTGCGAATACGGCGTGTTTGGCCATGCCGAAGCGCCGCTGTCGGGCGGGCTGTACGGGGAGGGGCTGCCCGTGGCCGGCAGGAGCCAGATCCACACCGGCGCGGCCTCGCTGCTGACCACGGTGGACGACGGCGGCGTGGGGGAGTACGCCTGTGAGATCGTGCGCCTGTCCGATTCGGCCCAGCCCGCCGCCCGGGCGATGGTGATCCGCGTCACCGATCCCCGGCTTCTGGCGCGCTCTGGCGGCATCGTGCAGGGCATGTCCGGCAGCCCCCTGATCCAGGACGGCCGTATTATTGGCGCGGTGACCCATGTGATGGTCAATGATCCCGCGATGGGCTATGGCATCTGCATCGAGACGATGCTGGCAGCGGCGGGGCAAGCCTGAGCCGCCACGGAAGAAGGGCCTTTCCTTAGAGGGAAGGCCCTTGGACGTCTATTTACCGCCAGCTGCCGTACAGCCGGCCCCGGCAGCCGTCCCGGTGGGGGCGGGGCGGGGGACAGGGATTGCAGGGGCCCGGCGGGCAGGGCCTTGGCGGGCGCGGGGGCTCGCAGGGCGGGCGGCAGTCCCGCTTCACGCAGACCACCAGGTTTCCGCAGTCGTCCACGCCCAGCAGCACCTCGGCGACCTCGCCGGGCCGGCAGGGGTTTTCGATCGTTACCCGGCGGCAGGCGCATTCGGGGCCCATCCGCCCCGAACCGCAGCGCTGGCCGCCGAACATGGGCACCCGCACACAGCTGTCCCGTCCACCGTCGCAGCCCATCCGGGGGTACAGCGGCATTTCTTCATAATACATGGTCACAACACCTTTCCATCGCCGCGAGGGTCAGTCCGCAGCGGCGTTATTATCCGGGCTCGTATCATCACTATGCCACTGGAAAGCGTTGCGTTCCAATTGAATTCGACGCCGGGATGTGGTAAAATGATTGGACACGGAAGGGGGCTGCGGCCATGAGGGCGTCGCTGCGGGAGGAACTGAAGAACGATCTGCTGGTGCTGCTGGGGCTGCTGGCGGCTGCGGCGGCCTATCGCATGTACCTGATCCCCAATCAGGTGGTCAACGGCGGCTTTACCGGCGTGGGCCAGCTGCTCAACCACGCCACCGGGATCAGCGTGGGCCTGGTGAACGTGGCGCTGAACGTGCCGCTGTTCCTGATCTCGCTGAAGTCCATGGGCCTGGGGTTCGGGCTGCGCTCGCTGGTGGCGATGGTACTGCTGTCGGTGCTGATCGACCATATCCCGCTGCCGCCCGCCACCGACGACATGCTGCTGGCCTCGGTCTACGGCGGGGCCATCAGCGGCATCGGCTTCGGCCTGGTGCTGCGGGGCAACGCCACTACCGGCGGCACCGACATGCTGGCCTCGCTGCTGCACCGGCTGGTGCCGGTGGTGAAGGTCAGCTACGCCATTTTTGTTTTCGACGGGCTGGTCATCATCGCCAGCGCCTTCGTCTTTGAGGCCCAGGCCGCCATGTACGGCCTGATCAGCGCCTTCCTGTGCAACGTGCTGATCGACCTGGTGCTGGAGGGCCCCAATTCTGCCCATACCTATTTCATCATCTCCGACAGGAGCGCCGCCATCGCCGACAAGATCATGCACGAGATGGATAGGGGCGTCACCGGCCTGGAGGCCATGGGCATGTACAGCCACGCCCACAAGCAGGTGTTGCTGTGCGTGGTGAACCGCTTCGAGTCCATGCGCCTGCGCCGGATCGTGTTCGAGGTCGATCCCCGCGCCTTCGTGATCGCCAACAAGGCCAAGGAGGTGTTGGGCGAGGGCTTCAAGTCCATGTGACGGCCATGGATTGTGAAGATTACACAAAACTTCTCATAAATGCCATTCCGCCCTTGACAGCCGCCGCCGGATGTGCTATAATTATTTCTGTTGCGGGGTTATAGCTCAGTTGGTTAGAGCGTTACGTTGACATCGTAAAGGTCAGAGGTTCGAGCCCTCCTAACCCCACTGAAAAAACGTGATTCGAAAGAATCACGTTTTTTGTCATGCCGGCCCTTGTGGGGCTGATGAAGAGACTGCGCTTTATCATTTCCCCTTTCGCGCCAGGGCGGACCGGGCGGCGGCGCGGCGCGCGGCAGTGAGCCGCTTTTCATGGATGGCCTCCAGGCGCAGGCGGGTGTCCTCCTCGGCTCGTCGGCGGCTTTCCATCAATCGGGCCATGTCGGCCTCCCGGGCGGTGGCCCCGGCGTCCTCCCGGTCCCGACGGGCGCACTCCTCGGCCTCCGGGCGCTCGAAGCGGATGAAGCGTCCGACGGCCTGGGGATAGGCGAAGGCTCTCACCGCGCCGTCCTCGAAGGTGATCTCCAGGCGCGGGGGTTCGAACGTGGTGACCCGGCCCGCGCCAAAGCGGATGTGGGTGACGATTTCTCCAAGCATGGCATGGCCCTCCTTATGATTCTGATTTATCGAGCTGATGACGAACTCCCCTTTGGCTAACTTACCGGGGGTATCGGGGGCGGGAGCGCCCCGATCTTTAATCGTACGCGGCGGCGTGTACGCCGCGGGCGGGGCCTTTTTTGCGACGCGAAGCTAGTCCTTCAGGGCGACGCGAAGCTAGTCCTTTAGGGCGGCAGGGAGCCTGTCGACCAGAGCAAAAAAGG
>JAFWEL010000128.1 GCA_017512905.1 Clostridia bacterium
CCTTTCAGATTTGCCGCCCGGAAATCGCTTGCGACGCGAAGCTAGTCCTTTAGGACGATTTCAGGCAAATCTGAGGAGGATGTATTGAAGGGGGACCTGTCCCCCTTCAAGCGGGCGTAAGCCCGCGACAAATCAGAATTTGCATACGCCCAAACAGTGACAAAAATTCGCCCCATCCGGGATGACGCGAAACGCGGTCATCCCGGGTGGGGCGAAGGTTTTGCTGCTCAGACGCGATAAGTATTATTTTCCCAAGATCCCCTTGAGCTTGCCCAGCAGGCCGGCGGCTTCCTTGACGTCGAGCTTGCTCAGGTCGAAATTGCTCAGGTCGATCTTGCCCTTGACGCCCTCGATGACCTGGTTGATCTGCTCGTCGGGCAGGTCGATGCCGAAGGTCTTTTCCAGCAGCTGGACCGGGTTGCTGAGGAAGCTCTTGATCAGGTCGGGGTTGCTGGTCAGCTTGGCGACGACGTCGGCGATGATCTTCTGGATATCCATGGTATTGCATGCTCCTTTCAATTGACCTGGAAACATTATACCCCCTGCCGGTGGGGAATGCAAGTTTTTCGGAACAGAATGTGTTTTGCGAACGCCCTTAATACAGACCGGTTATAATCGGTGGCGAATGGATAACCCTGCGTAGAAAGGACGAATTTACGGATGAAACAGCGCGATCCCCTGCTGCCCCGGCGGGTGCTGCTGGCCACGGTGGGCATGCTGCTGGCCGGCGTCAGCCTGGGCTTTTTCAAGCGGGCCTATTTTGGCGTGGACCCCTACCAGTGCCTGGTCAACGGCCTGGCCAACGTGATTCCCATCAACTTTGGCACGCTCTACATGCTGGTCAACCTGGCGCAGCTGGTGCTGGTGTACTTCCTGGACAAGCGCTACATCGGCATCTCCACGTTCATCAACCTGTTCCTGCTGGGCTACATGGCGGAGTTTTCGGAAAACCTGCTGGCGGGCTGGTTCGGCGACCTGGCCCTGGGCGGCCGGGTGGCCTTCCTGGCGGTGGGCATCGTGCTGTCCTGCTTCGCGGCGGCGCTGTACTACACGGCCGACCTGGGCGTTTCCACCTATGACGCCATACCGCTGCACATCTCCGATTGCAAGCCGAAGCTGTTCGGCCGGGTGCTGCCCTTCCGGGTGGTGCGCATACTCTCCGACCTGGTGTGCACCGTCGTCGGCGTGATCCTGGGCGCTCCGGCGGGCATCGGCACGGTGATCACCGCGCTGTTCATGGGCCCGCTGATCAGCTTCTTCCGCAGGACGGTTTCCGAACCGTGGCTGCGCCGCGGCACGGGAGGTGCGGCGACATGAGCCCGGACCCGTTTTCCCGGACCCGGCTGCTGCTGGGCGACGCGGGCATGGCGCGCCTCGCGGCGGCCCGCGTGGCGGTGTTCGGCCTCGGCGGGGTGGGGGGCAGCGCCGTGGAGGCCCTGGCCCGCAGCGGCGTCGGCGCGCTGGACCTGTTTGACGACGACACCGTGAGCCTGACCAACCTGAACCGGCAGGCCGTCGCCACGGTGGACACCCTGGGCATGGCCAAGGTGGACGCCATGGCCGCGCGGGTCGCCGCCGTCGCGCCGGCGGCCCGGGTGGAAAGGCATCAGATGTTCTACATGCCTGAAAATGCCGGCGAGGTGGACCTGGCCGTCTACGATTACGTGGTGGACGCCGTGGACACCGTGGCCGCCAAGCTGGAGCTGGCCGTGCGGGCCACGTCCCTGGGCGTGCCCATCATCAGCGCCATGGGGGCGGGCAACAAGCTGGACCCCACAAGGCTGGTGATTTCGGATATCTACAAGACCTCGGTCTGTCCGCTGGCCCGGGTGATGCGCCGGGAGTTGCGCAGGCGGGGCGTCAGGCGGCTGAAGGTGGCCTGGTCCACCGAGCCGCCCGCCGTGCCCATGGGCGAGCCCGCGGAGGAGGCCGGCCTCCATCCCCGCCGCAGCATCCCCGGCAGCACGGCCTTCGTGCCTCCCGCCATGGGCCTGGCCATCGCCGCCGAGGTGGTGCGGGAGCTGGTGGGGGAGTGAAGCTGTGCCGATCAATAATAAACGTATCTATTTAGGTAGAAAAAATTCTGATTTGTCGGGGAGATGAGGGAATAGGCAATATCAGAAACTGCCTGCTATTGAAATGTAAAAAGCGACCCTTGTCCCTGCGGACAAGGGTCGCTTTATCGGGATGGCGGGCCATCCTCATTCCTGGTCGGCGTACCGGGCGCGGAAGCTTTCCAGGTTGGCGGCCAGCTGGCCGCCCAGCTGGTCCCGGAACACGGGGTCGTATTCGATCATGCAATCCCGCAGGCTGGCGTAGCCGACGATCACGTTGGCGGCGCGCTCATACTGGCGGGCGCGCACCGACTTGCCGGAGTTGCCCTCCACGGTGTACACGATGTCACCCTTGGCGTCGTAATCGGTGACGATGCCGATGTGGTTCGGATAGTTCGGGTCCTTGGAAACGCGGTTGTGATGGAAGAAGATGATGTCGCCGGGTTCGGGTATGTATTCATCCTCGTCGTCGATGTACCGCGTCCCGAGGTCGGCCTTCCAGCGGTTGCAGTTGCCGCCGTGGGGCAGGTAGTCCTGCCCGATGCCGGCATTGACCAGGCAATAGCTGACGAACATCGCGCACCATTCATCGTAGGGCGCGCCGTACCAGCCGCCGTAATAGCTCCAGCCCTGGACGGCCCCGTCCCGGAGGATGAAGTTTTCATTGCTTTCGCGATAGCCCTGCTGGGATTTCGCCACGGCCAGCAGCTTCTCGGCGAAGGTCATGCCCTCGTCCAGCGTGGGAAGGGGCGGGGCATCGTTCTTCGCGTTGCTGGCCGACACGATGTTGGCCTTGACCTTGACGGTGTCGCCGGCGGCGTCGGTCACGGTCACAGTCAGCTTGTTGTTGCCGTAGCCCACGGCGTCGCAGCTGACCTTTGTGAGCAGCTCCTTCGACGTGAAGATCTTCTCGCCCTTGTGCTTCACGACCGCGTTCATCGCAAAGGGCTCGCAGCCGCCCTTGATGACGATGTCGTACTCCAGCTTTTTGCCGCCCTGCTGGGCGTAATCGTCGGGCTTGATCTCCACCTCCAGTTTGGACTGGCGAACGATCACGACGCAGCTGTCGGTGACGGTCTTGTCGCCGGCGGTGGCGTTGACGGTGACGGTGTACACGCCGGAGCGCTTGGGCTTCCATTTGAAGGCGCCGCCCTTGACCTTGCCGGAGCCGCCCTTTTCCCCGTCGCTGCGGGTGGCGTTCCAAACCACCTTTTCGGCGTTTTCGACGGTGAGCTTGAAGGTTACGACATCCTCCGGGATCACCTCGGGCTTGTCGGGCTTGAGTCCCTTCAGCTTCAGCTTGGGCGCTTTGGTGGGCTCGGGCTCGGCGGGGGCCTGTGTGACCTCGGGAGCCTCCGTCGCCTCAGGGGCCTGGGTGACCTCGGGCTCGGCGGTGGGCTCGGGCGCTTCTGTTTCCGCGGGAATCTCGGTCACTTCGGGGGCCTGGGTGACCTCGGGCTCGGCGGTGGGCTCGGTGACCTCGGGGGCCTCCGTGACCTCAGGAGCCTCGGTGACCTCGGGGGCCTCCGTGACTTCAGGAGCCTCGGTGACCTCGGGGACCTCCGTGACTTCAGGAGCCTCGGTGACCTCGGGGGCCTCCGTGACTTCAGGAGCCTCGGTGACCTCGGGGACCTGCGTTGCCTCGGGGGCCTCGGCCTCCGCGGGCGCTTCGGCCTCGGCGGGTTCTTCCGTCGCCTTGGGTGTCTTGGTGGCCTTGGGCTCCTTGGTGGGCTTGGGCGTCTTGGTGGCCTTGGGCTTTTTAGTGGCCTTGGGTTCCTTGGTGGCCTTGGGCGTCTTGGTCGCCTTGGGCTTTTTGGTGGCCTTGTCCTCGTCGGACTTGCTGCTCTTCTTTTTCTTTTTGTTGGAGACCAATTCCGTCTGTGCCCGGGCGGCGGTGTCGCCCGATCCTGCCGTGTCGGCCAGCGACGGCGCGCTGACCACGCCGTTCATGCATAACAGCGACAGCATAAACAGTATCGCCAGGAATCGATTGCGCTTCATTTGTTCCTCCCCAATCCATGGAGTGGCGTATCGCACCCCATGAGCCTGTTACGTCAATTTATAACCTCATATAATATACCATATGATTGGCGGCCTGTCCATAAAATCGAGAAGATGTTTCAAATTAGTTACAATTTATCTATATTTAGGGGATAATATGAACGCGCAATACTGCAGCGTGAATTGCGGGACGGGATTGAATTATTCACGCGCAGATGGTATAATATAAATGGTTATTTTAATTTAACACAGCGCGGCGTCGACGGGCGGCCGTCCATGCGCCCTGTGGGAGGGAATGAAATGATAACGATCACTTTCAGGGTCAACGGTTCCGAGGTGAAGATCAGCGCCCATGAGGGGGACAATCTGCTGCAGATCGCCCAGCGCGCCAACGTGGTCATCGACGCGCCCTGCTCGGGCAACGGCGCCTGCGGCAAGTGCCGGGTGAAGCTGATCTCCGGCAGCCTGGATTCCCCGAAGACGCGCCACATCACCGACGAGGAATACGCCCAGGGCTGGCGGCTGAGCTGCCTGAGCAAGGTGCTCAGCGATGTGGTGATCGAGGTGCCCGACATCGCCAGCGCCTACCGCAGCCGCATGAAGGTGGCGGACATTTCCTCGCCGGAGGAGCTGGAGATCTTCAACCGCACCAAGGCCGAGATCGAGGCGGCGGGCATCGCCTTTGGCAACAACCTGTCCTCGGTGACTGTGTCCATGGAAGCGCCCACCACCGAAGACACCATGCCCGACAACGAGCGCCTGACCTGGGCGATCCAGGCGGCCACCGGGGCGGAAAAGGTGACGCTGTGCTTCTTCGCGCTGAAGAAGCTGGCCCGGGTGCTGCGGGAAAGCGACTTCAACGTGCGCTGCGTGATCGAGACCGCGGGCGACACCGTGAACGTGCTGGACGTGCTGCCCCCAGACGACGATACCCCCATCATCGGCCTGGTGGTGGACCTGGGCACCACGTCGGTGGCGGCGCTGCTGGTGGACATGGAGAACGGCAACGTGCTGGCCAAGGGCTCCACCGGCAACGGCCAGATCCGCTACGGCGCGGACGTGATCAACCGCATCATCGAATCCGGCCGGGAGGGCGGCAGCGAGAGGCTGCAGCACGCCGCCGTGATGGAGTCGATACGGCCCGTGGTGCTGCAGATGTGCAAATCCATCGACATCAACCCCAACCGGATCTACCGCATGTCCCTGGCGGGGAACACCACCATGAACCACCTGCTGCTGGGCGTGTACGCCGAGCCGGTGCGCATGGAGCCCTACATCCCCACCTTTTTCCACTGCGACGACATCCGCACGGCCTCGCTGCGCATCTACCTGCATCCCGAGGCGAAGCTGATCCTGGCCCCGAACATCGGCAGCTACGTGGGCGGTGACATCACCGCCGGCGCGTTCGCGTCGATGCTGTGGAACAAGGAGGAGATGGCCCTGTTCATCGACCTGGGCACCAACGGCGAGCTGGTGTTCGGCAACAACGAATTCCTGATGAGCTGCGCCTGCTCCGCGGGCCCGGCCTTTGAGGGCGGCGACATCAGCTGCGGCATGCGGGCCACCGACGGGGCCATCGACAGCATGACCATCGACCCCGAGACCTGGGAGCCCAGCTACACGCTGATCGGCGACGCCGACAAGCCCGTGGGCATCTGCGGCAGCGGCATCATCGACATCATCGCCGAGATGCTCAAGTGCGGCATCATCAACGGCAAGGGCAAGTTCAACAAAGAACACCGGCGGGTGCGCTTCGACGAGAACGGCATGGGGGAATACGTCATCGCCTTCCACGGGGAGACCGGCGGCATCCGGGACGTGTCCATCAACGAGGTGGACATCGACAACTTCATCCGCGCCAAGGGGGCCATCTTCTCGGCCACGATGACCATGCTCACGTCCATGGGCATGGATCCCAGCGTGCTGGAGCACGTGTACGTGGCCGGCGGCATCGGCAGCGGCATCAACATGAAGAACGCCGTGACCATCGGCATGCTGCCGGACATCGACCTGGAGCGCTTCTCCTACATCGGCAACTCGTCCCTGTCCGGGGCCTACGCCATGCTCACCAGCACCCAGAGCCGGGAAAAGGTGGACGAGCTGGCCCGGACCATGACCTACCTGGAGCTGTCCACCGAGCCCGGCTACATGGACTCCTTCGTGGCCGCCTGCTTCCTGCCCCACACCGACGCGAACCTGTTCCCGAGCGTGAAGATTTGAGCTTTTTGCGGGAAGGTTCTGATTTGGCGGGGAGATGCTGTGGGAATCGCAGAGGATAGCGCAGAGGGAACAGGGAACAGTCAACAGGGAACAGGAAAAGCCGCGCGCGGGACGTTGCAATAGAGGCAAAGGAAGCGTTCCCGCGATGAAAACAGAGTCAATAAGTCCCCGTAAACCCTGTAGCCGCGGCGGCATTACAACACGCACGATACCAATATGTACGCGGCAGCAGCTATTCCTGTTCCCTGTTCCCTGCTCCCTGTTCCCTCGTCTCCCCGACAAATCAGAATTTACCCGCCCAACAAGACCTACCAAAATAAAGAAAGAAGGTATTCCCATGCTTCGCAGATTCATTTCGTTGCTCGTCGTCCTCGCCCTGCTTTTGCTGCCCGCCGCACTCGCCGAATCGACCCCCGTGCGCGTGGGCGCGCTGAAGGGTCCCACCGCCATGGGCATGGTGCAGATGATGGCCGACAAGGCCGACGCCTACGACTTCACCCTGGCCGCCGCGCCGGACGAGATCGTGCCGCTACTGGTGAAGGGCGAGCTGGACATCGCCGCCGTGCCCGCCAACCTGGGCAGCGTGCTGTACAACAACACCCAGGGCGCGGTGAAGGCGCTGGCCATCAACACGCTGGGCGTGCTGTACATCGTGGAGCGGGGCGACACCGTGCATTCCGTGGCCGACCTGAAGGGCCGCACGCTGGTCACCGCCGGCAAGGGCTCCACGCCGGAGTACGCGCTGAACTACATCCTCACCGGCAACGGGCTGGACCCCGAGGCCGACCTGACCATCGAGTTCAAGAGCGAGCACGCCGAGTGCCTGGCGGCCATGCTCCAGGACGAGAGCGTGGTTGCGATGCTGCCCCAGCCCTTCGCCACCGTGGCCCAGGCCAAGGCGGAGGACATCCGCGTGGCGCTGGACCTGACGGCGGAATGGGACGCCCTGCAGGAAGGCGCGGAGACCCCCTCCGCGATGATCACCGGCATCGCCGTGGCCCGGGCGGCCTTCGTCGGGGAAAACCCCGAGGCCGTGGCCCAGTTCATGGCCGACTACGCCGAGAGCGTGAAGTTCGCCCAGGAGGACGTCGAAGGCGCGGCGAAGCTGATCGGCCAGTTCGACATCTTCGAGGCCGGCCCCGCCCAGAAGGCGCTGCCCTTCTGCAACATCGTGTTCATCGACGGCGCGGACATGAAGGACCGCCTGGGCGGCTACCTGGCCGCGCTGATGGCGCAGGACCCCGCCGCCGTGGGCGGCGCGCTGCCGGGGGAGGATTTCTACTACTGATGTATGGTGGCGAAGTGGGCGTGTGCAAAATCTGATTTATCGGGGAGTTTTGCATATCGGAAAGCCGTTCGCGCTCGTTATGTACAGATCCTTGACGCTTCGCTAGGCCTTCGGCCACGACTCCGCTAACGCTCCGCTCAGGATGACAGCGTTGCGTATCGTTTGTCATCCTGAGCGGAGCCTTGCGATAGCAAGGCGCGGTCGAAGGACCTGTACGATTCGATTACGCACAACAGCCCAACAAATCAGATTGCCCTTTCAGGGGAGGCTCAAATGGCTGCATGAAACACCGAGAATCACTTATCACCCCCACTTCTCGACTAACACTATCAGAATTGCTCCGCCTGAACAGACACAACAGGATATGCGCAGCCCCGGGTTGGCGATGGCCGGCCCGGGGCTGCGCTTTTATGCCTCAAAGTCCCATTCGATTTCGCACAGGTACGTCTCACCCGGGCGCAGTATGGCGGGCTGCTGGCCGGGCAGGTGGAAGGGGTCGGGGACGTGCTGGGCCTCCATGGCCACGGCGCAGCCGGGGGTCGCGCCGCCGCCCAGGAAGCCCCCGGAGTACAGCACCAGCGCGGGCTGGTTGGTGCGCAGGCGCATTCCCAGGCCGGACTCGGGGCAGGCCAGCCGCGCCGCGCAGCCCATGCCCTCCGACAGGGCGCTGTCCAGCAGGAAGGCATTGTTGTAGCCCCGGCCGAGGGCCAGCTGGGCGTGAGTCGGATCGACGCCCATGCCCGCCCGCAGGGACCGGGGCGCGCGGAAATCGAAGGGACCCTCCGCGGGCCGGACAGCCTGGGGCAGGTGACCGGGACCGTTGAACACCACTTTTTCCGCGGCGATTTGCAGGCGCTGGTCCAGTGCTGCACCGTTGAAGCGGCCGCTGAGATCCCAGTAGACGTGATTCGTCAGCCCCAGCCAGGTGGGCTTGTCGGTGACGGCGGTGTAGCGCACCCGCAGCGCCCTGCCCGCCAGGGCGTATTCCGCCTCGATTTGTCGGTTGCCCGGATAGCCGTCCAGGCCGTCCGGCAGCGTTAGCGAAAAGCGGACCCGGGTGGGACAGAGGCGCTCGCCTCGCCACGTCCGGTTGCCCGCGCCGCCCGGACCGCCGTGGATGTGGTTCGGGCCCTCGTTGGCCGTCAGGCGCCGGCGCCGGCCGTCGATCTCGATTTCGCCGCCCGCCACCCGTCCGCAGCAGGGGCCGATGGTGCGGCCGGCCATGCCGCGGTTGGCCTGGCCGGGATGAAAGACCTCCCGGGACAGCGCCACCGGGATCATCCGGCCCGCCCCGTCCCTCACGCGCACCGCATCGATGGCCGCGCCCAGGTCGCTCAGCGTACACTGGATTTCGTCATTTTCGATCTGCCACAGGTTCTCGCTCATGGGACACGCTCCTTGTCGTTGGTGTGTGCCTCCATTATACCAGCCCGGCGGGCGAATGGACACGGCCCGAGGGCCAAACCGCAAAATTTTGAAATGAATCGGCAAAATATTATAATTACTTTTCGTGTTGTCTGTGTTAAAATAAGAGCAGCAAGGAACCCGTGGCGCGCGAGGACGCCCACGGGTGGACAGGGGGTGTTCAGGAGAATGGCGAATTCACTTGAATTCCGGCACATCACCAAGTATTTCCCGGGCGTTAAGGCGTTGGACGACGTCAGCTTTGTGGCCAACAGCGGTGAGGTGCTGGCGTTCCTAGGTGAAAATGGCGCGGGCAAATCCACGCTGCTGAAGACATTGAACGGCGACTACCAGCCCGACGAGGGCCAATACCTGATCGACGGCGAGGAAGCACATTTTAAAAACCCGCACGAGGCCATCGAGGCCGGCATCAGCGTCATCTACCAGGAGCGCCAGATCCTGCCGGCACTGTCCGTGGCCGAGAACATCTACCTGGGCCGCATGCCCACGCGGATGGGCCTGATCGACACCGCGAAGGTCAACGCCATGGCCCAGCGGATCATCGACGACTTCGAGCTGCCCATCTCGCCCACGGCCAAGGTGCACGAGCTGTCCATCGCCTACCAGCAGATGGTGGAGATCATGAAGAGCTACAGCCGTGAGAACCTGAAGGTCATCTGCTTCGACGAGCCCACGGCCTCCCTCTCCGACGCGGAGATCGACTGCCTGTTCCGGATCATCAACAAGCTGCGGGACGAGGGCAAGATCATCATCTACGTCTCCCACCGGATGAAGGAGATCCAGCAGATCGCCGACAAGGTGGCCATCTTCAAGGACGGCCGCTACGTCACCACCCTGGACGCCCGCCAGGCCTCCCAGGCGGAGATGGTCCGCCTGATGGTGGGCCGCGACCTGGGAGATATCTACGATTCCCTGGACCGGGACAAGCAGATCGGCGAGGTGCTGCTGGAGGTCAAAAACCTGGAATCCGACCATGTGGATGGCATATCCTTCCAGCTGCACAAGGGCGAGGTGCTGGGCTTCTCGGGCCTGGTGGGCGCGGGACGCACCGAGGTCATGCGCGCCATCATCGGCGCGGACAGGATGACCCGGGGCGAGGTCTTTCTGGAGGGGAAGCGGATCGCCTGCAAATCCCCCGCCGAGGCTCAGAGGCTGGGCATCGTGCTGGTGCCCGAGGACCGAAAGGACCAGGGCATCCTGGCGAACCTTTCCGTCTCCGGCAACATCAACATATCGCTGCTGCGGCAGAATTCCGACCGGTTCGGCTTTGTCAGCGCCAGAAAGGAGGCCGAGGCCGCCAGGCGGGGCATCAAGGCCTTCAACATCAAGACGCCCTCGCCGGACAAGAAGATCGTGGAGCTCTCCGGCGGCAACCAGCAGAAGTGCATCGTGGCCCGCTGGATGGAGACCCATCCCAAGGTGCTGATCCTAGATGAGCCCACCAAGGGCATCGACGTGGGCGCGAAGTCCGAATTCTACCAAATGATATGCAGCTTCGCCAAGCAGGGCCTCGGCGTGATCCTGATCTCGTCGGAGCTGCCGGAGATCATCGGGCTTTCCGACCGCATCATCGTCATGCGCAACCGCAGGGTCAGCGGCGAGGTGATGCGTGAGGACGCCACGGAGCAGAAACTGTTGAGCCTGGGCATGATGGAGGAGAGCGCAGTATGAAAAAATCCGGCATCAAGATAAACGGCAACCTGATCGTTCTGGTGATCGCGCTGGTCGTGGTCGTGGGCGTGTTCTCGCTGCTGAACCACAATTACTTTACATCCGTGAACATGGTGAACATCCTGATCGCGGCGTCCCTGGTGGGCCTGGTGGCCATCGGCCACACCTACCTGATCATCGAGGGCCAGAACGACCTGTCTCCGGGCTCGCTGGTCGCCTTCCTGGGCGTGTTGAGCGCGCTGCTGGTGTCCAAGGGCGTCAGCTTCGGCGTGACCCTGCTGATCACCATGGTGGTGGGCGCGATCGTGGGCGTGTGCAACGCCTTCATGGTCAACGAGCTGAAGCTGGAGGCGTTCATCGCCACGCTGGTCACCCAGTCGATCATGCGCGGCTTCGCCTACATCATCTGTGACGGCAAGCCCGTCGGCATCTCCGACCCCACCTTCATCTGGGTGGGCAAGGCCCGCCCGATGGGGCTGCCCTTCAGCGTGTGGCTGATGATCGTGGCCTTCATCATCGGCGGCGTGATCCTGGCCAGGACCCGCTTCGGTCGCAGCGTGTACGCCATCGGCGGCAACGCCCAGGCGGCGCGCCTGGCGGGCATGAACCCCAAGCGCATCGTGACCGTCTCCTTCATCACCATGGGCCTGCTGTGCTCCATCGGCGGCATCGTGTACGTGGCGCGCATGCAGTCCGGCCAGCCCGCGGCCAACATCAACCTGGAATTCGACGCCATCACCGCGGTCATCCTCGGCGGCGTCAGCTTCTCTGGCGGCGTGGGCAACATGCTGGGCACCGTGATCGGCGTGCTGCTGATCCAGAGCTTCAACACAGGCCTGAACATGGCGGGCATCCCCAACGCCAACTTCTGGCAGTACGTGGGCAAGGGCGCGCTGCTGCTGATCGCGCTGACGGCCGACTATGTCCGCAGGATCAACAATGAAAAGCGCCTGCTGGCGGAGAGCAAGAAGAACCGGTAACGGGCGCAAACAACCATCTGATGCCAAGGCCGCGGTTGGCCTTGAACATAACATCATTTTAGGGAGGTAACTATCATGAAGAAGATCCTGGCTCTGGTATTGGTGGCCATGCTGGCCATCGGCAGCTGCGCGTTCGCCGAGGCGCTGCACGACAAGAACGGCGACGGCAAGCTGGTCGTCTACGGCATCTACAAGGCCGGCGATCAGACCTGGTTCATCAACGAGGGCGAAGCCGCCCGCAAGACCGTTGAAGAGGCCGGCGGCGAGTTCTACTACGAAGACTGCCTGATGGACGGCTCCAAGATGCTGGACGCCATCGACCGTGCCTATGCCAACGGCGCTGACGGCATCGTCATCTGCACCCCCGACCAGACCATGTCCCAGAACGTGGTGGACAAGTGCAATGAGTACGGCATCGCCGTGGTCGCCGCTGACGACGCCCTGGAAGTGAACGGCGAGAAGATCGCGCCCTGGGTCGGCATTGCCGGCTATGACATCGGCTCCTCCTGCGCCGAGTGGCTGTGCGACTACATGGAGCAGAACAACCTGGTGGAAGACGAGACCTGCGGCGTGCTGATCATGACCATGTCCACCGTGTCCAGCTGCGTGCCCCGCACCGACGGCGAGTACGACGTGCTGATCTCCCGCTTCCCCGAGTTCACCGACAACGGCAACGGCCGCCTGTTCTACGCCGACTATGACGGCACCACCGAGAAGGGCAACACCGCCTCCGCCGCCATCATCACCGGCAACCCCCAGATCACCAAGTGGATGGTCATGGGCGCCAACGAGGAAGGCGTCATCGGCTGTGTGCGCGCGCTGGAGACCAACGGCGTGGACGCCGAGTCCGCCTGCGTGGGCATGGGCGCTTACATGGTCGTGGAAGAGTATGAGAAGGGCTCCGCGCTGCGCGCCGCTCCGTTCTTCTCCGACGTGGCCATCGGCACCTACTCCGTGAACACCCTGTTCGACGTCATCGACGGCAACGAGGTCCAGATGGAGACCGCCGTGCCCGCCGAGATCACCACCCCCGAGAACTATCACGACATCCTCGGCTGATTGCCGCAAGGCAAGGCGACACAAGGAGAGCCCCGGTTTTCCGGGGCTCTCCTGCAAGGGCACTGTAGCGGCGGCAACCTGCCGCCACGGCCTGCCGATCGAAGCCATGGGCGGCAGGTTGCCGCCGCTACAGCGGATACCGCCTCAGCGGTTTGAGCGAAAGGCCGTGGGCGTGACGCCCAGGCGCTTTCTGAAGGTGGTGCAAAAGCCGCCTTCGCTGGAAAAGCCGCAGTTGTAGGCGATCTGCTTGATGGAATCGTTGGTGCTCAGCAGGTAGAACTTCGCCAGGTTCAGCCGCGCGTGGATCAGGTAATCGTGGGGCGAAACGCCCACCTGGCGCTTGAAGGTCCGGGCGAAGTGATAGGGGCTCAGGTTGGCCCGTCGGGCCAGGTCGTCCAGGGTGAGGGCCCTGTTGGGGTTTTCGAGGATGTAGCTGCGCACCGCCTCGATGGCCGCGTTGCCCGCGTCGCTGCGCTGCTCGGCCCGCACCAGGAATTCCGTCAGTATCGTGACGAGCATGCGGTTCACCACCGCCTCCTCCAGCACGGCGGGGCCGGCGCTGCGCTCAAACAGCTCCATCAGCGTCCGGCTGCAGCGGTCCAGGCTCCGCGGCGCGGGGGCGTCCAGCGACTGGATCGTGTCGCTGATGGCCCGGGCGGTGGGGCCGTCGAAGTGGACCCAGTACAGCTCGCAGGGCTCGACGGCCCCGTATTCGTGGGGCCGGTAGCAGTCGATCAGCGCGAAGGCGTTGCGCCCCAGCGTCACGCGATGGCCCTGGCCGTCCACATAATAGGCCGTGCCCCGGCGCACATAGAGCAGCAGGTGGCTGTCAAAGCTGGCGCGCCGGACCACATAGCTGGGCTCGCAGTCATAGCGGCCCACGCACAGCGCGTAAAGGTACATGCCCCGGGCTCTCTCGGAGGCGTCGTGCAGGTAGATCTGGGAAGAGGGCAGCAGGCCGGCATCCGGCGGTCTCATAGCATCACCACACAGTGCTTGGACAAGCAACATCAATTCTATTCTATTATACAGGATTCGACAAGGGCTGTCAACGTCAGCCCGGCATGGAGGGCGATTCAGATGGAACACAGGCTGCATCAGGCGGAAATCTGGCAGGAGCAGGTCGTCATTCCGACCTATGGCATCGGCAGGGCCGACAGGAACCCCATGTTCCTGGAAAAGCGGGTCTACCAGGGTTCCTCGGGCAAGGTTTACCCGCTGCCGGTGGTGGACAAGATACTGGACGAAAAGCGGGACCAGGCGTACACGGCCGTGTTTCTGGAGAACGACTACATCCGGGTGATGGTGCTTCCGGAGCTGGGCGGGCGCATCCAGCGGGCCTATGACAAGACCAACGGCTATGATTTTGTCTATTACAACGAGGTCATCAAGCCGGCGCTGGTGGGCCTGACCGGCCCGTGGATCTCCGGCGGCATCGAGTTCAACTGGCCCCAGCACCACCGGCCCACCACCTTCGGCCCCACCGACTGGCGCATGGTGGAGAACGCCGACGGCAGCGTGGCGGTGGAGCTTTCCGAGGTGGACCAGATGTACGGCACCAAGGGCAAGATGACCTTCACCGTCTATCCCGACCGGGCCTACATCGAAATCAGGGGCCAGCTGTACAACCGCACCAGCCTGCCCCAGACCTTTCTGTGGTGGGCCAACCCCGCCGTGGCGGTGAACGACAACACCCAGTCGGTGTTCCCGCCGGACGTCTGCGCGGTGTTCGACCACGGCAAGCGGGACGTGAGCAAGTTCCCCATCGCCACCGGCGTGTATTACAAGCACGACTACGGCGCGGGCGTGGACATCTCCCGGTACAAGAACATCCCGGTGCCCACAAGCTACATGTGCGCCCATTCCGACTATAACTTCGTGGGCGGCTATGATTACGGCGTGGGCGCGGGCATACTGCACATCGCCGACCACCACGTCTCCCCGGGCAAGAAGCAGTGGACCTGGGGCTGCGGCGACTTCGGCCAGGCCTGGGATCGCAACCTGACCGATGCCAACGGCCCCTATATCGAGCTGATGACCGGCATGTACTGCGACAACCAGCCGGACTTCACCTGGCTCAAGCCCTTCGAGGAAAAGACCTTCACCCAGGTGTTCATGCCCTACAAGGCGGCGGGCTATGTGAAGAACGCCAGCACCGAGGCCGTGATCAACCTGGAGGTGGGGAAGGGCAGGGCGGACATCACCGTCTACGCCACCGCCGTGTACGAGGACGCCCGGATCGTGCTGACCGAAAACGGAAAGGCGATCTTCGAGGAGACGGCCAGAATCAGCCCCGTGGACGTGTTCACCGCCGGGGTTGAGACCCGCGCGGAAAAGACGGCGCTGCGGCTGGCGGTGTACGACAAAGCCGGACGCCTGCTGGTGGACTACCAGCCCCGGCCGGAGAAGATCGAGCGCATCCCGGACCCCGCCGCCCCGGCGAAGCTGCCGGAGGAGATCCTGACCAACGAGGAGCTGTACCTGACGGGCCTGCACATCGAGCAGTACCGCCACGCCACCTACCTGCCGGACCCGTACTACCTCGAGGCCCTCAAGCGCGACCCCGGCGACATCCGCGTCAACAACGCCTATGGGGCGCTGCTGCTGCGCCGCGGGCTGTTTGAGGAGAGCGAGCGCTACTTCCGCGCCGCCATCGCCCGCATGACCCAGCGCAATCCCAACCCCTACGACAGCGAGGCGTATCTGAACCTGGGCCTGAGCCTTGTGTACCAGGGGAAGGACGACGACGCCTACGACGCCTTCTACAAGGCCACCTGGACCGCCGCCCAGCAGGAGACGGGCTACTACTTCCTGGCCTGCATCGACTGCAAGCGGGGCGATTACCCCGCGGCCCTTGCGCACATCGAGCGCAGCCTGGTGAAGAACGGCCATAACCTGAAGGCCCGGGCGCTGAAGGGCATGATTCTGGACAGCCTGGGCCGGGACGCCGAGGCCGAGAGCTGGTACGCCGAGAACCTGGCGCTGGACGCCTTCGATTACGTCTCCCGCATCGAGAGCGGCGACCTGGAAGGCGCGCTGGCCATGATGGGCCGCCGCGCCAGCAGCTACATCGAGTGCGCCATCGACTATGCCGAGGCGGGCTATTATGCCGACGCCGTGGCGATCCTGGAAAAGTGCCCCGCGCCCACGCCCATGGTGTACTACCACATGGCCCGGTTCGCCGCGCTGAACGGCGACGGGAAGCTCCAGAAGCAGGCGCTCCGGCAGGCGGCCGAGGCGGACAGCTATTGCTGCTTCCCCAACCGGCTGGAGGACATCGCGGCCCTTCAGGGCGCGCCGGACGGCGACGCCAGGGCCCCGTACTACCTGGGCTGCCTGTGGTATGACAAGCGCCAGTACGACCGGGCCATCGCCTGCTGGGAGCAGTCGGCGGCGCTGGACGACCAGTTCCCCACGGTGTGGCGCAACCTGTCCCTGGCCTACTTCAACAAGCGGGGCGACCGGGAGAGCGCCCTGGTGTGCATGGAGCGGGCCTACGACCTGGACCGGACCGACGCCCGGGTGCTGCTGGAGCTGGACCAGCTGTACCGCAAGCTGGGCAGGGGCGTCGATGAGCGCTTCGCCTTCCTGGACGCCCACAGGGACGTGGCCTTTACCCGGGACGACCTGTACGTGGAATACTGCACGCTGCTGAACCTCCAGGGGCGCTATCAGCAGGCGCTGGACCTGATCATGGCCCATAAATTCCATCCCTGGGAGGGCGGCGAAGGCAAGGTGACCACCCAGTACGCCGTGGCGCTGACCCAGCTGGGCCGGATCGCCCTGGAGGGCGGCGACGCCGCCGGCGCGAAGGGGCTGCTGGAGCGGGCGCTGGTGTTCCCCCACAACCTGGGCGAGGGCAAGCTGGAGGGCGCGAAGGACAACAACATCCACTACTACCTGGGCCTGGCCGAGCGGGCCCTGGGCAACGAGGCCGATGCCCTCCGCCACCTGGAGCTGGCCGCCGCCGGCGACGAGGAGCCCGCGGGCATGATGTACTACAACGACCAGCCCGCCGACCTGATCCTGTACCAGGGCCTGGCCAACCGGGCGCTGGGCCGGGAGGCCCGGGCCACATCCCGCTTCTACAAGCTGGTCAGCTACGGCGAGAAGCACTACTACGACCAGGTGAAGATCGACTACTTCGCCGTGTCGCTGCCGGACCTGCAGCTGTTCGACGAGGATCTGACCGTGCGCAACCGCGCCCACTGCGAATACCTGATCGCCCTGGGCAGCTATGGCCTGGGGGATACGGCCCGGGCCGGCCGCTGCTACGACGCGGTGCTGGACATCGACCGCGCCCATCAGGGAGCGATACTGCACAGGCTGCTGTTGAAGTGATGAACCGATGGGAAGGTGGATGAATTTGAATTTCAAGGCGCTGACGAAATATGTGGATTCCCTGGCCGCCGTGGGCGTGCCGGGATGCGATTTGGCGGTGTACCGCGACCACGAGCCGGTCTACCGGCACATGGCCGGGCACCGGGACGCGGCGGGCGCGGAGCCTGTGAAGGGCGACGAGCTGTACTGGCTGTATTCCTGCACGAAGGTGTTCACCACCTGCGCCGCGATGCAGCTGATCGGGAAGGGCACGCTGAATCTGGACGACCCGGTGAGCGATTACCTGCCGGCCTACGGCCGCCTGACGGTGCGTGAGGGCGACGCCCTGCGCCCGGCGCGGCGCGTGATGACGGTGCGCCACCTGATGAGCATGCAGAGCGGCCTGGATTACGACATGACCACCCCCGCCGCCCGGGCGGCGCTGGAGCGCTCGAAGGGGCTGGCGACCACCCGCCAGCTGGTGGAGGCCAAGGCCGGCGACCCGCTGTGCTTCGAGCCGGGCACGGACTTTTTGTACAGCCTGAGCCACGACGTGCTGGCCGCCGTGATCGAGGTGGCGTCGGGCATGCGGTTCTCCGAATACCTGCGCGGGCACATCTTCGAACCCCTGGGCCTGAAGAATACGGGCTTTTTCCCCACTGACGGGGAGATCGCGCGGCTGTGCGCCCAGTATGAGTTTGACGAGGCGAGGCAGGCCCCGGTGCTGTGCCCGGTGGGGGCCAACAGCTATCGCTACAGCCCCAATTACGAGAGCGGCGGGGCGGGCCTGTTCAGCGCCGTGGCCGACTGCGCCGCCTTCGCCGACGCCTTGGCCTGCGGCGGCGGGGGGCTGCTCGTCCCCGAGATGCTCCAGCTCTGGAGCGCCAACCAGCTGGGTCCGAAGGGCAGGGCCACCTTCGATGAGTGGCAGCGCCTGGGTTATTCCTACGCCCTGGGCGTGCGCACCCGGGTGAGCGACGCCGGCGGGCGCGGCCAGATCGGCGAATTTGGCTGGGACGGCGCGGCGGGCAGCTGGATGATGATCGACCCGATCAACCACCTCTCCGCCTTCTACGCCATGCACGTGCGCTCCTTTGGCTACAGCTACGACGTGATCCACCCGACGCTGAGGAACCTGATCTACGCCGCGTTCGAGGCGTAAAATTCAATACCCCCTGACCCGAAACCCCCGTTCGTGGGGAATCGGGTCTATTTTTGTCACCTCGGCCCGGTCGATGTCGAACTGGCCCTTCAGCCGGGACAGCAGCCTTTGCAGCTGTAGCGGCCCGCCCTGGACCTCCATCTCCACCGAGCCGTCGGATTTGTTGTCCACCCAGCCCGTCAGGTACAGGTCGCGGGTGAAGTAATAGGCTGTGTAGCGAAAGCCCACGTGCTGCACCCGTCCGGTGAAGACCACATGCCAGCGCGTCACATTACCACCTCGTTTCGAATACGATTATAGCCCAACCCCGCCGGGAATTCAACCGCTTCGCAGGGGGAAGCGCATTGACAATCCGCGCCGGATGGAGTATCATGTAATGGGATATAGTCTATTTCTTTGATACAAAACCATGACTGTGGTTTACAGCCTTGAAATTGACAGAGGGTATGATCGATGATGTTGAAGCGCACGGGCCGGTGGTTAATCGGCATTCTGATCGCATTGCTGGCGCTGTCGGCGGCCTGGACCGGCCTTGCCGAGGCGGGGGAGCCGGACGGGGCGGCGGTGAAGCCCCATAACTATATACTGCTCATCGACAACAGCCGCAGCACCACCGGCGCGCATTCCCTGGGCGGGGCCACCGATCCCCGGGGCCTGCGCTTCGACGCGGCCCAGCTGGTGTATCAGAACGTGGTGTCCTCCGCGGACATGGGCAGCCGGGGCAAGCTGGGCGTGATCGTGTTCTGCGGCCCGAAGAACTGCGTCAGCTACGGCCCGCTGGAGATCGACGACCCGGCCCTGGACGAGCGGATCGGCAAATACCTGAACGCCGCGGCCAACGCCAACCGGCGGGACGTCTACACCGATATCCGCACCGCCCTGCAGACGGCCAGCGACATGATGGCCGGTTTTGAGGGCGACACCAGCGTCATACTGCTGACGGACGGCGTCAACGACCTGTCCAACCGCTCCGACCCCTTCAGCCGGCCGGAGAACATCGAGGCGAACGCCAAGTGCGCCGAGCTGGTGGCCGAAATGCACGGGCAGGGCGCGGATTTCCAGGTCATCGCCCTGACGGCCCAGGAGGACGTGGCCAATACCGAAGCCTTCATGGTGTTCATCAACGACCTGGCGAAGGCCGGCGGCGGCAAGGCCGGCAGCGACGGCGAATACAGCAACGTGCTGATGGCCACCCAGGCCGACCTGAACAGCAAGCTGATGCAGCTGCTGATCAAGGCCGAGAGCGCCTCGGAATCGATCCAGACGATCGTGGAATACGCCCCGCTGGACGCGCCGTTCACCGTGCCCTACCGGGGCATCACCGAGGCGGCGGTGAACGTCACCTTCATGCCCGAGGACAAGGCGCTGCTGAAGAGCGTGGCGCTGGTGGACCCCGACGGCGAACGCCACACCCTGTGGGACGCCGATGGGATCCACGATGAGGCGGGCTTCAACGTCACCGAGGGCCGCAGCTACATCATGCTGGACGTGATCGACCCCGAGGCCGGTCAATGGCGCCTGGCCGTGGACAGCCGGGAGGGGTCGGGCCACGATTCCCAGGCGCTGATCAACGCCGTGGTGCGCTTCAACCACAACCTGCGGGTGAAGGTGGAGATGGCCGACACGGTGCCCCTGGGGGAATCCACCCGCATCGACGCCTGGTTCCAGGTCTACGACGAGGCCTATGAGGACCTGACGGACAGCGACATCTACGCCCAGTCCACCGCCACGCTGACGGTGTTCACCCCCGGCGGCAATAAAAAGACGGTGGCCATGCGGCAGGACGGCGACCGCTACACCGTGCATTTCAAGCCGAAGGTGGCCGGCGACTGGAAGGCCGAGGTGAGGGTGCGCAACCCCTACGTGCAGCAGACCCAGGACGACATCGAATTTCACGTCATAAAGCCGGCCGAGCCCACGCCCGAGCCCACGCCCGAGCCCACGCCCGAGCCCATACCTGAGTCCACCCTCGAGCCCACGCCCGAACCGCTGGAGGAGGAAACCGTCGAAGCCACGGCCACGCCCCGGCCCCGGCAGACGCTGGTGCCCACGCCCACGCCGTCTCCCGAGCCCGAGGTGGTGCCCATCACCAGCCTGGCGCTGTCCATCGAGCCCTCGGTGACCACTGGGGCGGGGGAGCGGTTCCTGACCGGCGAAAAGACCACCTTCGACTGGACCCTGGACGAGGAGACGGACTCGGTGGAGGCCGTGCTGATGCAGGGTGAGAAGGTGATCGGCAAGCTGGTCTCCGGCATGAGCTTTGACAGCAGCTTCTTCAAGGAGGGCGTGGAATACGCCTTCCGGGTGACGGCCATGCCGAAGAACGGGGAGCTCATGGGCGCTGAGCCCGCGGTGCAGACCCTGTCCTTCCGGGCCGCGCCGGCCCCGCTGTCGGAGGAGGCCATCACCCTGGACGTGCAGCCCCGGATGGAGGACAGCGACGACGCGGTGTATGTGGACCGCAACGCCGAGGCCATCACCCTGTCCTATGACGTCAGCCGCCCGACCGACGCCGTGACTGCCCGCCTGCTGGAGGACGGCGCGCCCATCGCGGAAGACCTGCAATCCGGCGACACGATCGAGCGCGGCCGCCTGAAGGACGGCAGCGAATACACCCTTGAGGTTAGCGCCCTGCCGAAGGACGGCGCGCTGACGGGGACGCAGCCCACCGAAAAGGCGCTGGCCTTCCGGCTGTACCCGCTGCCCGCGGCGGTGGAGGGCCTGACGCTGGAGGTGCCCGGCGGCAAATCGAAGAACGACGTTACGAAGGTCAAGGGCAACACCGCCCGGCTGACCTGGAGCGCCGGCGGCGACATCGACCACTATGAGCTGACCGTGACCGACGCCAACGGCAACCTCATCTCCCGGGAAAACCTGTCGCCCTCCACCACCAGCTATACGCTGCACAAGGGCAAGGGGGATTGCCGGGTGGAGCTGGCGGCGGTGCCCCGCTACGCCACGTCCGACGACGCCAGCGTCGCCCGCACGAGCCTGACTGTCCATTTCCTGTCGCTGCTGGAGCGCTTCTGGTACATCCTCGTCGCCCTGGTGCTGCTGCTGGCGGGGGGCGGCGTGGCGTTGTTCATGCTGCTCAAGGACCGCAACGCCAAGCGGGTGACCGGCACGCTGCGGGTGCGCTGCGACGCCCTGGGCCTGAACCAGCTGCTCACCTTCTTCGACGACCGCAAGGGCGTGAAGCTGGATGCCCCCATCACCACCCACCAGGACCTGGCGAAGCTGAAGGGCAAGCCGGCGTTCGCGCTGCTTGCCAACGTGAAGGTGAACAACGCCGTCACCGACCGGGATGGCCGAGCCCCCGGCGAGAGCGCGGAGGAGGACAGCCGCCACCGCGGAAACGCCCGGGTGGTGCGCCTGACCTTCACCGACCCCCAGACCAAGCAGGACACCGTGTGCTATGTGGGCCGCTACGACGTGGAGCCCGCCGTCATGACCCTCACCGACGGCGCCCAGACCCAGGAGTTTACCTTCACCGGGGCGTAAGAGAAAAGGCGCGGGGCTGTCTAAAAGCATAGACAAACGATATCTATTCGGTCAGACAAATTCTGATTTGTCGGGGAGACGGAACCCCTCCGGCGCTACGCGCCACCTCCCCACTAGCTTCGCGTCGCAGGGGAGGCTTTTGGCTAACTTACCGGGGGTATCGGGGGCGGAGCGCCCCGATCTTTAATCGTACGCGGC
>JAFWEL010000129.1 GCA_017512905.1 Clostridia bacterium
GCAGGTGTTCATCTACCTTGGAAAGCTGCTCAGGATGTTCGTGTACCAGAACGACTGGAAGGTGCTGCCCATGGCGGCGCTGATCGCCGGCCTGGTGGGCATGGTGGTTCGCCGCAAGTTCTTCATCAACATGGAGGGCACGGTGATGGGCGCGTTCGCCATGGTGTGCGTGTGCATCTGGAACGGTTGCTTCAACTCGATACAGGTCATCTGCCGCGAGCGCGATGTGATCAAGCGCGAGCACCGCTCCGGCATGCACATCTCCTCCTACATCGTCGCCCACATGATCTACCAGGCGCTGCTGTGCCTGATGCAGGTGGCCGTGACGCTGTTCGTGACGAAGCAGGTGGGCGTGAAGTACCCGGTTGAGGGCAAGATTACCTCCTTATTTATCGTGGAATTCGGCATATCGATGTTCCTGATCACCTACGCCTCGGACATGATGTCGCTGTGGATCTCCTCGCTGGCCCACACCACCACGACGGCCATGACCATCATGCCCTTTGTGCTGATCTTCCAGCTGGTGTTCTCCGGCGGCATGCTGACGCTGCCAAAGTGGAGCAAGCCGCTGACCTACCTCACCGTCTCCAATCCGGGCCTGAAGGTCATCGCCGCCCAGGCGGACGTGAACCACCAGCCCTACGCGACCATCGCGGACATGGTGAAGAAGATGAAGGACGAAAAGATCGACGCCACAATCACCGTGGGCCAGATCATGGACATGCTTGCCCAGAAGGACAATGGGACCGTGAGCGCGATACGCGGCCAGGTGGTGGTTCCGACCATGACGCTGGGTGAGCTGAAGCAGACGCTGGACAGCTCCGCCACCGTCAAGGCGCACAGGGACGACGCTATCGCCGAGGGGCTGACGCTGGGCGATGCGCTGGACTTGATCGACCAGACCGGGCTGTGGGAGCAGAACAGCAAAGAGGTCGTCACGTCCCAGATGACCATCGGGGACATCATAGACCTGCTGGTCCAGAACCCGGACTTCCAGTCGCAGCGCGACCGGCAGATCGGCATGCCCGCCAAGGTTGGCGATATTCTGAACCTGGTCGGCGAGGACAAGGCGATGAAGTTCCTCGAGGAGAAGGCTGCCGCGGCGAACTACAAGCCGGAATACGAATACACCGCGGATAATGTCTCCTCCCGTTGGCTGACGCTCTTCATATTTGTCCTGGCTTTCGCCGCGCTGTCAACGATCACGCTTGAATTCATCGACCGGGACAAGCGCTGACGCTGATCAAAGGCCTCGATTCATGTTTTAACCTGACCTTTCAAGAAAAAAGAGAAAGAGGTAAAAGCATAAAGCAATTATGAGGCAAGAACAGTAAAACACCATGTCGAATGTTCGGCATGGTGTTTTGCTGTGTTGATCCTATAGCGGTTATGCGTAGCTGTGCACCCCCGGCAGCCAGGTGTTCACGCCCAGGTAGGTGAACATCACGCAGATGAAGCCGATCGCGGCGGAGCGGCCCCGCCAGCCCCGGCGCAGGCGCAGGTGCAGGTAGATGGCGTAGATGATCCAGGTCACCAGCGACCAGGTCTCCTTCGGGTCCCATGACCAATAGCTGCCCCAGGCCCGCTCGGCCCAGATGGCCCCGGTGATGATGGTGAAGGTGAGGAACAGCAGCCCCAGGGACACGCTGCGGTAGCTGATCATGTCCAGCTTCTCCCTGTCCGGGATGTGCTGGTCCAGGAAGCCGCTGGCCTTCATCCGGTCCCGCAGCAGAAAGATGATGGACAGCACGAAGGACACGCTGAAGGCCCCGTAGGCGATGATGGCGGTGGAGGGGCCGACGCCGTGGGGCATCACGTAGTCGGGGTAGAAGGCGTTCAGCAGCACCACCAGGCCCTCCTTGTCCTTGACGGACAGGTAATCACCGGCGCAGACGACCTCCTGCTGGATGGGCGCGCCGTCCTTGTATACGTCCACCTGGGCGGCCCAGCCGGTGGAATTCTGGTAAAACTTCATGCCGCACAGCGTGGCCGGGTGGTTGACGCTGATGGAGGCGCTGCCATCCTTGCCCCGGCGGACGCGACGTTCTCCACGGTGATGTCGGTGGTGTACTGGGCGACGGAGCCGTCCGCCCGTTTATCCATCCTGAAATCGTCGATGGTCAGGAAGCACTCGGTGTCGCCGATGCGCCTGATCTGACCGGGCACGCCGTATACCGCGTACTGCCGCTGAGTCATCTGCCCCAGGCCAAAACCCAGGATCAGCAGCAGGATCCCCAGGTGGCATATCCACGGACCCCACAGCCCCGCGGTGTTTCGGGCGGCGAACAGCGCGTCGCGTCCATCTTCGCTCTTGCAGGGGGTGGGCCTGGGCATGCGCAGCTGTCGGAACACGGCTTCGGCGTCCTGAATGTCCGGGGCGGACACGTCGCCGGGCAGCTTCAACGCCGCCTCAGGGCGGGCTTCGGCCCTCGTGCGGCGGATCAGCCGGGGCAGGCGCAGCAGGTTGCACATCAGCAGATTCAAGCACAGAAACGCGGTGATGGCGATAAACCAGGAGCTGTGGAAGGCGTCGTCCAGGTGCAGAGCCATGATGAGGCCGGCGGTGCGCTCGGAATAGCGCTGGCTGTACCAGGCATAGGTCTGGATACCGTTTCAGGAACGGCGAAACAGGAAAGCCAGTCCGAGGCGTTTTCCACGGCTCCCTTTACCTGGATACAAAATACTCAAATTCTGATTTATCGAGCCCTGCTCGATAAATCAGAATTTATTTTGCATCAAACCGGCGTCCACCCGTCCAGCACCGCCTCGGGGGTCACCAGGGCGGCCTCGGCATCGGTCAGGATCGCCTGGCCCGGGTGGCGGGTGGACAGGTCGGCGCGCGCGCCGGTGGTGCCCCACTCGCCGCAGCGCCGGGTGACGGGGCGCACCCCGTCCCAGTTCCGCCAGTCCTCGAAGCCGGCGGGATTGACGTGCTCGTCCATATCGCAGGCCAGGAACAGTGTGCGGGCCCAGGAGCGCCAGGGGCGTCCCAGGCTGCCCGCGCCGGCGTCGCATGCGCCCGTCAGGCGGCAATCGCGGAACACCAGCCCCCAGGGCTGTTCCTCGGGGGTGTTCGCCGCGGTATACCAGCCGCCCGCAGGGTTCATGACCAGGATACAGCCCTCAAACCAGCAGCGATAGGGGCCGAATATGAAGTCCACATCTCCCTGGATGGTGCAGTTCACAAAGCATTGGCGCTCCCGGGTGGGCGGGCAGTCCCCCACTGAATCCACGCACGTCACGGTATCCATCGTCCGCGGGGCGATCTCGTTCAGCACCTTGGGCATCACCGGCCCGCAGAACAGGGTATCCTGATGGGCAATCAGGCGGCAGTGCTTCCACAGGCCCCGATCCCCCGCGGCGTAGACCGCCACGGCCTGGCCCACCTTACGGCCGTCCCCGGCGTCGTTGCGCACGGTCAGGTTTTCCACGGTGACGTCATCGCCCAGCACGAGCAGCGTGGCGGACAGGAACGTGCCCTTCTCGCGGCCGTCGGGGTAGGCATCCTTCGCGCAGCCCGAGCCGGTGACCACTGCGCCATCATCGCCCACGATGCGCAGGCCGTCCCGGTGAACCACCACCCGCTCCCGGTAGACCCCGGGCCGCAGCAGGATCTCATCCCCCGGCGCTGCGGCGTCCACCCCGGCCTGAAGGGACGTGAAATCCCCGCTGCCGTCCAACGCGATCACATGCTTCATTTCAGACCACCTGCCGTTCTTTCAAGAAACAGCCGCGCCGCCTCGGCGTTTTCCGGGGTGGTGTTCTCCAGCGTCATCGGCAGCTGCTTCTCCCCCGCAAATTCCAACAGCCGTTCATACCCCATCAGGCCCGTGCCACAGGCGCAGGCCTTCGTCATATAAGCGTCGGGATCGACGGTATAATCCTTCATGTGCAGCACGCTCACCCGGTCGCCGAAGCGGCGAATGGCCTCGTCCACGATGGCCTGGGCGTCGGCATGGTTGTCCCGGGTCAGCAGGTTCACGGCGTCCAGGATCACCCGCACGTGGTCCGATTTCAGCGCATCCAGCACCTGCTCCATGCGCTGGGGCGTATTGACGATGTGGCAGGCCACCGGCTCGATGGCCAGGATCGCGCCTTCCTCCTCCGCACAGCGCACCAGCGGCTCCACGCAGCGCAGGAACAGCGCCAGCGCCTCCGGGTCGTGAATATTCAGCTGATCCGACTGGGCGAGGGGCGTCTCGGTGCCCACCACCCCCGCCCCCATCATGCAGGCAAAGCGCAGGTGGGCGCGGTAGATCGCCTGGGTGCGGGCCAGCGCCTCCGCGTCGGTGGTGGCCAATTGCAAATAGCAGCCCAGCACCGCGCATTCCAGGCCATTGTCCGCGAACGCCCCCTTGACCCATTCGGCCAATTCGACGTTCAGGCGGGCAGGCGCGTCTGCCATCGAGAAGCCGTCCACCACCTTGGACAGCGCCAGGTGCGCGCAGGAGAAGCCCTGGGCCTTCGCAAAGCCGAGGCGCTGCTCCAGCGTCCCCGGCGCGGTATCATGCAGGCGTATGCCGATGTTCATAGCACATTATCCTTTCTCTTGCAAAATACAGGGGCGGCGTTGCGCCGCCCGCCGGGGCAATCGGATACGATTCGCGCTCGGGCGGACGCCGCAACGGCGCCCCTGAAGATATTTTATTCGTCTATACGATCACGTTCTCCGTCTGGGCGTCGAACAGGTAGACGTCCTCCAGCGGGATGGAGAAGGTGATGTCCACGTCGGTCTCCGGGGTGTCGTGGGAATCCACCTTCAATATGGCCTGCTTGTCGCCGGAAGTGACATACACATTGGTGTTGTCACCCAGCATCTCGGTCAGCTCGACCCGGCACCTCACGACGCAGGCGTTGTCGACCTCGCCCAGCTTGATCGCCTCCGGCCGGAAGCCGAACACGATCTCCTTGCCCTCATACCGGCCGATGTCGGCGTACTTCGCCTTCAGGTTCAGCACATTGTCGCCCATCGTGATGCAGCCGTTCTGCACGACGCCGCGCACAAAGTTCATCGGCGGCTCGCCGATGAAGCCCGCCACAAACACGTTGGCCGGCTTGTGGTACAGCTCATAGGGTGTGCCGATCTGCTGGACATAGCCGTCCTTCATCACCACGATGCGGTCGGCCAGGGTCATGGCCTCGGTCTGGTCGTGGGTGACGTAGATGGTGGTCGCGCCGGTCTCCTGGTGGATCTGGGCGATTTCATAGCGCATGGTCACGCGCTGCTTGGCGTCCAGGTTGGAAAGGGGCTCGTCCATCAGGAAGATGCCCACCTTGCGGATGATGGCGCGGCCGATGGCCACGCGCTGGCGCTGGCCGCCGGAGAGCGCCCGGGGCAGGCGGTCCAGGTAATCCGTCAGGCCCAGGATCTTCGCCGTCTTGTTGACCCGCTTTTCGATGATCTCCTCGTCCACGCCCTGAAGCGTCAGGCCAAAGGCGATGTTGTCGTACACCGTCATCTGGGGATACAGGGCGTAGCTTTGGAACACCATGGCAACCTCCCGCTCCCGGGGGCCCATCTCGTTGGCGCGCACGCCATTGATCAGGAATTCGCCGTTGGAAATATCCTCAAGGCCGGCAATCATGCGCAGGGTGGTCGATTTGCCACAGCCCGAAGGCCCCACGAACACGACAAATTCACCCTTTTCAATCTCAAGATTGAAGTTGTGCACCGCGTGATAGCCATTCGGGTAAATCTTGTTGATGTTCTTCAGCGTTAAATACGCCATATCACTGCCTCCTTGAGTGTATTTCGTTCAATCCCGCCGTCAACAGCGCCCTCAGGACTGGCGGCGCTTGACCTCGGTGTAGCACAGCACGAAGGGCGCCACGCCCTTGGCATCGTTGCGCACCACCGGCTCGGAAATATAGTAGGCATAGGTGCCGTCCCGGCGGCGGTTATCCTCCGGCCCCAGGCCGGCCACCAGGCAGATGCCGCCCAGGTTCAGCTGGCCGTCCTCAAAGGACAGATAGCGCCGGCCGATGCCGTCGAAGGTCGCCTGGCCCCTGTCGGCCCAGGCCGGCTCCAGCGCGCCCAGCCGCGCCCCCTTCAGCATGGCATAGGCCAGCATCGCGCTGCCGCTGGATTCCAGGTAATTGCCCGCCTCGCCGGGCCTGTCCGGCACCTGGTAGTACATCGACGTCTCGGGATCGTGGTAGTTCCAGACGCTGGCCGTCAGGTCGGCCAAGATGTCCTGCATCACGTTCCGATCCTCGCCCTCGGGCAGCAGCTCCGTCAGGTCCGCCAGCGCCACCGCAAACCAGCCGATGCTCCGCAGCCAGAAGCTTTTGGACAGCCCCGTCACGGGATCGGCCCAGAAGGCGCTACGGCTGGCGTCATAGCCGTGATAGTACAGGCCGGTGACCCCGTCGCGCATGTGCTCGCGAACGGTCCTGACCTGTCGGACCACATCGGCATAGTCCCCGTGACCGAAGTGCTTTTCATACAGGGCCAGGAAGGGCATGGCCATGTAGATGCCGTCCAGCCACACCTGGTTGGGGTAGATCTGCTTGTGCCAGAAGCTGCCCTCTGCGGTGCGGGGCTGGTCATCCAGCGCCCGCTTCAGCGTCTGCGCGCCTAGGCGGTATTTATCCACTCCGGTGCGCGCATACAGCGGAAACAGCACCCGACCCTCGTTGATATCGTCCAGCGTGTGCCGCTCGGGCCTGAAGGTGCGGATCGAGCCGTCCTCGCCCACAAAGGCATCGATGAAATGCCGGGCGAAGTCAAAATACCGCTCGTCACCGGAGATGTCCGCCATCGCCAGCAGCGCGGTGATCATGCATCCGTCGATATAGTTCCAGTTGGTGGGCACACCGTCCCGCGCCCTTTCGATGTTCCAGGCGGTATATTCCGGGGACGACTGCTCGATCAGGCTGAAGACATAGCGGTCGATGGCCTCATACATGGGCAAGCACCTCGTTTTTATTCGGTAATGATCTCTTCGACACCCCGGGTCAGCAGGGCTTCCCCCGCCTGGCCCTCGACGATTACATGCTTCAGCCGCACACTGCGCACGTTTTCAAACCACAGGCCCAGTCGGCAGCGCGCAGGGGCATTGGTGAACATGGAGGGCACACCGGGCCGTGCGTCTTCCGCAAAGCGCACACGCACATTTTCCAGCGTCACCGACTCGATGGGCTGCTCAGGCAGGCCGTCGCAGTAGCAGGCGGCCACCTGGGCGTCGACGCATTCCATGTTCGAGAAGCGAAAACTGCCCAAGCGGGGCGTGCGGTCATCCACGGGGACGGGATTGCGATTCTGAACATAGTCGGAATCGCCGTCCGGGTCCACGCAGCGGTACCACATGTTCATCACGATGGGGGTCAGCACCCCCTCCATGCGGATGTTGTCGAAGCTGATGCCATCGATGTCGCATTCCCGGCCCCGGCCCCGGCGGGTCTTGATGCGCAGGCCCCGGTCGGTCTGCCGGAACAGGCACTGGCTGACCGACAGCGCCTTGATGCCGCCGGAGATCTCGCTGCCCAGGACGATGGCCCCGTGGCCGAAGGCCATCATGCAATTGCGGATGGTGTGCTGTATGGCGGGCCAGTGGGCCTCCGCCTCGGGACCCAGCTTTCCGGATTTGATGGCGATGCAGTCATCCCCCACGGAAAAGCGGCAGCCCACGATATCCACCCCGTCGCAGCTCTCCGGGTCAAGGGCGTCGGTATTGGGGCTGTCCTTCGGTGCGGAAACCGAGACATCGTAAAAGGCCATGTTCCAGCACTTGTAGGGGTGCAGCTGCCAGGAGGGGGAATTGGCGGCATCGATGCCGTGCACCGTCACCCCGTTGCAGGCGTTGAAGAACAGCAGCCTCGGCCTCGCGATGGGGTCCTGCTGGAAGGTTTGCCACCAGATGCCGTTCTGGGCGTCGCCGTCCACCCGGCCCGGGCCGATGACGCGGATGTCCTCGGCATATTCGGCGGTGATCAGCGAGGCGTACATGCTCTTGGGCTGACCCTCGAAGGTGCCGAACCGCACCTCATCGTCGCCGTCCATGTCGATCATCCCGGCAGGAATCACCGGATACGCGGCCTTGTCCGTCAGGCCCTTCAGGATCGCGCCCTCGGTCAGCTCCAGCGTCATGTGGCTCTTGAGCATGATCGGCCCCGTCAGATAAGTGCCCGGGGGGAACACCAGCCGGCCGTCCTCCGGCAGCAGCAGCACGGCCCACTGTATGGCGGTGGTGTCCACGGTCACTCCGTCGCCCTTCGCGCCGAAATCCTTCACACTGACGGCGCAGCTCTCGTCCTTCGTGGTGAATCGCAGGGTGTGCTCACGGGAACCGGAGCACAGCGTCACCGCGTAGTCCCGTCCGGGCTTCAGGCCGAACAGCGAAAACACGTTCTCCCGGCCTTCCCTGACGATCCTGCCGTCCATCATCGCCCGCCAGGGCTCGGGGGCATAGAAGGGGGACTGATTCTCCAGCTCAAAGCACACCGAGGTGGAGCCCACATAGATGGTATGAAACACGCCGTCCTACACTCCCTTGGTGGCGCGCCGGGCATCCGAGAGGACGCTCTGCGCCGTATGCTTGATCCTGATGAGCAGGATATCCCAGGCGGTGGTGAATACGCCGAAGAGGATTGGCCCCACGCCCAGGGGCAGGGTGTCCTTTGCGCCGGTGATGCCGATGATAGCGGCATTGACGACGTTGTAAGTCGTCATCACCAGGAACAGCAGCAGCCCCGCGTAGAGCAGGTTCAGCGGCAGCGTATAGAAGGCCCGCTGGGGGAACATCATCCAGCGATCGTTGGCGCCCGGGGTCCTGGCGTAAAACCTGAACACGTTGTTGGTCAGCAGGTCGGTGACTGCCCCAAGGGCCAGCGCCAGCACCACCATCTGGTCCAGCCAGCTGTGCAGATAGGCGCCCAGTCCCCACAGGAAGAAGAAGCAGGTCGCGCCGTTGAACCAGAATTTGATCAGCAGCGCCTTCAGGGACTCCGACAGCCGGATCTTCGGACCGGAGCGGTACTTGCGCAGCTCCGCCTCGCTGACCTTCGGCGAATTGTCCCTGTCCGCGGTGACCAGGTCATCCACGGCCTTGAAATTCAGCTTGTAATAGTCCGCCGCCGATTTGGGCGTCTCCCGGGGCGGGTTTTTCTGCTTTCGAGCCATGCCGCTAAAGCGTCGTCACAAACCGCGAGCGACTACGCGTCCTCCCCGCTGATGTCGATGGTAGCCATCTCCTCGTTCTCGGCCACGTCCACATTGGTGTTGATCTTCTTCAGGGCCTTGGAATACACCGGCAGCAGCGCCACCAGCGCCACGCCGACGATCAGTATGATCCTGTGGATGGACAGCATGGTCTGGGCCTGGGTGATGTAGATCTTGTCGGCGCTCACGGTGATGGGGTTGACCTCCCGGGTCAGCGCCTCGGTGATGCGGCCCTGGTAGAAGATGCCGGCATAGATGATGATGGCCACCAGCACAAACATCAGCGCCAGCATCGGCACATTTACCTTCTTGCGGTGGGGAAAGGCGTTCATGAAGCAGACCATCAGCAGTATGGAGAACAGCATCGTGGCAAAGCCCGCCAGGCCCATGCCGGGCAGGTTGATGTAGGCCGTGGTATCGGATATCTTCGTCAGGTTCAGGGAATAATAGACAAACGCCAGGGCGAAGGCGATGAGGGCGATGGTCTGGGGCTTGCGCTTCAGCGCGACGATGCGCTTGCGAATGAACTCACTGAAACCCTTGGGCTGATTGGCCATGTCTCATCGATCCCCTTTCCGTATGGCGTTGGTAGTTTCCTTGTCGAAGAAGTGCTTGCGCTTGAAGCCCAGCTTCACGATGTCGCCGTTTTTGTAGTCGGTCCAGCCGCGCAGCTTGGCTGTGACGCGGATATTGTCGCCCATGTGGCCGTGCACCAGCGTGTTCATGCCAAGGTTTTCGTTGGAGAACACCTTCACCGGCAGCGAGCCGCCCTCCACGATGTCCTCGGGGCGCACGCCCAGGGTGATGGCCTTGCGGTTGTAGCCGGCCAGCGTCGCCTTTTCCGCGTCGGACAGCTGCACCTCAAAGCCCTTGCCGTACAGCGCGCCGTTTTCAAAGGTCACGTCGAAGAAGTTCATCGGCGGCAGGCCAATGAAGCCCGCGACGAAGGTGTTGTTGGGCGAATCGTACAGCTCCAGCGGCGTGCCGGTCTGCTGCACATGGCCCATGGACATGCAGACGATGCGGTCCGCCAGGGTCAGCGCCTCGGTCTGGTCGTGGGTCACGTACATCATCGTGGCGTTCAGGCGCTTGTGCAGCAGCAGGATCTCCCGCCGGGTCGCGCCGCGCAGCTTGGCGTCCAGGTTGGAAAGGGGCTCGTCGAACAGGAAGACCTTGGGGTTCCGGACGATGGAGCGGCCCATGGCCACGCGCTGGCGCTGGCCGCCGGAGAGCTGGGACGGCTTCTTGTTCAACTGGCTGGTCAGGCCCAGAATGTCCGCGGCCGCCAACACCTTCTTGTGGATGACGTTGGGGTCCTCCTTGCGCAGCAGCAGCGAAAAGGCCATGTTTTCATAGATGGTCATGTGGCCGTACAGCGCGTAGTTCTGGAACACCATCGCCATGTCCCGGTCCTTGGCCGGGGCACGGGTGATGTCCCTGCCGTCCAGCAGCAGGTTGCCCCGGGAGATGTCCTCCAGGCCCGCCACCATGCGCAGCGTGGTGGACTTACCGCAGCCCGAGGGGCCGACCAGTACGATCAACTCGCCGTCCTTGATGTCGATGTTGAAATCGTACACCGCCTGGACGTTGTTGTCGTATATTTTATCGATATGTTGTAAACTCAACTGTGCCATGGTGCGCCCTCCCCTATGCCTTCTGGCCTTCCAGGCCGGCGATATGCGCCTTCAGCGCGCGGCTCTTCGTAAGGTTCACCGCCGCGGCCACGATCAGGCATACGGCCGAGGCCACGAGATAGATCACGGCGCGGACAAACTGTCCGTTGTTCATCGCCAGCAGCTCCTGGCCCGCGACAGTCACCGACGTGGCATGGGCATGCACCGGCCATATGAAAATCCTGACGATCTGAATCGCGCCCAACAGGCAGAGCACCCAGGAATAGCCCTGCTTGTAGTTCTTCACGCCCTCGGAGGCCAGGAAGGCCGCCAGCATGAACACCAGGTTGTAGAGGATGGAAGCGCCCATCATCATGTTGTAGTAATATTCCACATTGATTTTATACAGGCTCACAAAGTAGATCGCGTCGAATAAGATGGCCAGCAGGACCAGCCGCGAGGACGTGGTGTTCTTTGTGAAGCGCATGCGATCGAGGCGAATGGACTGGTCGTTCATCATGCCGACACCGCCTTTCCTGCTTCAATCAGTTTTCTCTCGTTCTTCATCAGCGTCACCTTCCATGCCGCGCTGATGATGAGCAGCGCCACCACAAACAGCGCGAAGGCAAAGATGGCGGTATTGACATCGAACCAAAATGTCGAGTCGGTGTAGGTGCCCGCCCTGGACAGGCGGCGCTCCAGTTGGGCGAAATCCACGGTGGACAGGTACTGGACCTTGAAGGCCGTGATCCGGCCATGGGCCCACAGGGCCACCGCGATGTTCGCCACGGCATTGGCGCAGATCGCCACATAATTGCCGATGTAATACTTCCGGCGGGAATGGGTATTGGTGATGAACAGCAGGCAGGAAACCAGTATCAGGCCGATGCCCGCCCGCAGCAGCGACTGGTTGAACCCCTGCATGTCGTAGTAGATCATGGCACCGGCCACCTTGACCGAAGACGGGTCGTCAGGCACCGGAATCATTGTGTACAGCATATCGTACAGATCCGTCATGATGCCCAGCGCGTACAGGAATACCAGCGCGCTTGCCGCAATGGACAGGAAACACGCGATGCGCTGCAATTTCATCTGTTTCTTATACATGTCGACCTTCCCCCGATCAGTGGTTCCCTTCCTCCCGGCCGGAGCCGGGAGGAAGGGGTGTTTGTTTCCAGGTCAGCAACCGCCCTGCGGACCGCGGGGATTGCCGCGGCGTCTGCGCCGCCATTGGGGCGGCCCGTAAGGCCGCCGCACCAGGCGGTATCCGTTCATCGGCGATCACTGACTTCAGTCAATCATCTTACAGGTTGGTGTAGTAATCCAGCAGGCGGGCCCAGGCGTCGCCCTTCAGCAGCAGGTAGTCGAAGCCGAACCAGTCGGTATCGACGGTCGCCGCGGCCTCCTCGGGGCTGGTCATGCCGTCCAGGGTGAAGCCCTTGACGATGATGTCCACGAAGACGTTCTCGCCGTCCTTGGCCAGGTTGAACTTGCCGCCGGCGGTCAGCTCGGTGTAGGAGTTCAGCTCGTCGTTTTCAACCTTGGTGTTGGGCAGCACGGTGGGCATGGAGGAATACCAGGGATTCTCGGTGATGGCCAGCTCGGGATGCTTGATGGTGCCCAGGCCGATGGCCGTGGAGATGTGGCCCGCGCCTTCCTTGCCGACGGCGCTGGTGCACTGGTACTCGAAGGCCTGGCTCTTGGCGAAGGACAGGGTGGAGCCCAGGTACATGCGGGCGTAGTTGGTATAGTTGCCGCTGGCCTTCTCCCACAGCTCCGCGTAGGTGGCGTCGGCGATGACGGGCATCTCCTTGCCGTTGAACATGAAGGTCTCGTAGCTGCCGTCTTCCTTGGTCTTGATAAAGGCGTCGGGGCCGTAGCTCATCAGGATCTGGCCCTTGTCGGAGAAGGCGTAGTCGATCAGCGACAGCGCGGCGTTCAGCTTGGCCTCGTCGCCCTCGACGCCGGCCTTGGAGATGGCCCAGCCGTCGGTCTTGACGGAGCGCCAGGACTCGGTGAAGCGCATGTACACGCCCTCGTCGTCGGTGCCGTCGTACCAGCGGGCCACGGGCACCATGACCGCCATGTACTTCTCGCCGTCCTGCAGCTTGGTCTCGTTCATGATGGTCTGGGTCTGGTTGTAGTCGTAGCTCATGAAGCCCAGATCGTTCTCAAGATAGGTGCCGCTGTTTTCCTCGGAGGAATCCAGGAACGCCTTGGAGATCAGGCCCTCCTGCACCATGTCGTTCATGCGGCCCATGGCCTCGTAGGCGGCGGTCTCCTGGCGGGCGTCATGCAGCTCGCCGTCGGCGCCGACATACAGGTAATCCTGGCGGGACTCCATGCCGCGCACGCCGAACAGGTGGCCGGCCAGGCGGATCATATCCACGCGGCGCTGGTTGTTGGCCTCCTCGCGGGTGAACAGGCCCTGCACGGAATCGGTGCCGTTGAGGGTCTGGGGATTGGCCACCACGCAGCGCAGCAGGGCAACCAGTTCATCGGCGTCCCAGGCGGCGTTCTGGCCCACGAACAGGTTGGAGCGCTCGGTGCCATAGTAGCCGTCATAGGTCTTGTCGATGTACTCGCGCAGCATGTTGACCGCGTCGACGCCGCTCATGGGCATCTTCTCGCTCATGGCCGCCACGATGTTGCCGTAGGCATCGTAGTTCTTGGTGACGGTCTCGGTGCCGGAGCCGTCCAGCTTCACGGTCTCGATCTCCACGGTACCGGTGATGGGCATGTAGGGCTGGCAGACCGGCGCGGCGGTGTCGTTGCAGGCCTCGGCGGTGAACTCACCCTCGCCGTCCAGCAGCTTCTGCACCCAGTCCACGCGCATCAGCGGCATGCGCTCGATGTCGTTGACGCCGTCGAAGTAGGGGCTGAAGTAAATGGCGCCGGTGGAGGTGTTGCCGGTGATGGACAGGCGAACGATGGGGTTCGCGTCCAGATAGGCCTTGAAGGAGGGCATCTGGTCCATGTACTCGGCCAGGTTGACCAGGCTGCCGGCCTCGCCGTACTCGGACAGGGTGGCGGCGGTGCCGCTGATCATGTCCACCTCGTTCAGGCGGTCCTTCCAGAACTCGAACTCCTTGGCAGCGCTGTTGCCCTGGTACTTGTCCTCGAACTTCACGCCGAGGATCTTTTCCATTTCCACCCAGGTGGGCTTCAGGTCGCCGGTGTTGTAGGTGTTACCATCGGCCAGGGTCACGCCGCTGCCGGCGGTCTCGGCATCAAAGGCGATGCCCGTCTTGGTGCTGTTGTAGCCGGTGGCCATGCGCAGCACGGTGTCCTCAGCCAGCGCGGCGCAGGACAGCAGCATGGCGCAGGCCAACAGGATCGACAAGAGCTTCTTCATACAATTTTCCTCCTTGATATTATTCCTTCACACCGCCGGCATTGGTGCCTTTGGCGAAGTACTTCTGGATAAAGGGGTAGATGATGAGGATCGGCACGATGGAGCAGACGATCAACGCGTAGATGACCGAATCCGAGGCGTAAGTCTCGTTCCAGCCCGCCATGGTCTCGGGGTTGGTAAAGTCCTCCAGCGTCAGGCGGATGAACACCTGCAGCGGATGCTCGTGGGAATTGGAGATCATCTGGCGCGCCCAGAAATAGCCGTTCCAGCGGGAGATGGCGAAGAACAGCGCCACCGTGGCGATGGTGGATTTGGACATCGGGATGAACACCTTGCTCAGCACGCCGAACTCGGTGGCGCCGTCGACGATGGCGGCCTCCTCGATCTCGCTGGGCACGTTTTCAAAGGCGTTTCGAAGCAGTATGATGTTCATGGCCGCCATGCCCATGGCGATGACCACCAGCCACTTGTCATCCATGATGCCCACGGAATTGAACACCTTCTTGGTGGCCAGGTAGTTCAGGTACTGGGGCACGATGCCTGCGGAAAACCACATCGTAAAGACCAGATAGAAGTTGAACGCCTTGCGGAACAGCAGCCGCTTCTTGGACAGGGCGTAAGCGCCCAGTATGGACACGCCCAGGGCCCACAGGGTGCCGTAGACGGTCAGGAACAGCGTGTTGGAATAGGAATTCCAGAACATGTTGTCGTTGAACATCCTGCGGAAGGCGTCGAACTGGATGTCCTTGGGGAACAGCACCACCTGGCCGTAGTCCACGGCGTGGCGGCCGCTGATGGAGGCTGACACCGCGTACACGAAGGGATACAGGCACCCCAGGGCGAACACGGTCAGGAGCGTATAGCTGACGATCTTGAAAATCAGCTCGGAGACCTCAAGTTTTCTTTTCATTCAAAGCCCCCCTTTAGTACAGCGACACGTTGGACGCCTTGCGGGCCACCGTATTCGCGCCGATGACCAGCAGCATGCCCACCACGTTGTTCATCATCTCGGCAGCGGAGGCGATGCCCTTCTGGGCGCCCGCCAGGCCGTAGCGCTGGGCAAAGGTGGAAACCACGTCGGCGGTCACGTAGGTGTTGGTGTTGTACAGCAGCAGCACCTTTTCATAGCCGATGTTCAGCAGCGAGCCGATGCGCATGATCAGCATGATGACGATGGTGGAGAGTATGCTGGGCAGCACCACGTAGCGCATCTGGGCCATCTTGCCCGCGCCGTCGATCTGCGCCGCCTCATAGCTGGTGGGCGATATGGCGATGATCGCCGCAAAGAACACGATGCTGTCGTAGCCCGCCGTCTCCCAGATGCCGCTGATCTGGTAGATGCCCCGGAAGAAGGCCGGGTTGTTCAGCAGGCCCGAGTTGGCCGTCTCCTGGCTGATCAGGCCCAGCCGCGCCAGGAACTGGCTGACGATGCCCGCGCCGCTGGTCAGGGAGCCCTGCTTCACCAGCATCATCACCAGCGAGGTCATGACGACGGTGGACATGAACTTCGGCAGGTAGGTGAGCACCTGGTAGACGCTTCGGGCGATGTTGGAGCGGATCTCGTTGAAGAACAGGGCCAGTATGATGGGCATCGGGAAGCCGAAGCACAGGCCGTAGAAGCTGAGCAGGAAGGTGTTGCGCAGGGCCCGCCAGAATTCCACCGACAGGCCGCCGGTGCCGCCGCCGACCAGCAGGGTCTTGAAATAGGAGAAGCCCGCGAAATACTGGTCGGCCACCGGCTTGACCTGGTCGCTGACCTTGAACGCGCCCAGAAGCTCGTACATGGGCAGGTAGCGCCAGAACAGGAAGACCAGCAGGGTGGGCAGCAGCATCACGTAAAGGCGCCAGTCCTTGAGGATGGTGCGCCCCACGTGCAACCAGTAGTGCTTTTCGACGTCGTCGCGCACCAGCTGTTCGGGGTCTTCCCGATAAGTGCCGCTGGCCTGATCGAAAATCAGATAATCCGATCCCTTGTCTCTCATCAGAATCCTCCTCTTTCTTCTTTTTCCTGCCTCTGTATCCTGAGCAGGTAGTGGTTTTGATCTTCAAATATGCCATCCAGCCGGCGGGCGATCCAGACCAGCACCAGTGTGAACAGCAGCGTAATCGCGTCGGTGGTGAAAAAGCCCAGCGCCATCGCCGGCAACGCGCCAAAAATAACGGCAAACAGCGCCCGGCCCAGCTGCATCAGCAGCGTCACGGCCAGCGCCAGCAACAGGGATTTGGAGGCGCTCTGCCGTATGCCCTCGGCTGTCGCCGCCCGGATAAAGGCCAGCGCCGCAAGGGACAGCAGATTGCCTGCCGCGTAGATGATGTAATGCTTCGCGCCCGCGCCCGAGGTCAGGCAGAAGACGACGCCCCCCAGCGCCGCGTGCAGGCCCGCCCACGGGCCCCAGCGCATCATCACGATGGTCGTGATCGCCGGGGTGACGGACACGGTGTACGGCTCGTTCGGGAACCAGCGGCGCGCGGCGGTGACGGCGATCGTCTCTGCCACCGTCAGCATCAGGGCAAACATCGCAAGGTCCAGCGCACGGTATTGTTGAACCGTCCTGCGTCGTTGCAATCCCCCACCTCCAACCGGCAAGCGCACACGCTTTTCCATCAGCGGGAACAGTTTGGGTCACCCGACCTGAAGCACCCGACAAACGTTACAAACGCGCCACGAATTTGACACCTTGCACAATTCGAATTATAACATCAACGGCATATTATGTCAATCTAATTGATTGGATTTATTTTATAAGCTTTTCCCGTATTGTCCTGAGTTTTCTACCAGTCGTTCCCGGAAAACGGCTCGCCGTCGATGCGGATGCGGGCCGCGATCAGCTTGGCCAGGAAAAACACGAGGGCGCACTCCTCCTCCTGCCAGAGGCGGCGGTTGTGGGGCTCGGCGCAGACGAGGTAGCCGTCGGTGGGCTCGTTGTCCATGCCGATGCGCACCACCATCAGCGACTCCACCTCCCGTTTGCTCAGCACCCCGTAAAACCGGGGGCTGCGCGCCTCGACCTGCGACAGGTCATTGGACGCGAACAGCTCGTCGATCATCAGCCGGTCGATGTCGCCCACGTCCTCCCGGACGCCCTGTACGCGGATGGCCCGCATGATCCTGTCCCGGTCGACATAATACAAATCCGATACCTTCAGCTCGTCGATCATCACCGGCGCGACGGAATGGAGCTTGTTCTTCAGTCCCGGTACCATCTCAAACATGCGCACGAGGTTGCGCATCGAGGTATAGAGCCCCTGGCGGGCGATATGGCGGATCTGTATGTCGGCGTGTTTTTCCTTTACATAAATAATGTAACAGTTCCTGCCCTTGCGCTTGCCCCGGTAGAGGGTCTTGTCAATCGTCCCAAACAGCCCGTCAAAATCCCCGGCGTCGTCGGGAAAGGTGGCGCAGCCGACGGTGCCCGTGATGAAGGGATCACAGCCCTCCACCGGCACATTCCTGCGGACCACAAGAGCGCTGTTGTACAGCGCGTTGAGGAACGCCTTTTTGTCGTCGTAGGCGCGGTCGCGCAGGTTGATCCACAGCAGCTCGTCACCGCCAAAGCGGCCCGCAACGCCGTAGCCGTCCAGGTATTGGGCCAGGCCGTCCGCCACGCTCTTCAACACGATGTCGCCCACATGGTGGCCGTAGGTGTCATTGATGTATTTGAAATTGTCCAGGTCCAGTATGCCAAAGGTGAAGGGCGTCCCCGCTTCGATCAGCGAGCGCACGAAGCCGAGTATGTACTGGCGGGAAACGACGCCCGTGAGGGTATCCAGCACATAGTTGATCCTGTCCTCCTGAAACGCCCTCTTGAAAAATGGATAGCGCGAAAGCTGCTGTTCCGTATACATGTGCGCAGACACTCCCCTTTTGGGCCGGCTGAGTGGAATTGGCCGATCACCTGAATCGCATATATTATACCAGCTGTATAGGGTTTCTGTCCAGCGGAAAATGAGATAAATGATTGGAATTTGTTATGGAAAAGCGCAGGCCGACCGCAAAACATTTGCGGTCAGCCTGCGCAAAACCAAAGGAGCTTTTTCAGCGACGCATAAGCGCTACATCTGCGCCAGCAGCTTCTCGGCGCTGACCAGCCGGACGCACAGCGCGAACAGCTCCGCGGCGGCGGAAAGCTCCGGCAGGGAGGGATAGGACGGGGCGATGCGGATGCTGTTGTCCTGGGGGTCCTTGCCGTAGGGCCAGGTGGCGCCCGCGGGGGTCAGCACCACGCCGGCCTTCTTGGCCCGGGCCACGATGGCCTTGGCGCAGCCCGGCAGGCTTTCAAAGTGGATGAAGTAGCCGCCCAAGGGCTTGGTCCAGCTGCCGATTTCCAGGCCGCCCAGCTTCTCCTCCAGCGTGTTTTCCACCATCTCAAATTTGGGGCGGAGGATGTCGGCGTGCTTGCGCATGTGCTCCACCATGCCGTGGATCCCGCCGAAGAAGCGCACGTGGCGCAGCTGGTTCACCTTGTCATGGCCGATGGTCTGCCGCCTGAGCTGGTTGGTGATGTCGTCCATGTTGTTGGGCGAGGTGGCCAGGGCGGCGATGCCGGAGCCGGGGAAGGTGATCTTGCTGGTGGAGGAGAATTTGTACACCAGGTCCGGGTTGCCGGCCCGCTTGCACTCGGCCAGGATCTCGATCAGGTAATCCTGCTTCTCGTCATAAAGGTGGTGCATGCCGTAGGCGTTGTCCCAGAAGATGCGGAAATCCTGGGCGGCCGGCTTCAGGCGGGCGAAGCGGCGCACGGTCTCGTCGCTGTAGGAATAGCCCTGGGGATTGGAGTACTTGGGGACACACCAGATGCCCTTGACGGCCTCGTCCTCGGCCACCAGCTTTTCCACCAGGTCCATCTGGGGGCCGGTGGGCGTCATGGGCACGGGGATCATCTCGATGCCGAAGTACTGCGTGATGGCGAAGTGGCGATCGTAGCCGGGCACGGGGCACAGGAACTTCACGTGGTCCAGCTTGCACCAGGGCGTGGAGCCCATGATGCCGTGGGTATAGGCCCGGGACACGGTGTCATACATCACGTTCAGGCTGGAATTGCCGTAGATGATGATATCCTTGGGGTTGTTCTCCATCATGTCGCCCAGCAGCTCCCGGGCCTCTTCGATGCCGGTCAGCGCGCCGTAGTTGCGGCAGTCGGTGCCGTCGTCACAGGTCAGGTCGCTGTCGGAATCCAGCACGTCCATCATCCCCATGGACAGGTCCAGCTGTTCCTTGCAGGGCACGCCGCGGCTCATGTTCAGGTGAATGCCCATGGCCTGAAATTTCTGGTATTCCTTTTTAAGATGGGCGATCTCGTTCTCCAGCTCCTCGCGGTTCATTTCCGCATAGCTCTTCATAGCGCAATCCGACCTTTCCCGAATGAGTGTTGCTTTTGATATTTTATCATATGTCCATGCCCATTTCCACACTACAAACGAATTATTTAAGGTTAAATTTGCATTTTTATGCATGGCATAATGCAAATTCAGGTCGTCAACGGCTCAACCGCGCCGGCGCATACCCTCCCGGAGGCCCCGCATATATTGCCTTCGCCCGATTTTATAAAGTCGCCATTGAATCCCCGTGAACAAAAGGCGAAGCCGCCCTTGTATCAGCGTTTTCAACCAAAAAATCAACACACAATCCATTGAAGAACCTCCATTTATGTGTTATAGTGACAGTTGAACTTACCGCAGTGCCTTAATCTTTCGGAGGTGTTTTTGTGAAATTCGAACGGATGACCGTTGAACAGATCAAGGAGAGCATACTCAACAAGCTGCATACCCAGTTTGCCTGTGACGTGGCCGACGCCACCCCGGAGCAGCTGTACCAGGCCCTGGCCCTGGTGGTGCGCGACGAGATCATGCAGCGCCGCAGCGCTTCCCGCGGCGCCCGGAAGGAGCAGCAGGCCAAAAAGGTCTACTACCTCAGCGCCGAATTCCTGGTGGGCCGCGCCCTGCACAACAACATGGTCAATCTGGTCAACGAGACCAACTATATGAAGGCCCTGGATGAGCTGGGCATCGACCGCTCCGTGGTGTTCGAGGAGGAGCCGGAGCCCGGCCTGGGCAACGGCGGTCTGGGCCGCCTGGCCGCCTGCTTCCTGGATTCCCTGACCACGCTGAAGCTGCCCGCCATGGGCTGCACCATCCGCTATGAGTTCGGCCTGTTCCGCCAGAGGCTGGTGGACGGCTACCAGGTGGAAGTGCCCGACAACTGGCTGGCCAGCGGCAACATCTGGGAGATTCCCCATCCCCAGGACGCCGTGGAGATCCACTTCGGCGGCCGCATCGAAACCTATGAGGACAACGGCCGCACCTATTACCGCCACCTGGACTACAAGACCGTCCAGGCCATGCCCTATGACATCCCGGTAGTGGGCTATGACAGCACCAAGGTCAACTTCCTGCGCACCTGGAGCGCCAAGGCGATCAACCAGATCGACATGATGCACTTCAACCGCGGCCAGTACGTCCAGGCCATGGAGGAGCGGGAGCTGGCGGAGGTCATCTCCAAGATCCTCTATCCCAACGACGACAGCTACCAGGGCAAGGAGCTGCGCCTGAAGCAGCAGTATTTCTTCTCCTCCGCCTCCGTACAGTTCGCGGTGAAGGAGTTCATCGACACCTACGGCTATAACTTCGCCATCTTCCCGGACAAGGTGGCCATCCACATCAACGACACCCACCCCGCCGTCGCCCTCCCCGAGCTGATGCGCATCCTGATGGACGACTACGGCGTGGGCTGGGACGAGGCCGAGGCCATTTGCCGCCGCACCTTCGCCTACACCAACCACACCGTGCTGGTGGAGGCGCTGGAAAAGTGGCCCGAAAGCCTGTTCCGCGAACAGCTGCCCCGCATCTACATGATCCTCGAGGAGATGAACCGCCGGCTGTGCGCCAAGCTGTGGGACGCCTTCCCCGGCCAGTGGGAGCGCATCGGCCACATGGCCATCCTCGCCTACAACCAGGTGCACATGGCCAACCTGTGCGTGGCCTACACCCACTCCGTCAACGGCGTGTCGGCCATCCACACCGACATCCTCAAGCGCCAGACCTTCCACGACTTCTACATGCTGGAGCCGAGGAAGTTCGTCAACGTCACCAACGGCATCACCCATCGCCGCTGGCTGATGCAGTGCAACCCCGAGCTGTCCGCCCTGATCGACGAGGCCATCGGCACCGACTGGCGCAAGGACATGAAGAAGATCGAGGCGCTGAAGCCCTTTGCCGACGACGCGGCCTTCCGCCAGAAGTTCGAGGAGATCAAGTATCACAACAAGCTGCGCCTGGCCGACGCCGTGTACCGCCATCAGGGCATTGAGATGAACCCCGACAGCATCTTCGACGCCCAGGCCAAGCGCCTGCACGAGTACAAGCGCCAGCTGATGAACGCGCTGGGCATCATGATGCTCTACAACGACATCGACGAGCATCCCGATAAGGAATTCCATTCCCGCACCTTCATCTTCGGCGCGAAGGCGGCCCCCGGCTACCATCGGGCGAAGCTGACCATCAAGCTGATCAACGCCGTGGGCGACCTGGTGCGCAAGCATCCCCGGGCCTCGAAGCTGATCAACGTGGTGTTCCTGGAGAACTACTGCGTCTCCCAGGCCGAGCTGCTGATGCCCGCCACCGAGATCAGCCAGCAGATCTCCACCGCCGGCAAGGAGGCCAGCGGCACCGGCAACATGAAGTTCATGATGAACGGCGCGGTGACCCTGGGCACCATGGACGGCGCGAACTGCGAAATCTACGACCAGGTGGGCGCGGACAACATCTACATCTTCGGCCTGACGGCCCAGGAGGTGGAGAGCGGCTACGCCACCTATCGCGCCCACGACATCTACGAGACCAACCCGAAGGTCCGCAAGGTGATGGAGCAGCTGATCGACGGCACCCTGTGCCCCGAGAACCCCCGTATGTTCCAGGAGATCTACCACTCCCTGCTGTTTGGCGACTACGGCGGAATGGCCGACCCCTACTTCGTGCTGAAGGACCTGACCAGCTACATCACCACCCAGAAGGAAATGATGGCGGATTACGACAACCGCGACCTGTGGCTGAGAAAGGCTGTGCTGAACACCGCCTGCTCCGGCCTGTTCACCTCGGACCGTTCCATCGAGGAATACAACCGGCAGATCTGGCATCTGAAGCCGCTGAAGCTGTAATGCCAATCGACAAGGGACTGTCTTAAAAAGAATATCGCTGCATTAAACAACTGTAGGGGCGCCGTTGCGGCGCCCGTCCGGGTACGAAATGTGTCGTTGTACCCGGCGGGCGGCGCAACGCCGCCCCTACAATTGCATATCCTAATATGCTTATGCTATTACTATGAAAAGCAGTAGAATAGCGACTTATGGTACATGTAGCGGCGACAATCTGCCGCCATATGGCGCTTGCTTTTCATTCATGGTGGCTCTACTTGTGGTATGATGGTTTTGAGACAGCCCCTGTCGTAATGAATAGATCTATTGCCCCAGCACGTCGTCCAGCGTGATCTGGTTTTCCAGCGTCGATTCGGCCGGGGGCTTCTTGATGCGCCGGGCATTGGCCTGGCGCAGTCGGGCGATCTCCTTTTCCTGGGCGTTGATCAGGTCCTGCATGCGGCGGAGGGTCTCGGCCGACTCTTCCTGCTGCTGCCGCAGCTTCTTCCGGCCGTCGCTGACCTGCTTTTCCAGCTGCTCCACCTTCAGGCGGTTCGCGCCCTCCTCTTTTTCCGCGAGTATGCGCAGGCCGCTCTCCCGAAACAGCGACATGTTCAGGTCGCTGGCCCGGTTTTCCATCTCCTGGAAATCGCTTTCGTATTTTTCCAGCCGCTGGCGCAGGCGGCGGATCTCCAGCTCCCGCCGGTCCAGCACCTGCTGAAGGTTCTGGCGGATGGCGTGCTCCTTCTGCATCTTCTGGAGATGCGCCTGGGTCTTCGTCAGCGACACATGCAACGTCCTGCATCGCCAGATCAGCCATGCCGCCAGTATCACCAGCGCCACCAGGGCGATTATCGCGTACAGCAAGGCATATACCTCCCTTGAGATATATCCCATTATACCACAACTTTTGCCCTGCGCAGCGGAATCACCCGAAATGCGCGATTTTAGTCACATTTCCCCGACCGGGCCCCTGACGCGCCGGTCACGCGCCGAAGCGCCACATCAGGAATCCCACGCTGATCAGGCAGATGCCCAGCGCGGAGGTCCATACCCAGCGGGGCACGAATATCAGGAACATCAGCACGCCCACCGCCATCAGTACGATGCCCGCTACACGTGTGCCGCTGTTACCCGGCTTGTAACCGCAAGAGCGTCCCATCCCCATCACCTCCATGGATCATGGTATGCGTCAGGGACGGGAAGGGTTCACCTCGATGCCCTCCAGCTTCAGGAGGGCAACCTTGCGATCGAGTCCGCCGCCGTAGCCGGTCAGCCTGCCGTCGCTGCCCAGCACCCGGTGGCAGGGCACGATCAACGAAATCGGGTTGTGTCCCACGGCGCCGCCCACCGCGCGACTGGCCATGTGGTCGATGCCCCGCTCCAGGGCGATCTGACGGGCGATGGCGCCGTAGGTGGTGGTCGTGCCATAGGGAATCTGCATCAGCAACTCGCCCACGCGATTGCGGAACGCCGGACCGATCAGGTGGACCGGCGGTATAAAGCCCGGGTTCTGGCCTGAAAAATAGATATCCAGCCATCGCGCCGCCGCGTCGAAGAACGGCGACGGGCGCTCCTCCGCGTTTGGGGAAAGCCCTTCCCCCATGTGCCGCTGGTTTTCGACAAACCAAAGCCCCGTCAGGCCCACGTCGTCCGCCGCGAGCAGGATCTGCCCCAGCGGAGACGCATAATGATGCGTGTACCGCATATCCTTCGCCTCCCTTTGTTCATGGTTATCGGCTGGCACCATTGTAATACAAGCGTGCCAAAATGTCAAACGTCTGTTCGATTGTGCTTTTCATTTACCTGTGCTATAATTATATTGAAGTAATATACCGCCCGGGCGCGGCCCGCGGCGCATGGAGGAAGCGCATTGTCTGATAAGAAATTCCGTTCCGGCTTCGTGGCCATACTGGGCCGGCCCAACGTGGGCAAATCGAGCCTGATGAACCGCTTTGTGGGGGAAAAGGTGGCCATCATCTCCAACCATCCCCAGACCACCCGCAACAAGCTGCTGGGCGTGGCCACGGGGGACGACTGGCAGATCGTTTTTGTGGATACCCCCGGCCTGCACAAGCCCCGCACGAAGTTGGGCGAATACATGATGAAGTCCGCCAGCGACGCCCGGGAGGGCGTGGACGCGGTGCTGTGCGTGGTGGACGGCCAGCACATCGGCGCGGGCGACATGGCCGTGATGCAGGACATCGCGAAGATGAACTGCCCCAAGTTCCTGGCGGTCAACAAGATCGACATCGTCTCCGAGGAGAAGCTGTTTCCCCAGCTGGCCCGGCTGCACGATTGCGGCTACGACCAGATCGTGTCCACCTCCGCCCGCACCGGCGAAAACGTGGACCTGCTGCTGAAGCTGCTGATCGAGGCCATGCCCGAAGGCCCGAAGTACTTCCCCGACGACATGATCACCGACCAGCCCGAGCGGGTGATGTGCGCCGAGATCATCCGGGAGAAGGCCCTGCGCAACCTGCGGGACGAGGTACCCCATGGGGTGGGCGTGGAGATGCTGCAGATCGAGAAAGTCTCGGACACGCTGACCGAGATCCACGCCAATGTGTACTGCGAGCGGGCCAGCCACAAGTCCATCATCATCGGCAAGCAGGGCTCCATGCTGCGCACCATCGGCAGCGAAGCCCGGGCCGACATCGAGCGGCTTTTGGGCACAAAGGTCAACCTGAAGCTGTGGGTCAAGGTCCGCGAGGATTGGCGCAACCGCACCGGCGACCTTCGGGCCTTGGGCTACGAGGAATAGCATGCCCGTCATCACCACCGCCGGACTGGTGCTGCGCCGGGCGGATTATTCCGATTATGACCGCATGGTCACGCTGTTCTCGCCGGACATGGGCCGGGTGGACGCCATCGCCAGGGGCTGCCGCCGGCCAAAGTCCCCCCTGGTCAACGCCGTCGAGCCCTTCACCAGCGGCGAATATCAGCTATACCAGCACAAGGAGCGGTTCTCGCTGGAGCAGTGCCAGATCTCCGACAGCTACTTCGAACTTCGGTCGGACTACGAACGGCTGCGGCACGGCGTGTACTGGCTGCGCCTGCTGGACACGGCGATACTGCCCGACTCCCCCGCCCCGGAGCTCTTCATCACCACCTTGCGGGCGCTGGCCCACCTGAACTACGGCGAATTGCCGCCGGAGCTGGTGACCTTTGCCTTCGAGGCCCACTTCATGCGACTGATGGGGCTGTCTCCCCGGATGGACGCCTGCATGCTCTGCGGCAGGCCGGTGGACGGGGACGCCCGGTTCGACCCTGACCTGGGCGGCACGGTGTGCCTGAACTGCCACTCCCCCGCCCCGACGATCACCAACGGCGCGCGCCGGATCCTGATGAAGCTGCCCCGCACCCAGTTCGACAAATTCCAGCTGCTCATCGACCGCCCCGAATGGCCGGAGGCCGCCCGGCTTCTGCGCAGCTGCGTCAACCTGCGTATGCATATGGACAGGTTCACACCACCGCTGCCAGGTGATGAAGCCCCGGAAGGCGCGTCACGTTGATTCCCCTGCAGGAATGGCGTCGTTTGGCTTATATAAATGTTAAATTTGACGCATGTCTTGCATTCATTTATCATATTATGTTATAATTGAGATAATAAGGAATAACATTTCTTTTGACTGAAAGGAAGTGACCACTGAGTCAAGGAGGGATTGACATGCCAAAGCCCACCATTTTATGCATTGACGCGCAACAAAACGTACTCGATTTACTCTACGCATCCCTTTCCACATCCGGCTATACCGTTCATACCACCCATTTGGGCCTTGACGTCATCAACACCACCGCCGATCTGGTCATACTCGACATTCACCTGCCCGACATCGACGGCCTTGAGCTGATCAGGACCCTGCGCTCGATATCCACCGTTCCCATATTGGTTTTGACCGAATCCACCGATGAGATCGACGCCGTGCTCGCCTTCGAATACGGCGCGGATGACTTTGTGACCAAGCCGTTCTCCATGCGGGAGCTGACATCCCGCGTCAGGGCCATACTGCGCCGCTGTGGCAATGGCAATCCCGACGACAAGATCAAGGTCGGCCCCATCCTGATCGACAGCGAAAATTACGAGGCCTTCAGAAACGGGGAAAAGATGATCCTGACGCTGAAGGAATACGAGCTGCTGAAGGCGCTGGCCTCGTCGCCCGGAAGGGTGCTGTCCAGGGATTTCCTGCTGGACCGGATCTGGGGCCACGAATACTTCGGCGAGACCCGCACCGTCGATGTGCACATCCGGCACATTCGCCAGAAGCTGGGCGACGACGCGGCCATGATCGAAACCGTGCGGGGCGTCGGATACAAGCTGACCGCCACCGCCTGATTCCCTCCCCCACGACCGACGTCACAGACATGAGTGGGAGGTGATCTTGTGGAAGGGCCCATACTCTGCGTGGACGACGACGAGAACATCCTGGAAGTCCTGAGTGAAATGCTGGAGGCCGCGGGAATGCCGGTGCTGGTGGCCCGGACGGGCTACGACGCGCTGGCGCTGGCCATATCACAGCGTCCCGCCCTGATCCTGCTGGACCTGGTGCTGCCGGACCTGCCCGGCGAGGAGGTGTGCAACAGGCTTCGCGCCCACGTCCCCACCGCGGATATCCCCATCATCATGCTGACGGTGAAGGGCGACGAATCGGACAAGGTTTTCGGCTTTGAAAACGGCGCGGACGACTACGTGACCAAGCCCTTTTCAGCGCAGATTCTGCTGGCGCGCATCCGCGCCCTGCTCCGGCGGCGGGAAATGACCCGATAGAACAAGTGACGATCACATAAGGAGACGACTGACATGAAGTACCGCAAATTCGGCAAGCTGGGCATCGAGGGCTCGGCGTTTGGACTGGGCTGCATGCGCTTCAACGGCGAGGCGTCCGGAGACAGCATCATCGACGAGCAAAAGGCCATCAGCCTGATTCGCAGGGCCATCGACGGCGGCGTGACCTATCTGGACACCGCCTATGTCTACCTTGACCGCACCTCTGAAATCGTGCTGGGCAAGGCGCTGCTCGACGGCTACCGCGACAGGGTGACCATCGCCACCAAGATGCCCATGGAGGCCGTGCACAACCGCGCCGAGATGGAGGCGCTGCTGGCCGAGGAGCTGAAGAAGCTGCAAACCGATCACATCGACTTCTACCTGATGCACGGCATCAACCGGGAAAAGTGGGAATACTTCAAGTCCATCGGCGCGCCCCGATTCTTCGACGACATGAAACGGGAGGGGAAGATTCGCTACAAGTGCTTCTCCTTCCACGGACCCTACGACGAATTTGAGTTCATCATCAACGACTGGGACTGGGACATGGTGCAGATCCAGTACAACTTCATGGATGTGGACAACCAGGCCGGCACCCGTGGGCTTAAGCTGGCGGGCAGGCTGGGCATTCCCGTGGTCATCATGGAGGGCCTGCTGGGCGGCCAGCTGGCAAAGGCCCCGGAAAACGTGCAGGCGCTGTACGACGCCTTCCCGGTGAAGCGCTCGCCGGTGGAGTGGGCGTTTCGCTGGCTCTGCAATCATCCCGAGGTGGCCACCGTGCTGTCCGGCTGCAACGAGGCCTCCCAGATCGACGACAACCTGCGCATCTTCGACGCCGTAGCGCCCAACTGCATGACTGACGACGAGCTGAAGCTGATGGATGACGTGCGCTCCGCCTACCTTTCCCGCAGGAAGATCGGTTGCACCGGCTGCCGCTACTGCATGCCCTGTCCCAACGGGGTCAATATCCCCGGCATCTTCTCGGCGTGGAACCAGATGTCCCTGTACAACCAGAACCCGAAGGACAACTGGGATTACGGGCAGATCGTCCTGAACGGCGAGACGGCGGATAAGTGCGTGGCGTGTGGCGCGTGCGAAGCGGCCTGTCCCCAGCACCTGGGCATCATAGAAGCCCTGAAGCAGGCGCAGCGGGAGCTGGCCTTCTGACCCCCCTACACAAATCATGACCCAGAGGCCCTTCACCGCGCTCAGGATGATCCCACCCATGGGCTGTCATTCCGAACGCCGGGAAGGGTCTTTTGCGTGTCCCGATCGCAGCTGTTCGGTCATATAAATTCTGATTTGTCGCTCCCCGACAAATCAGAATTTGGATTTGACTGCACACCTGCTCACGATCACAATAATCCCCGTCAAGCCATAACCCCACCAAATATAACCAAAATTCAACCTTCAATCGGCCACTTTGCCCGGGGTAGGCGCGTCTAAAGTACTGTGTTACCCTCGCACAATGGTGTATAATGGGTACAGCTGTACACACCCGCGCCGAATGTCGCCCGGGATGGCTACAGCGCGACAAATCTGCACAGGAGGTCTACTTATGAAAAAAGCATTCTGTATACTGATGGCCATCGCCCTGCTCGTCCTCTCCGCCGCGTGTCTGGCCGAGGCCACCGGTCCCGCCTACCTGGGCACCTGGGACTGCGGCAGGTGCACCATCGTCATCAAGGACGAGCACCCCGGCTATCGCGTTGAAATCAGCTGGGGCAACAGCGCCGCCGAGACCAGCGAGTGGAACTACTACTGCCCCTACGAGCTGGTTGACGGCAGCCTCGTCAGCGAGCCCACCGGCGTCATGATGGACGTGACCTACGGCGAGGACGGCGAGGTAGCGGAATCCGTCACCAAATACGAGGACGGCCAGGCGACCTTCACCCTCGGCTCGGACGGCAAGCTGACCTGGACCGACGCCAAGGAAAACGCCGGCGAGGACATGGCCTTCGAGCGCACGGAATTCTACGGCGTCGCGCCGGAAGCTGAGGATTTCGACATCAGCTATTTCAAAATGATCGCGGACAGCGAGCTGACCCTCGACAAGAAAGCCTGCGAAGCGCTGAATTTCGCCGCCACCAGCGAGCTGTGGCATGCCGACGAGGATGCCGTACGCGACGTGATGCGCCAGGTCTGGGCGGGGCTGACCGAAGCGGAGCAGACGGCCTTCAACGAAAGCTTCGCCGAGGTGTCCAGCCTGCTGGACGCCAGCTTCGAGGATTGGACCGCTAACCGGGACGCCTTCAAGGACGGTCGCGAGGCGCGCATGGATGAGCTGATCACCGAGCCCATGTACCGCAACGCTTGGAACGTCCTGAAGGCCGCCACCCTGGCCATGGCCCAGTAACGCAGCTAAGCGCCCGGGCCAACCCCACAACACAAAGCCTGAAAACGCAAGGTTTTCAGGCTTTGTGTTGTATTGCACAATCAATCATGCCGTTTATAATTCCATCCACCCCAGATGCTTTCCGTTGAACCCGCCTTCGCCAGGGCGTCGCACAGGGCACAGACGCAGACGCGTCATTGAAGCTCTGATGCCATATGCGCAAAAGGTATCGTGGACACGGCTTCTATCAGGCGAAGCTGACGATTGATCGGCCGGGAACCGGAATGGAGAAAAGGGGGGCCGGCGCCGCTGCTCGGCGCCGCGCGCGGGGGGGAGAAAGGGGCGGGCGCACGGGGGCGAGGCCGTCGACGCCAGGTGCCCGCGCCGGTACAACGATTGGTGGGTGGGACAGTGTCGGTTGGCATCACGTCGCGGCAGCTCGTCAGCGTCGGTGATTCGATACGGGGAGCGTCTCAACATAGGGGCGGAGTGCGGCCAGGCGGAGCTTGCGACTTCTGGCCGCGCCCGCCCCGGTGCCTTCTGGGCGGGTGGGCGGGAGCTATTCAAAAAGAGCGGGATTCCGGCAGAATCGTCGCGTTGAAGATGGCAGCCGGCAAGCATGGTTTGACCGTCTCCGATCTGCTCCGGCAGCTGATCGACGATCAGCTGAAACAAGATGGTATTTCCTCACATGACGAACCTTTGCCAGGTCAGATGACCATGTGAAAAGGCTGTACCCCGACACGGTACAGCCTCCAGAAGAAACGGCTCAATTATGAGCCAGCGGAGAAGGAGGGATTCGAACCCTCGAGACGCTTTTGACGCCTACACGATTTCCAGTCGTGCGCCCTCGACCAAGCTAGGCGACTTCTCCATATTCAGTTTTGCAACCCGGAGTGGTCAACCCCGAATCAACCAACGCAAACTATTATAGCATAATACAATCCCAATTGCAATACCTTTCCAGCGATAATTTTCTGTGAACTCGGGCGGTTCCCCTCTTCTTGGCCAGCGCCTGCGTTTCATCCCGCAATCATTACAAAAGCTTTAAATCCGGCAAATGGCAAAGACACATTGGGCAATCCATGTTATAATAGAAATGGTGAAGCATGCTGACTATTCATATTGGGAGGTACACCGCATGTCTGACTATATCATCATGACCGACTCTTCCTGTGATCTTCCCGCTGCGCTGGCTGAAAAAATGGAGCTTTCCGTCCTGCCTCTCTACGTGGACGTGGACGGTCGAAAATATGTCAACTACCTGGACGAGCGGGAGATCGCCTTCAGCGAGATCTACGCGAAGCTGCGCACCAAGTGCCCGGCAAAGACCTCCGCCGTCAATGTCAATGACTTCATGGTGCCCATGGAGGATGCGCTGAAGGCGGGCAGGGACGTGCTCTACATCGGATTCTCCTCCGGCCTGAGCAGCACCTATGACGCCGGCGCCATGGCCGCCAGGGAGCTGTCGGAGCGCTATCCCGGGCGGAAGATCTACACGGTGGACTCCCTATGCGCTTCAATGGGCCAGGGCCTGCTGGTCTATCTGGCCTGGAAGCAGAAGCAGCTGGGACGCACCCTCGAGCAGGTGCGGGACTACGTCGAGGATAACAAACTGCACCTGTGCCATTGGTTCACCATCGACGACCTGATGTTCCTCAAGCGCGGGGGGCGCATCTCCGGCGCCACCGCCGTGGTGGGCAGCATGCTGAGCATCAAGCCCATCATGCACGTGGATAACGACGGGCACCTGATCAAGGTGGGTACGGCCAGGGGGCGCAAGGCCTCCCTAAAGGCGCTGGCGGACCAGGCCGAAAGGCTGGGCGTGGACCTGGGCATACAGACCGTGTTCATCTCCCATGGCGATTGCCTGGCGGACGCGAACTACCTGGCGGACATCATGCGCGCCCGCTTCAATGTAAAGGAGGTCGTCATCAGCTATGTGGGGCCCGTCATCGGCGCCCATTCCGGTCCGGGCACCGTGGCCCTGTTCTTCCTGGGCAGGGAGCGGTGATGGCCATGCAACCACTGAAGGTCATCGCCACTATCCACACCGATTTTCCGTCGAAGTTCGGCATCCCCCGCCAGGGCGGCCTGGTGGACGCGCTGAAGGCCACGATCACCTTCGAGCCCGAATACCGGGACGCCTCCGCCCTGCGGGGGCTGGAGGGGTACAGTCACCTGTGGCTGATCTGGCATTTTTCGGAATCGGTGATGGAGCGCTGGTCCCCCACGGTCAAGCCGCCGCGGCTGGGCGGCAACCAGCGCATGGGCGTGTTCGCCACCCGTTCCCCCTTCCGGCCGAACCCGCTGGGGCTGTCCTGCGTGAAGCTGGAGGGCATCGAGCTCTCCGGTCCGGATGGGCCGGTGCTGCGCGTGGCCGGGGCGGACCTGATGGACGGCACACCGATATTCGACATCAAGCCCTACATCCCCTACGCCGACTGTCACCCCGAGGCCATGGGCGGCTTCACCGACGGGATTCACTACCAGCGCCTGACGGTGGGCTTCCCCGAGACGCTGCTGTCCCTCATCCCACCGGACAAGCGACAGGCCCTGATCGAAGTGCTGGCCCAGGACCCCCGCCCGGGCTATCGCCACGGCGAATCCGGCAAGCGCTATGGCGTCGCCTTCGCCGGATTCGATGTGAGGTTTATCGTGGACGGGGATACGCTCAGTGTGGTTGAGGTTCAAAAGCTGTCATAGAACAGCCGTCGTCCGGCAGGGCGACGGCTGTTCTATGATCACGATGTCAGGCGATCTCCAGCGCGATTTCCATCATGTGGGTGAAGGTGTTCTGGCGATCCTCGGCGGGCAGGGATTCGCCGGTCACCAGGCTGTCGGAGATGGTCAGCAGCGCCAGCGCGTTCTTGCCGGCGGCGGCGGCGTTCAGGTATAGCGCATAGGCCTCCATCTCGACGCACAGCACGCCCAGCTTCCGCAAAATCGGCATGGATTTGTAATCACCCTGGCCATAGAAGCCGTCATGGGACGCGATGGGACCGGGCACCAGGGGATAGCCCAGCTTCCCGGCGGCGTCCACCGCGTCCCGCAGGAGCTCATAGGAGCAGCAGGGCGCGAGGGTGCCCTGGTAGCCGAACTGGCTGCCGTAGTTGGAATCGGTATAGACGCTCATGGCCGCGACCACGTCGCGCAGCTTCAGCTTCTCCGTGATCGCTCCGGCCGAGCCGATGCGGATGATGTTGTCCACGCCATAGAAGTTGAACAACTCATAGGAATAGATGCCGATGGAGGGCATGCCCATGCCCGAGGCCATCACGGACACCCGCTTGCCCTTGTATTGGCCCGTATAGCCGTGGACGCCGCGCACGTTGTTCACCAGCTCGGCGTTCTCAAGGTAGTTCTCGGCGATGTACTTGGCCCGCAGCGGGTCTCCGGGCATCAGGACCGTGCGCGCGAACGCGCCCTCCGGGGCGTTGATGTGGGGCGTCGGTATATTGCTCATGTCTCGTCATCCTCCCTTCAAATTGTCGATATCGTTCAGCTCAGCAAAACCTGCATGTCGTTGTCCGCGAACACGCGCAGCAACCCCAGGGCATAGTCTTCACTGCCCTCCAGAAACTCGCCCGCGTCCGCGATTACGATCAGCTCCCGTTCGGTGCGCTCGCTGAGACAGTCGTTCAGCGCGTCCAGATTGTTCCCGTAGTATTCCGGAAGCGACAGCTTCTCCTTCAGCTCCGCATGCATCCCGTCGCGGTCTGCCATTTGCCTTCCATCCAGTATAATCATCGCTCATTCCTCCGGAAACATCTGTGTAAACGTCCTGTAGTGATCCTTCGTGTAATAGTACAGCCCGTCCGAGCTGTAGAGCACCCGCTCCGCGCCCCGCTTTTTGCCGTTGTAATTGGCGTCGCACTCGAACCAGGTTCGTCCCTTCTTCCTGGGCAGCTGGCCCTCGTAGTTGCCGAAGCGGTCCCCGCCGATGCTCTTGCCCGGGGCCACATCGCCCACGTAGTTCCACATGCTGTCCCAACCCAGCGCCTGGGCCTCCCGCTTGGTGATGAAGTTCTCCGGCAGCTCGCCGTACTTGCCGAGGTAATTGACGATCTGCTGGGGATCCGTCACCGGCAGTTGAAATTCGACTTCGGTCTTTTCCGGTGTTACAGACTGCTGTCCGTTTTGATCCTCACCGGTCAGGCCGTACATCCTGCGCAGCAGGTCCCGCCAGTCCTCCTCCGCCGTGGCGAAGGACAGCCCGCCCAGCGCCAGCAGCAGCGCCAGGGTCACGGCCAGAAGCCGCTTCAACAACTTTCCCACGTTTCTGTCCCTCCGTTTCCGGCGCGGCCTGCCGGCCGCGCCATCGCTGTAAACCCGTATCACAGGTTGGAATCCACCGCCTCGTGAATGTCGTACAGTGCCGCCTCGGCGGCATCCTGGGCCGCGTCCTTCGGCAGGGCCGGCATCAATCCGGTGCATTCCGTGGCTGAAGCGACGGTCATGGTCTCATCCGCCACGGCCGCTTCGCGCCTTCGCCTGTGCTTCATAGCATCACCTCCCCGGTTTGATTATGCCCCCGGACGGGCGATGCTATAATGATATTTTAACCGATTACCGCCCTGCCGTCAACCCATCGAGGCACACTTTGGAAAACCTCTGAGCGGTTTTTAAACATAGGATGTGCGGTTTTGGGCCTCTGCGCACTTGAATGACCGGTTCAACTATGGTATAATCCATAGTGATGAGGTGTGATAGCATGTCAAAGAAGCATTACGGCAACATCATGATCCCCGAGGATCCACCGGCCACGCCGTCGCTGCTGGCCATCGGCATACTGCTGATCATCGTGCCCCCGATCTCCACCATGGTCGGGCTCTATTTGGGTTACAAGCGCATCAAGAACGAGATCAGTCGCAAGCGATTCAAGCTGTATAGGCGCTACGCCAACGCCATCGGCGACCGCAACGAGGTGAGCATCCGAGGCCTCTCCGCCAGCATGGGCCTGCCCGTCAACAACGTGGTCAGCGACCTGCAGGCGATGATCGACGAGGGCTTCATGGGCAGCGACGCCTACATCGACCACAGCCACATGGTGCTGTACGTGAACCCCAACGTGGTGGAGACCCGCTTTGTGGAGCGCAACGCCGAGCCCGTGGTGAATGTGTACATCACCCCGGAGGACAGGGCCTCCACCGTCGCCGCCGCAAAGGCGACCCAGGCCAGGCGCGCCGCCGGCAGTGAGGGAAAGCCGTCGCAGCCGCAAAAGCAGAAGGTACCAGACGCCCCCAGGGCCGCCCCCGACACCGACAACTTTGAGGCCAAGCTGAAGGAAATACGCGCCCTGAACGACGCCATAAAGGACCCGGAGGTCTCCCAGCGCATCGACCGCATCGGCGAACTGACTGCCAGCATATTCCGCGTGGTCCGGGAAAAGCCCGAGCACACCGAGGAAGTGCGCAAGTTCATGAATTACTACCTGCCCACCACGCTGAAGCTGCTGAGGGCCTACAGCCTGATGGAGCAGCAGAGCTATCAGGGCGAGAACATACAGAACAGCCGCAAGAAGATCGAAGATGTGCTGGACACCCTGGTGCGTGGCTTTGAACAGCAGCAGGACCGCCTGTTCCGCACCGAGGCCATCGACGTGGAGGCCGATATCAGGGTGCTGGAAACCATGATGGCCAGCGACGGCCTGGTGGAGCCCCAGGGCGGCCTGCGCAGCGGCGGCGCAAGAGGCTGACGCCCCAAAAATGACAAGGGTCCTTCCCTTCGCCGGGGATGACGCGCTCGTTCTGCGTCATCCCGGACGAAGGGAAGGACTCTTTTTTTCACTCATACCAGGTCATATCCTGTTCCACATAGTCCCCCACGTTGAACAACCAGTCGGTCAGGAACGCCTCCCAGGATTCGCCGCTGGCCTGATCCAGGGCGCTGACAAAGTCCTTCTCCGTCAGCGTGCGCCCGTCCTCACCCATCCCGTAAAAGCGTTTGAAGCCCGCCAGCAGGTCGTCCAGCCCCATCGCGTGGCGCAGCTCATGCAGCACCACAGCGCCCCTCTGGCGCACCACCAGATCGTAGGTGGCGGCATCGAACAGCGCCGCGTCGCTGGTGATGCGCAGGCCGCCGGGCACCGTTTGCTGAAGCGCGCTGACCCAATCCCGGTTGACATAGGCCAGGAAGCGATCCCGACCGGAGGCTGCTTCCAGCAGCAGGCAGGCGATGTATTCACACAGCGAATCGCTCAGCCAGGCGTCGGAGGAGGGCTCCACGTAGGCGGACAGGCCGAAATACTGCTGGGCGACGGCAAAGCGGATGCGCTGGGCCAGTTCATCCGCCCGGCCCGATGACAGCAGATCCGTCGGCAGCCAGACGACTCCCGTGAACACCCGCGTCCCCAGGGCTATATCGGATTGGGCCAGCGTCAGGGTCTCCACGGGAAAGGCGCCAAACCAGGTCTCGCACTGCCCGATGGCGCTGATGGCGGTATCCAGCATCCGTCCGGCCGCGCCCCGGACGTTGGTCAGCGCCCGCACCCGCACATTGGAGGCGGTCTCCCCTTCAGCTTCGCGCCAGCGCCTGCCGAAAGATAGGGCGAAGTCCCGGACGCCCTCGGCCTCCACCCGCCAGAGGGCGCGCCCATCCGCCTCGGAGACCTTCTCCACCGCGCCGGTGGCGCACAGCAACCACCCCGTCGGCAGCGTGAGCTCCACCCGGTAATCCGCCGCCTCGCAGTACAGCCAGCGGGTGTGGGCCAGCGGCTTTTTCATGTTGAACTGCCCGGTCGACGCGTCGTACACGCCGGGCACAAAGCAGAACGCGCTCAGCCGCACGTCGTTATCCCCAACGCCCTGAAACGCCCCGCATCGCATCAGCAGCAGGTAGTATTCAAATTCAAAGACGCACTGTCCGCCGGAGGGGACGTCGCAATCCACCCTCAGGTAGATTTCATCCTCGCTCTGAAAACCGAAGTCGGTCTGTTTTTCGTTACAGCGTACCGACCGCAGTTCGATTCCCGCGGGAAGGTAGCCTGCGAAGAACACCCGATCCCAATCCCCATCATCAACCGTCAGCGCACTCTGCCGCCGGAACAGGTTCCCCACCCCGTAGAAGACCACGGCTTCCAGGGGATGCCCGCAGTGATTGATATAGACAAGGCGCTGCGTGATGTGCAGCGCCTGTTCATCGTCCAGGTATTCCATTTTCAATTCGCATTGGTGAGGACCAGGATTGCCGACTTCGGTCTGTTGTTCGGCCATCGCGCTGAGCAGCGCGCCGACCACCACGCCCCCCGCCAGCAACACCGCCAGCACGATGGCGATGATCCGGATCAGCTTCTTGTTTTGCATAGGCCAACCTCCGTCACTTCACGCTGCGCCAGCTGCCCAGCGGCCAGATGACCTGGCGCACATGGCCCACGATCATGCTCTTGGAGATGGGGCCGACGTCCATGTCCGGGTCGTCGTCCTTCCAGTCCCGGGAATCGTGGCTGTTGTAGCGGTTGTCGCCCACCACGAAGTATTCATCCTCCCCCAGCACGTAGGGATCATAATCGTCTGGGCTACCGTTGGGGAAGTAATCGCCATAACGCTCGTCCAGCATCTCGTCCACGGTCTGGCCGTCCTTCTCGTAGACCACGTGGGTGACCTCGTTCTTGCGATAGATGGTATCGCCGGGAACACCCACCACGCGCTTGACGAAATAGGTCTGCATCGGAATGATGCCCAGGAACTTGTTGTAGCGGTTGGGATAGTGGCAGATGACCACGCTGTCCCGCTCCACGCTGCCGAACTTCACGTCGGTCACCGTGACAAACAGCCGTTCGCCGTCGGCCAGCGTGGTGTCCATGGAATGGCCGTCCACCCGAATGATCCGGAACAGGAAGGTCTGAATCACAAAGACCACCAGCACGGCCACGACCAGCGCGACCACCCATTCCTTGACTTCCTTCCAGAACTTCGACTTCTTTTGAGCGACCTTCTCCTCGATCTCACTGATCTGCCGCTCGGCTTCCTCGTTGAGCTGATTATTCTGCGGCGCGTTGCCGTTGTTGTCTTCCATGCTTGAACTCTCCTTGTCGTTTATGTTTCATCGCACCGGCCCGATGCGCCCCGGCGGCCACAGTATGCAGCGCACCCGCCCCAAAAAGGCGTCCGCGCCCAACGGACCCATGTCCGCCATGCGGCTGTCATAGCTTTCGGCCCGGTTGTCGCCCAGCACCAGGTATTCCCCCTCGCCCAGGCGCAGCTCGTAATCCTCCGTGGGGGTGGAGACATAGGGCTCCTCCACCTGCTGTCCGTTGACCGTCAGTGTGCCCGCTGTGAAGCGGATGACCTCGCCGGGCAGGCCGACCACCCGCTTGATGTAGGTGTCGCTCCTGCCGGGGAACACGCACTGCACCACGTCGCCCCGGGAGGGACCCCGGTCCGGCCGGTAGTCGAACCGGGTCACCAGCGCCACATCCGAAGCCTTCAGCGTGTCCTGCATCGATGTGCCCGCCACGCACACCGTACACGCGACCCAGCGCCGCAGGCACAGCCCCAGCGCCACCACGGCCGCCAGCACGATCGCCAGCTTCACAAGCCCCCCCAGGGCCTTCACGCTTCGCTCTCCGCCGCGCTCTCCAGCAGCTTCCTGACCCGCTTTTCAAACACCGGGCGCTCAAGCATCACCACGCGCTGGCACTTTTCGCAGCGCATCTTGATGTCCGCGCCCACATAGGTGATCCTCCAGACATCGTTGCCGCAGGGGTGCGCCTTGCGCATCTTCACCAGATCACCCACATGCAGTAGCATCGCTCAACCTCCCCGGATGATGAACCGCCGGTATGTCCAGGGACGCCGCAAGCATCCTTAACATACAAACCGTATTATAGGTTATGAATATTGCATCAATATGAACTTTGAGATAAGTTCATTCGCGTTCCACGGCGTAGTAGAAGCTACGGCCCGTTACGTCGCTGACGCACAGGGCCAGCTCGCCGCTGTAGACCGGCACGGACAGCTCGCGGCGCAGGGCCCCTTCCCGCCGGGTGCGGGCGAACTCCGCCATCACCCGATAGCCCTCCGGCCGCAGGTAGCCCACCGACCAGTTATCCACCGCGTCCAGCGGCGCACCATCCTCGGGCAGGCCGGGGATATCGACGTCGAAGCGCTCCAGGACGACGCGATAGAAGCCCACGCCCATGTCAACGGAAGCCTCGCAGGCCGGAGCCGGGTCCAAGGGGGACGCCGCCTCAATGCAATAGTCGGCCCCCGCCAGCCTGCGCCGGGCGATATTCACCGTCAGCGGGCAGCGATCGATGCCGATGAAGTCCCGTCCGCCCCGCCGGGCCGCTTCCAGGGTGGTGCAGCTGCCCGCGAAGGGATCCAGCACCAGCTCTCCCGGCCTGGAGGCGCACTGTACGATGCGGTTCAGCAGCGCCAGGGGCTTCTGGGCGTCGTAGCCGGTGCGCTCCGGGTCCTTCTGCTGGAGGTGGTTCAGGTCCTGCCACACGTCCGTGGGGGCCACGGGCTCGTCGTCGTAGTAGGTGTACACCTTACCATTGGATCGAATTGAGCGGTAGATCCTGCCGTCAGGGTCCACATGGCGGCGCATGTGGTTGGGCTTGGGCTGGGCGGGCACCGTCTTGACGGCGTCGATGTTGAAGTCATACCGGGCCGTCTTCCGGTAGAACAGGATCACGTCGTGCTTGCGGCTGAAGTGGCGCACACTGCGTCCGCCGCTCTGGTAGACCCATATGATCTCATTGAGCAGGTTGTCCTCGCCGAACAGCTCGTCCAGCAGCAGCCGCACATGGGGATGGGCCCGGTAATCGATGTGGACGAAGATCATGCCCGCGTCGCTGAGCAGCCGGTGGCACAGCTCCAGCACCCGGCGCAGCAGGCCCAGGTATTCATCCCGGCTCATCTGGTCCGAAAAGGTTTCCAGCGCGATGCCGCCCCGACCCTTCTGCCACTGTTCCTCCCCCACGCGCACCCGCATGTAAAAACGGTCACCGGTCATGAAGGGCGGGTCCATGTACACCACCTTGACCTTCCCCTCGTATTCCGGCAGCAGCGCCTCCAGGTTCTCCACGGCGTCGCCGAGGCAAAAAATCCCCTTGGGGCAGTTTTCCACGCCTGAATGCCACTCCCTGCTGACGTTGACCGGCCTGAGCGCCATAGGATCACCTTCCATATCACGCGCGTCTGCCGCGCATTCTGCCACCATTATACCAGCTTTCAGCGGGAATGACAAGCACCGCCACCCCGGCTTCCCCACCGCAGGATTTACAGGGTTTCGATCGCAAACGGCGCGCCGGTCCTGTCCGGCGGCAACCCTTGCATTTTCCCCCGGGCTGTGATATGATACAGTCATACAAAGGAGGCCCGGCCATGGCAGACAAGGACATCTCGGAGAAGAACCTTGAGGCCTATGACGATGTATTCGCGGATATCGTCAACGGTTTCCTGTTTCAGGGCAGGCAGGTCGTTTCGGAGGACGATCTCACCGACGCCCAACCCTTTTCCATGTACAAGGCGGAGGGAAAGGTTCACCAGCAGGAGCGGGATGTCGCCAAGTACTGGCAGCGGACCCCAGTGCGCATCGCCCTGTTGGGACTGGAAAACCAGACGGACGTGGACCCGGATATGCCCCTGCGCGTCATCGGCTATGACGGCGCGGCCTATCGTGCTGAGCTGGCTGGAGAGGGGCGCTATCCCGTGGTCACACTGGTGCTGTATTTTGGCGAGCGCCACTGGCAGAAGCGCCGGCTTTACGACTGCGTGAACGTACCCGATGCATTGAAGCCCTATGTCAACGACTACAGGATCAATGTGTTCGAGGTGGCGTTTCTCACCGACGACGAGCTGGAGCATTTCCACAGCGATTTTCGCATCGTGGCCGATTACTTCGCCCATCGCCGCCTCGACCGGGACTACCGCCCCACAAACCCCCAGGCCTTCAGGCATCAAACCGAGCTGTTGAGCCTGTTGACCGCAATCAGCCGCGATTCCCGATTCGTGGAAACCATCGACCCGAAAGGAGGCGCACCCACAAATATGTGCGAGGTATTGGACAGAGTTGAAGCCCGGGGCTTCCAGCAGGGCATTACCCAGGGCATTACCCAAGGCATCTCCCAGGGCATCTCCCAGGGGGTCATGCAACAGGCCAGGAGGGATGCGCTTAATATGCGCGACATCGCCGGTATCGACAACCCCACCGTCGTCGCCCGCGTCGTGGGGGTGGACCCCGTACAGGTGACGCAGTGGTTTGCGGATAATCCCCGGCAGCACTGAACATCCGTCAGTCCCCATCAGGGCCGTTTACCGAAGGCGCTGACGGTTCATTGACCTGGGTTAATTCCAACAAAGCGCATGGAAGAGCTCTTTCGTCTCTTCCACGCGTTTTTTTATACTAAAACCAATGTCGGCGCTGCCGACATAAATACAGGTATCGCGAGATGCCTGTTTTCGTGTATAATAGAGACGGGGCATACTACAAAGCACGGTATGAGAAGTTGCAAGCAACTTCTCATGGCAAGGCAGTATACTAAACAGTGCCAGATCCGCTATTCAAGCACAAATAAGAAGAATACCGAGTCCGCACAGTAAGCTCAATCTAAAAGTAAACAGATGCGGAGCAGATTATTCGTTCTGCCTAAGCCGAAGGGAGGGAGGCGATGCAGCGCATTGTTGACCGAAGCAAGGCAACGGCAGGGCGAAAAAAGATGCCCGCAGATGGTTACTGTTTAGATTGAGTAGAATAGTAAATTGTATGATTTGGCGAGAAGATGGCGACATCTCCAAAGATAGACTTCCCCTGAAGTGGAAGGCTTTTGGAAATCTCATCGACATCTCCCCGCCATATCATTATTTCTCGCCAACCCCATCCAAAAAACGCCAACTCCGTCCATTTCCTTTTTTCACCCTTGCTGTTAAAATGAATATAGTGTAAAATAGAAGCAATGGAGGTCGTTTCCCATGAGATACGGCTATTTTGACGACGCGGCACGGGAATACGTGATCGACCGGGTGGACGTGCCCTTTTCGATGACCAACTACCTGGGCACCCAGCGCATGGGCGCGGTGGTCTCCCACAACGCCGGGGGCTATTGCTGGCTGGATTCCCCCCAGTACCACCGCATCACCCGCTTCCGCCCCAACGGCGTACCGATGGACTTCCCCGGCCACTACGTCTACCTCCGGGACGACGAGACCGGAAAATACTGGTCTGTCAGCTGGCAGCCCACGGATCTTCCTCTGGATGAAGCGAAATACGCCTGCCGCCACGGACTGAGCTATTCCGTCTACGAATGTTCATATCAGGGCATCGCAGCCAGCCAGACGCTGTTCATCCCCCGGGAATCTGAGGGCGCGGACCCGGTGGAGATCTTCGATGTGCGGGTGAAGAACACCTCTGACCGGGAGCGGCACATCAGCGTCACTGGCTACGTGGAGTTCTCCTTCCACAACATCGACATCGACAACCAGAACTTCCAGATGAGCCTGTACTGCGCGGGGGCGTTCATGGAGAATGACGCCGCGATCTGCGAGCTGCATTACGAGCCGGACAGCTTCCAGTTCTTCGCAGGCAATTTTACCACGGACGGGTACGAGGGCACCCGGGAGGCGTTCATCGGCCCCTACCGCACCGAGCGCAATCCCATCGGCGTCGAACGTGGTACGCTGACGTGCAGTCACGAAAACGGCGGCAACCCCGTCGGGGCGCTGATGAAAAAGCTGGTTTTGAAGCCCGGCGAGGAAACGCGGCTGCTGTTCTACCTCGGCACAGGCCGGGGCGATGCTGCGGAGCAAGCCCGCAGGCGCTTTGATATCGAGGGTACGGACAAAGCCTTCGCGGAGCTGCGCCGGTTCTGGGATGAAAAGCTGGGGGCGCTCACCGTCCAAACGCCCCACGGAAACATGAACCGCAGCCTGAACATCTGGAACCTGTACCAGAGTGAAGTCAACGTGCTGTTCTCCCGGTTTTCCTCGTTCATCGAGGTAGGAGGGCGCACGGGATTGGGCTTCCGGGACACCGCCCAGGACGCCATGTGCATCCCCCACGCCGAGCCGGAGGGCTGCAAAATGCGCATCCTCCAGCTGCTGAACGGCGTCACCACCGCCGGCTACGGGCTGCACCTGTTCGACCCGGCTTGGTTTGAGGGAAAGGACGAGGAGAAGGATTGGTCCCCCACCGTCATCCCCACCGCCGAGGGGGCGAAGCGCGTCCACGGCCTGAAGGACGCCTGTGCCGATGACGCGCTGTGGCTGATCCCAGCTATCGTGGAATATGTGCGGGAGACGGGCGACCTGGCCTTCCTTGATGCGGTCGTGCCCTACGCCGACGGCGGGGAGGACAGCGTGTGGAGCCACATGTGGCGCATACTGGATTTCTCCTACAGCCAGGTCGGGGCCCACGGCGTCACCAAGGGGCTGCGGGCCGACTGGAACGACTGTTTGAACCTGGGCGGCGGGGAGAGCGCCATGGTCCACTTCCTGCTGATCTGGGCCACGGAACACTTACTGGACGCGGCACGGGCGACGAACAGGGCGGAGGCTATTGAACAGTATGCCCCGATGCTGGAGGCTATGAAGCACATCGGGCAAACCGTGCTCTGGGACGGCAACTGGTTCCTGCGGGGCTTTACCGCGGACGGCCGCGCCATCGGCAGCCATGATTGCGCGCAGGGCAAGGTCCACCTGGAGAGCAACGCCTGGGCCGTGGCCAGCGGCGCGGCGACCCGGGAGCAGGGACTTTCGGCCATGGACGCGGTGGACGCCTGGCTGTACACCCCCTACGGACTGATGCTGAACGCCCCCGCCTTCACCGTGCGGGACGACGGCGTCGGCTTCGTCACCCGAGTCTATCCCGGCATCAAGGAAAACGGCGCGGTGTTCAGCCATCCCAACCCCTGGGCCTGGGTGGCCGAGTGCAAGCTGGGCCGGGGCAACCGGGCGATGAAGCTCTACGACGCGCTGCTGCCGGAAAACCAGAACGACCTCATGGAAATCCGCCAGGCCGAGCCCTACAGCTACTGCCAGTTCATCATGGGCCGTGACCACGCCGCCCACGGCAGGGCGCGGCACCCGTTCATGACCGGCTCCGCCGGCTGGGCCTACTTCGCCGCCACGCGGTACATGCTGGGCGTGCGGCCGGAGTTCGACCGACTGACCGTGGACCCCTGCATCCCCGCCGAGTGGGACGGCTTCGAGGTCATCCGCCGCTGGCGCGGCGCGGAATACCGCATCCGCGTGGAAAATCCGGGGCACGTGGAGAAGGGCGTGAGGGCCATTGAGGTGGACGGGGAATCGGCAGACCGCATACCCGTATACGGAGAGGGCGTGCATGAGGTCAGGGTAGTTTTGGGATGAAGAAATTCTGATTTATCGAGCTGATGCTCGATAAATCAGAATTAAACGACACCACAGGGAGGCAAGAAATATGATTCAATTCGGCACAGGCGGCTGGCGGGCGATCATCGGCGATGGGTTTACGCGGCTGAACATCCAGCGCGTCGCCGCGGCGCTGGGACGCAGAATACAGCGGGAAAGGGAATCCGAGAAGGAAATCTGCATCGGCTACGACCGGCGCTTCCTCTCCCGGGAGGCGGCCATATGGTTCTCCGAGGCCATCGCGGCGGAGGGCGTCAAGGTGGACTTTGTCAACCTCTCCGCGCCGACGCCCCAAATCATGTACACGGTAAAATCATGGAATCTGCCCTACGGCGCGGCCATCACCGCCAGCCACAACCCCGCTATCTGGAACGGCGTCAAGCTGTTCACCCGGGGCGGCCGGGACGCGCTCCAGGAAATCACCGACGAGATCCAGGCCGAGGCCAACGGAATGGCCGGGGATGAGATCAAGACCATTCTCTTCGAACAGGGTCTCGCGGATGGCAGGATCGTTTACGTCGATCCCCGGGATGACTACCTGGATTCCATATTGGCACAGATCGACACCGCCGCCATCCGCAAACACCGCCCCCGCATCGTGCTGGACCCGATGTACGGCGTGAGCCTGACGGGCCTTCTGACAATACTGTATTCCTGTCGGTGTGACATCGACGTGATCCACGATACCCACGACGCCTTCTTTGGCCGCCGCCTGCCCGCGCCCACGGTGGACACCCTGGCGGACCTTCAGCGCCAGGTACAGGACCACAATGCCAACATCGGCATCGCCACCGATGGCGACGCGGACCGGCTGGGCGTGATCGACGAGCAGGGACGCTACGTCAGTGCCAACGAGATCCTGGTGCTGCTGTACTACTACCTGCTGAAGTACAAGGGCTGGAAGGGTGCGGCGGTGCGCAATGTGGCCACCACCCATCTTCTGGATCGGGTGGCGGAGAAGTTCGGGGAAAAGTGTGTCGAGGTCCCCGTGGGCTTCAAGCACATCTCCGCCGGGATGCAGCAGTACGACGCCCTGATTGGCGGCGAATCCTCCGGGGGGTTGACCGTCCGGGGCCACATCTTCGGAAAAGACGGCCTCTATGCCGCGTCGCTGCTGGTGGAAATGCTGTCCGTCACCGGCAAGCCCCTCTCCCGGCTGGTGCGGGACATCTTTGACGAGTTCGGCGAGCTGCACGTGGCCGAGCACGACTGGCCGCTGACCCCGGAGAACAAGGCGGAGGTCCAGAAGAGGGTTTTCGATAATCACGAACTGCCCGACTACGATAAATCTGTTTGCCGTGTCAGCTATGAGGACGGCTGTAAGGTCTACTTTGACGGCGCGTGGGTCATCATCCGCTTCAGCGGCACCGAGCCCCGGGTGCGCATCTTCGCCGAGGACGGGACGGTGGAGGGCGCGGAGGCGCTGGTGAAGTTGACGGCGGAGTTCCTGGGGTTGAAGTGAACGGCAGGGGTTGTTGTTTGGCGTTCATCCCCCCGATAAACCAGAATTTGCCATTCCCCCACCGCCCAAAAACAATTCCCTTTCCCGGAGGTTAAGCTCATGCGCATATTCAAGTCCATCAGCGCCCAGCTTATGCTGATCATGCTCATCTGCTACCTGTTGCCGGCAACGACCCTGGGCTTCTACATGGGCGGCAAGATGATCCGGGATGAGCAGGCCAAGACGGAGACGGCGCTGCTGAGCAGCATGGAGTTTTCCCGCCTTTTGACGGACCAGAACCTGAGCCGCGTGGTCACGCTGGCCCGCGCTGCCACCTATGACGGCGAGCTGGACAGCGCCATGGCCCAGCGCAACGCCGGCGCAATCACCGACGGCGAGTTCCTGCGGACGGCCCGGGGTTATGTGGAGCGCAAGTACAGCCGGGAGCCCGCCATCACCTTCGCGGCGGTGTTCACGCTGGACGCGCCTCAGCTGCTGCTGGTGAACCGCTCCGGCACCGACGCCGCCGACCGCTACCAGGCCGAGGCCCACTCCGGGGTGCTTCGCCTCGGCGCGACCCTGGACACCCAGTGCCGGTTCATACAGATCAGGGACAACCTGTATTTGGTGCGCAACCTGATGGACCTGCGCATGGAGCCCTACGGCATGCTGGTGCTGGGGCTGGACCGGGAAAAGCTGCTGGCGCCGCTGTTGGAGGTCGCGGGGCAATGGGACGCCCGGCTGGACGTGCGGCTGGACGACATGGACGCCGTGAACCTCTCGGGCGCTTCCGGCATGGACGAGGTGGTGAACTGGGACGCGGTTCAGCCGGGGCAGATCGCGCCGGTCTCCGTAGGGATGTACGCCTGCGCGCAGCTTGGCGACAGCCGGGACTACGCCATGCGCGCCGGCCTGCTGCTGGATCGGCGGCGGCTCTACGGCGGCATCGACGCCTTCCGGCGGCTCCAGGCGGGGCTGCTGATCCTGCTGATCCCGGTGCTGGGTATCACCATGGGATACGTCCACCGGCGCATATCGAAGCCCATCATGCTGCTGGCGGAGGCGTCGGGGCGCATCGAAGCCGGGGAGCTGGGCGTCACCGTGCCGATGCACGGGGACGACGAGCTGGGCCGACTGGGCAAGGCCTTCACCAGCATGAGCCTGCGCCTGGAGGAGCTGATCGACAGGACCTACAAGGAGGAAATCGCCCTGCGGGACGCCCGCATCCAGGCCATGCAGAGCCGCATCAATCCCCACTTCATCAACAATGCCCTGGAATCCATCAACTGGGAGGCGCGGATCGAGGGCTCCGAGACCATCTCGGCGATGGTGGAATCGCTGAGCGTACTGCTGAACGCCAGTATGTCCAGAAACGACCGGCGCATTGTGACGCTGAAGGAGGAATTGGAGGTCGCAAGGGCCTACTTCTACTTCGTGGGTCTGAGCTACGGCGACCGGCTGACCACCCAGATGGAAATCGACGACGCCGCGCTCACTGCCACGGTGCCGGTACTGACGCTCCAGCCGCTGATCGAAAACGCCGTGGAGCACGGCATCGCCCCTCAGGGTGGCGGCGCGATCCGGCTGTGCTGCCGCCGCAGGGGTCCCTGCCTGCGGGTGGAGGTCGTCAACAGCGGCAGGGGCATTTCCCCCGAGGACCGCAGGCGCATCGACGCCGCCCTGCGGGGGGACAGCCTGGGCGGCAGCCACATCGGCCTTTCCAACATCTGCACCCGCCTGCACCTGATCTACGGCGGCAGGGCGGGCATTGCCGTGGCATCCGACGCCGACGGCAACACCCATGTCACGCTGGACGTGCCACAGGAGGATGAACGATGAAAAGAGCGCTTGCACTGATCGCGATATTGATATGCCTCGCCCTCCCCGCCCGGGCCGTGTCCCTGCGCACAGTCAGCGCCTTCGGAGGCACGGACGCCTCGGCGCTGGCCTATGTGGAGCTGCTGCGGGAGTACGAAGCCCAGAGCGGCAACGTGGTGGAGGACAATTCCGGCACCAGCGATGAGAGCTGGAAGGCCAGCGTGCTGAGCGATTTCGCCGCGGGCAACGAGCCGGACCTGCTGTTCTTCTTCGCTTGCAGCGCCGACTCCGCACCGATCCTGCGCAAGATGGTGCCCCTATCGGAGATCAACGCCGCCTATCCCGACTTGGCGCTGCCGGAGAGCGACATTCTCCGGGAGGCGGACGGCAACGTCTACGCCATACCGCTGCGACCCTATTTCGAGGGGCTGTTCGTGAACACCGACCTGTTCGAGCAGTACGGCGCGCCGCTGCCGGACACCTGGGAACACCTGGAGGCGGCCGTCGCCATCTTCAGGGAAGCCGGCGTCGTGCCCATCTCGGTGTCCCTGTCGGACATCCCCCACTACCTGGCCGAGTGCGCGGTGCTGGCGGCCTCCAGCCCAGAGGAATACACGTCACGTCCCACGGCCCTCGACGAGGTTCCCCGGAGCTGGCACAGGGGCATGGAACTGATCCACCACCTGTACACCCTGGGGGCGTTCCCGGAAAACGCGCTGAACACCTCGGAGGCCGTCACCAGCGAGCTGTTCCGACAAAAAAAGGCCGCCATGCAGATCGACGGCAGCTGGTTCGTGAATTCCCTTCCCGCGCAGAGCATGGACACCACGGTGGTCATGCCCATGCCGTCATCGGATGGCGAGAGCACCGCGATCATCGGCGGCGTGTCCATGGGCTTCTACCTGACCCGGCGGGTGTGGGACGACCCATCACGCCGGGACGCGGCGGTGGCGCTCCTCGGCTGGCTGACCCGGCCCGACCACCTGAAGCGCCTCGCCGCTCAGGAGGTCACCGGGGCCCTGGCCGAGTCCGCCGACGCCATGGCGGCGCGCACCGCGGACATGGTGCGCCCCATACAGGACGACATGAACAAAAACGCCCGCGAGCGCTGGCTGCTGGAGTGCGTTCCGGCAGTGGCCGTGGGCGATATGACGGCGGAGGAATGCTGGGCACGGGTGATGGCCCTCGCGCCGTTCGGCGCACAGATTGCGCCGCCATCTGCTGCCGCGTTGAATTGACCGGTCCTTGGGGGCCATAGATTCATGCCCCAAGGACCTGCGTTGCGTTTCGACATTGCAAGCGTCTTATGCCGAAGGAGGCGTAGTGTATGTATCGCGTGGTACTGGTGGACGACGAGCGCATGATTATCGAGGGGCTATCGAGGGTCGTCCCCTGGGAAAAGCTGGGTTGTACGGTCAGCGGCACAGCCTCCAACGGCCGGGAGGGGCTGGAGCTGGTGCGCCGGGTACAACCTCACATACTGATGACGGACATACGCATGCCCAACATGGACGGCCTCACGATGGTCGCCGCGCTGCGCAGCGAGTTCCCCAACCTTCAGATCACCGTGCTCACGGCGTTTCGGGACTTTGAATACGCCCAGACCGCGCTGAACCTGGGCGTATGCCGCTACCTTCTGAAGCCGAGCCGTATGGATGAGCTGGACGAGGCCATCCGCACGATGATCGCCCGGCTGGATTCCGGGGGCGGACCTTCCGTCGGGGGCGGACCTTCCGTCGGGGGCGAAACCTCCGCTACAGTTGGTCCCACCGCCGGTGAGAAAGGCTCCGAAACGCCGGAAGCGGAAGAGACGCCCAACCCGGCCGGCAATTACATCGTGCGCAAGGCCATGGATTACATGCGGGCCCACTGCGCCGAGCGGCTGAGCCTCGGCGACGTCGCCGACCAGGTGTACGTCAGCCAGTGGCACCTGTCCAAGCTCATCAACCGGCACACCGGCCAGAGCTTCCTGGAAATCCTCAACGGCATGCGCATCGACCGGGCCAAGTGGCTGCTGGGCCATTCCAACCTGCGCATCCACGAGGTGGCGGAGCAGTGCGGCTACAGCGACCTCGGCCACTTTTCCAGGAATTTCAAGAAGCTCACCGGCACCACGCCCGGGGACTACAGGGACAGCGTCGATTCGCGGCGCTGACCCCACCGCGGCTATTGGTTGTCCAGCTTTCTGATCTCCTCGGCGCGGGCGATGATCTTCTCCTTCCAGTCGTCGTCCTGGGCGTCCAGCTGGTAAGTGCGAAAGCCGTATTGGCGGCCCAGGGTGCAGATGACCGTCTCGTCGTCCACATGCAGCGAGATGCGGTAGTGGTTCGGCAGCTTCTGCGGCAGGACCGTCTTGTTGTTGCGCTGGACCTCCTTCAGGTGGCGGGTGCCATTGACGATGCCGTCAAAGCGCACGCCATAGAGCCTGAACAGCGTCCGGATGTAGCGCTCGGTGCGAAAGGAGGAGGTATAGACCCACACCTCAAAGCCCATCTTCTGCAGCCGGCCGATCAGCTCCGGCGTACCCAGCCGGAGCCGCTCCTTGAAAATCCGATTCAGCGGGAACACCAGCGCCGGCTCCGTCTTGTGGGTTACCGGAGAGACGAACAGCACCTCATCCAGATCAAAGGAGACCCGCATTTTGTTGGCCGTTGACTGATCCATCATGTCTTTTCAAACGCTCCTATGATTTCCATAATCTCCCGCGACCAGGTGGCGGGATTCCCGGACAGCGCAAATTCCTCATAATCCCGGGTCTGGCTGTTGATGCGCAGCAGCGCGCCATTGTCAACGTGGATCGTCTGGGGGTATTTTTGCGCGATCATGGCTTCCAGCTTCTTCCGGTTCCCCTGGAGCTCCCGGCTCTTTCGGCCCATGCCCGTCACCACGCCGTCCACCCAGGCGCGATAGAACCCGAAGAAGCGCTGGATGTGATCCATCGAATAGTAGCGGGCGGAATACACCCAGATGTCATAGCCTTCCCGCTTCAAATAGTGAAACAGGGCCGGTATGCCCCGCCGCAGCCGCTCCTTATAGCGCAGGCTGAGGGGAAAGGGCAGCGGCTTTTCCGCCTCCTCGGCCGGGTCCGACGCGAATACCACCTCGTCCAGGTCCAGCGTGACCCGCTTTTCATGCTTCGCGTTGCGCAGCATCTCATGGATGTCGCTCACCTGGGTCAGGTTGACCACCTTCACCCGAAGCTTCGGCAGGGCCATGCGAATCGCGGCGGCCCAGCGATGGTGTCCGTTGAGCAGTATGTAGCCGTCCGGATAGATCCTCTCGATGATGACCCGCTCTTCAAAGAGCTTGGGGTTGCGATCCTTCACCCTGGCCTCCCTGATCTGCTCTGAATAGCGGGAAACAATCTCATAGTTTGGGCCGATCTTCGGGTCGCAGAACTCATCGTCGGGGTTCGGATGGATGCGCCCGCAGGCCAGCTTCCTGACAAACAGCCGCCGCAGTATGCCCGAACGCAACGGACGGTACTTACCCCTGTATTTGCTCACTTCTTCGCTGATGTATTCATCAAACTTCGTCTTGTTCGTAATCATTCCAATTCTCCCATATCGCAGCCTCGGAAACAGGGTTGCCGGCCATGCCACCGACGTCTCCTCCGACGACAATCGCTCCCGGTCAAGATTATACCATATTCCCACAGTATAAACAGCGGCTCAATAAAAACTTAGCACTAAAAGGCCCGTTGCCACAGGGATACGCCTGTGAAACCGGGCGTCGACCGCCAGGCCTTCAATGCGAGCGCGAGGATAATATTTGATTCCTGCCGATTCCCATGGTATAATAGGATTGAATATATTCCTTTCAGAACAAGGAGATGAGTCACATGAAGCACTGGATGAAATGGCTGGGCATGCTGTTGAGCGTCGCGCTGTTGCTCGGCGGCTTTGAAGCCCTGGCCGAGGCGACTGGGGATGGCGCCGCCCCACAGGAGGCGGTCGGGGAGGCCGGCGCCCTGCCCGGGGACAACCTGTCCGTCACCGAACACAGCGCCACCATAAACGGCAAGACCCTTGACTATACCGCCACCGCGGGCACCATGGTCATGTCCACGAATCTCGGCCAATGCGAGATCTATTTCACCGCCTACACCGCCAACGGCGTGGAGGACATCGCCCAACGCCCCATCACCTTCGCCTTCAACGGCGGCCCGGGCAGCGCGTCGCTGTGGCTGCACATGGGGCTGCTGGGGCCCCAGCGCATCGACGTCAACGCTGAGGGCATGCTGGATGGCATTCCGGTGGGATACAAGCCCAACCCCTATTCCATACTGGACCTGACGGACCTGGTCTTCATCGACCCGGTGGGCACCGGCTATTCCCGCGCGCTGCCCGGAACGCCGGAGGAGAACTTCTATAATCTCGAAGACGACTTCGCTTCCGTGGGCGAGTTCATCCGACTCTACGTCAGCCGCTATGACCGCTGGGCCTCGCCCCGCTACCTGGCGGGGGAATCCTACGGCACCACCCGCGCCGTGGGCGTCTGCGAATACCTGATCGACGTCTGCCACATGAACATGAACGGGCTGATGCTGGTGTCAAGTGCCAATGACTATAGCGCCATAGAATTCTCGCCCGGGAACGAAATGCCTTACGTCAGCTACTTGCCCACCTACGCCGCCACCGCCTGGTATCACGGCAAGGTTGGCGACCCGTACAAGAACATGACCCTGGAGGAGCTGCTGGAAGAGGCCCGCGCCTTTGCCGCCGGGGACTATCTGTCCGCGCTCTACCAGGGTACGCGGCTGACCGACGCCCGGAAGGACGACATCGCCTCACGCATGGCGGACTTCATCGGCCTCAGCAAGGATTTCATACTCCAGAACGACCTGCGCGTCTCCATGGACAACTTCTGCCCGGAGCTGCTGGGCGACCAGGACCTGATGGTCGGCAGGATCGACAGCCGCTATACCGGTCCAATCATGGCAGGCGATCTGGGCATGGGGTCGAACGACCCCTCGTCCACCGGCATCACTGAGGCATTCACCGACGTATGTGTCGACTACCTTTCCCGGGAGCTGAATTACAAGACGGACCGGTTCTATGAATCCATCTCCAACAGTGTCAACGAAAAATGGAGCTTTAACCGGGACAACCGGTTTGTGGCCCAGGAGGACAGCATCTACAAGTGCATGTCCAGCAACCGGTTCCTGAAGGTCTGGGTGCTGTGCGGCTATTACGACCTGGCCACCCCCTTCTTCGGCTCTGAATGGGTCTTCAGCCACATCTTCCTGAACCCGGAGCAGCAGGATAACCTGTCCTTCAGCTACTATCCCGCCGGCCACATGTTCTACATGCTGGAATCCTGCGTCGAAAGGTTCCACGGCGAGGCCGAGGCGTGGTACGCGGGCCGGGCGAACGATAAGTGACCCCTGCGCCGCCGGCGACAGCCCGAATCCCGAAAAAGGAATTTATTTTCACTACCCCCTTTAAACTGCCGAACTTTTCCTGTATAATAAAACATGAAATGGCGAGACAGCCAGGCATAACGCAGTATACCATATTCAAAGAGGAGGATTAATACCATGAGGTCAGATATCGTCACCATCGATAATTCCGGCAAAGGGTTCGAGAACGCGACCGCTCAGGCGAAGAAGGTTGCCGTCTTCAAGGGACTGGATGACCTGGAGGCCATACAACTGCAGATGCTCACCGAGGAAATGCTCAGCCTGGCCCACAGCATCGCGGGCGAAGTGAAGGCTTCCTTCTGGATCGAGTTTGAAACCGCGCAGGCCGACCTGCACATGACCACCAACGCGGTATTGGACAAGGAACAGCGGGCAGAGCTCATCGCTACCTCCACATCCCGCAAGAACGAGGCAGCCAGGAGCTTCCTGGGCAGGCTCAGGGACAAATTTGAGGAAGCCATGGCCTCCGACGCCGAGCATTACGAGCTGCCCAACGACATCCTGGCCGACCTGCCCTTCAACACCTTTGAATCCCCGGATTGGGACGGCTATGAGCGCTCCATTCTCCGGAAGCTGGCCGACGATATCAGGATTGGCATACAGGGCACTACCGTGGACATCACCGTGAGCAAGCGCTTCAATACCGTAAAGCAATAATCAAGGAGGGCAATCATCATGACTTATTCGATCAACAAGAATGGCACTGTGCTGGAAGTCACCGTGAGCGGCCGGCTGGATACGGTTTCCGCGCCGGACCTGGAAAAGGCCCTCATCCCCGTGCCGGAGGATATCGACACCCTGTCCTATGATTTCAGCAGCCTGGATTACATCTCCTCCGCGGGCCTGAGGACGCTGCTGCGCGCCCATCGCGACATGAAGGCGGGCGGCAAGACGAAGATCACCGGCTGCAACTCTGTCGTCAAGGAGGTCTTTGTCGTCACCGGCATGACGGATCTCATGGAAATCAACTAACCCCCTTGCGCACCAACATAAACGGGCGTCTGCCTTATGCAGACGCCCGTTGTGTCATGGCATCTCATATCTGTCAGTCGGGTAAATTCTGATTTATCGAGCTGATGACGAACTCCCCTTTGGCTAACTTACCGGGGGTATCGGGGGCGGTAGCGCCCCGATCTTTAATCGTACGCGGCGGCGTGTACGCCGCGGGCGGGGCCTTTTTTGCGGCAGGGAGC